>WAKA01000020.1 GCA_015523565.1 Candidatus Heimdallarchaeota archaeon | reverse complement strand
TTTCCTTAAAAGTGGTGGAGATTTGTATATCGTATATCGGCAAACAGAAATAAAAGTCTGGATTTTATGATAAGCATGACAATTAACATCTAATGTGGTTTACAGGTTTATGACCCATTGTTCTGTACGTTCCAACCATAACCTGTAAATTGGGGGTATTAAGAATATGATTCCCACGAGAAACATTTCCAAAAACAGAAGTCCTGGATTTGGGATGTAATAATAGATCATGGCTAACAATAATGCAATTGCTATGAGTATCCAAATAAGAACAGTAAGCTTGTTTTTGATGGCAGTATAATTTTTTCTCAATTGATCTATCCTATACCATTTCTTGAGAAGATCATTCATTTCCCTGAATTCCGCGGAGTAATTCTGGATGATTTCTTCAAAAAAACCCTGTTGCCCCTCATTTTCCTTTAATGTAGTATAGAATGACTTGAAAAAAACCGTTAGTTCCTCTGCAACTTTCTGCTTTTTTTCAGCTATTTCAGACTTGAGTGTTTTGTCTACCTCCCGATATTTTTTGTCTACTGATTCAAGAATGTTGGAGACAACGGCTGTGAGCCATCCTGTCACCAAGGCAATCAATGTAAGAATATCTGTTTCCAAATATTTCACTCCTCGACTACGTGAGCTAATATTCTTGAATTGTATGCGTATTCTGGATAGTATGTATAAATTTTTGCTAATAGGGTTCTTAAGCTTTCGTTATTGCTTTCCTTTACAAGGTTGACAATGTCTTCTTTGAATTCCAATTGGTCAAGGAGTTTTTTTCCTTCTTCTAGGGCTTGGTCGGATAGTCGGATTTCCCAAATATTTCCTTTTTTCTCAGGAATTAGAACCCCGTTTTTTATCATTGCATTTATTGTTTTGGCAATCTCTGTACTGTATGGTCCAAATTGGTATGGGAAAAAATCCACCCTTTCCTTTAGTTCTGGAAAATATCGATCTACCAATAGGAAAAGAATCTTCATGATTTTCGTCTTTCCAATGATTTTTCCATCTGCGGCCACCATTACTTTTACTAAGTCCGCAATATTCATGATTCTAATTCTTTTTGGTTTTATTGAATATTATAGTTTTGGTTCAAAAACGTCTCAAAGTTCAAACCTATTTGGTTTGACTTAAGGAAATTGCCAATAATAATGTTTTTTCGGCAGATATTCATTTTAATCTAACCTTCTGAATGGTTATTTGTTTGTAATGAAATATATTCTTGTGATCATCATTGTTATTCTGGGTGGCAAATTGTTCTGTCCTCTGCAAACCTCAACTCATTTGCCTTAATCTCATCAAACAATTTACGGATGACTATTTCGTCCCAGAGTGCATGGCCTCCTTCGGAATCTAATGGAATGACCACCTTTTCCTTGGAGTTGTTGAAATATATGTGCATATTATCTGTAGAATAGATATCTGTCGCTTCAAAGCATATTTTTGTGATGTCCTTCCATGGTATCTCAATGGTCTCCTTACCAGCATTGCTTTGGGTGAGGACAATCCCTTTGTCTGTCCAAGAGCATTGGAAAAAAGAAACAGTCATCAATTTTTTTAGATGCATTCGTTTGAAAAGTCTAACGCAGTGCCGATTCAAATATTTCAAATATGCTTTCCGATGATTGTCTAGGTAAACTTTCGATAGATAAGTTGTTAAATGGGAAAGTCATAACAATCATGAACATATGTCCGATGTACGACCTGTCTTTTTCCAACTGATGTGGGAGGGTCGTTTCAACGAGGCACATTCACTCATGAAAGAATCTTCAATTCCTGAAAAAGACGCATACCTGTTTTTGGTCGACGAGATTTTCGAAAGGTTTGATACACCTATTGAAATCTCTCCTGATCTTTCCCAAAATTCACGATTCGCCTTGGAATGTGCGGAATTGCGGCGTATCTATAGGGGTACCGATGGATTTGAAACCATTGCCCATAAGGCAAAAAAACTCCTGTCACAAACCAATTTGGATGACAATGACAAGTACCTGCAATTCTGGTATTCCCATCTCATAATAACCATTGCATTCTGCTATCATTCCATTGGGAACTTTTCAAAGGCAAAGGAATATTATGAACGGACGTTGGGATGGGCTAAGCACAACCAATGGAATTTCAATTACTTGGATATTGTCCTTTCCCTTATGGAACTGGCATTGGAAAGCGATTTTGAAAGCTATCCCTCTTATCGCCAAATTTTCATTTCATTGATTGAACAGCATTCAATTAATTTCCTTTATGAGGGGATATTCTATGCCACTGATGCGGAATGGGAGTATGTCAGGGGGAAATACCCCAACGCCTTGAATGCACTTGAAAAAGCAAAAGATTTGCTTTCCCCCATCAGGGAGAGCACGTATCTGGTTAACGTCTACGTCAGACTTGGTCGCATCAATCGTGACTTAGGCAATTTTAATGATCTTCTGAAACATTTTGGCATGGCTGTCAAGACGGTGGAGAACATTCAAGGAAAAAACCTTGTGAAAACTTTTCTGTACCGCAATGTGGGCATTGCCCAAAGCGTTCTTGGAAATCATGACCAAGCCTTCAAAGCTCTTGAAAAGGCTTTGGACTTTGCCAATGACGTTTCAAATCCCATTGAATTGGCCAAAGTCTACTTCAATTTCATAGAGGTTGCATTTTCTGCAAAACGACCCGAAATCATAAAAAAATATCTGGATGCACTTACCGTCATCCATGAAACTGCTTCTTCACGTTATGTCAGTCAATTCATATCCCTTGGAAAGGTTTTCCATTACCTTTCCATTCCCCGTGCAGAAAGTCTCGTCAAGGCACAGAGGATTCTTCGGAAAGTCAAGACTGATGATGACCTGCAATTCAGGTTGAAAGTCTATGCAAATTACTTGTATCTCCAAACCCTTTTCATTGAACTCTCATTTTATTTCAATGAGGCTGTGCTGGATGAGATAAATCAGACATTTCAATTCTTGGTGAAACTTACGGAATCATATCCCTCTAGAATCCTCCGCCTTCAAATTTCCCTGCTCAAAGCTCGTTTCCTAATCATTTTAAATGACGTCTCTGCGGCCATGAAGGAAATTGAACATGCAGAAAAACTTGCCAAGGAATGGAATGTGGAAAAGCTTACTGAGATGGTTGAAGAGGAAAAGACCCATGTGGTTCAAAAGGCAAAGGCATATGAGCTTTTCCTGAAAACTTTTGATAATACTGACTTGGGCGAGCAGCTCAGGAACTCCGAAGTCTATGATTATCTGAATCTTGTGAAAACCATCATTCAATCCATTAACTAGGTTTTCCTTCTCAATTGCCCTTGACTTCAATTGTTAGTTCAAATTTCTTGTTCCCGTTTAGAAAAACCTAAAACTTCCGTTCATAAGCTGATTATATGTCATTGTCTTGGAATGACTCCGCTGAAATTTTCGCATGGGTCGTAGGCATTGTGTCCCTATTTTTTGGGATTATGGTATTCCTTTCTCTTCAGAATGGTGGAACCCTTGGTTTTGTGGTTTTCATCATAATTTTGATTTGGGTTCAATTTAAACGCTATATTCTCCTGCTTTCCTTGTTTTTCTTTTTCTTATCGAAATTCTCCAAGTTAAGGGCAAAATCAAAAGTTGGATTGCTTTTAATCATTTTTTCATTGGGCATCATTTCAATTGGATCCATTCCCTTTCAGGTTGTAGTATCCCTTAGTTTGATCTGCTTTGTTACTGGTTTTGCAATTCTAAATAAAAATCACCCCTTGCTTATCCTAAATTCTTTCTTCATGCCCTTGGACTTCATGGTGCAAAAGATATTCTTTCTGCTTCCTTCCCCTGACCTCTTCAATGAAATTCTCCTTTCTTTATTGTTCGGCAGTGGCATTTCTTGGATTGTGTTTGCCAAATTTTTCAAGGGATTGGAACTAAAAACAGAGGTACTTGTTGATCTATTTCCTGAAGAAAATTCCTCAATTTAAAGGCTCAGCACTTGACGGGGGGCAATATGTTTTTAACTCTCAAACTTTATTGAAATTAACCAATCTTGGTGGAAAAAATGAAATTAGGTGTCTCTGCACAATTTGTAATAGGGAGTACTGTATTCTCCGAAACGAAAAACTTTATGGAAAGGTTGGGATTTGTGAAAGTGAAAGAGGGAACGACATCCATAGATGAAAAATATGCAATCTATTCTGATGGTCGTGCTCAAATACTGTTGAATGAGTCTGAAGAATTTGATTATTCTGGGATAATCTATTTTACTCCCGATATTGTGGATGTTGTTGAAAAATTGGAGGCGGCAGGTATCCATGTCACGATCCAAGAGGACAAAAGAAATAACGTCTCTGCCTTTTTCATAACGAAGGACGGTATTCCTGTTAATATTGTGCAGGGGAATGGCATTGCATCTTCCGATCCTTTTGGAGAAACGGCAGTCCCTTATGGGTATTTTGGAGAATATTCAATCCATGTGGGTGATCTTGATGACTCTATTGGCTATTGGAAAAAATTGGGCTTTGATGTCCTGTTAAGGGATGACAAATGGGAATTTGCCATCCTGTCAGACGGACTGCTTATTTTGGGGCTCCATGCTCATGAAATGGGCGTCAAAACAGCCTTGACCTATTTTCATCCCGATATGGCAAAAGTGATCCGCAAACTCAAGACACAAGGCTTTTCCTTCGAAGAGGAAACCACTTATGAATTAAACGGGAAAAAGGCAATCGATGCCGCACTTAAGGCTCCTGGCGGTCAAGTTTTCTTTTTGTTCACGGGCGATGTGAAATAGTTTTATTTACCCCAACCCATTATGTGTTTATGTCATCACCATCATATGAATTGGTTCCTGAGGGTATTATTGGTATTATCCAGGCTTTTTCCGTCTTTTCCATTTTTTTTAGTGTTCTTAGCTTATCCTCTGGCTTTAATCTATTTTTGTTTCTTTTTGGCATTTTCACTCCGGCAGGTGGCATTTCTTTCACCATCATCTCCTATCTGAAACTCCGGAAAACCACCCCTTCTTCAAGACAGATACTATGGTTAATTCATTTAATTAGTTGGATGTCTCCTTTTCTTGTCATGTACAACATATTATTTTCCAATACGCATGTTACTTTCAGTGACTCCCCTGTGTTATTCTTATTGGCATCCTTTTACCCCCTATTGGTTACATTTTCTGCCAGTTTCCTATTTTATTTTAGCAGGAAAATACAAGTCTTGGCTCTTTTGCTTTCATTGGTGCTGTCAATAAGTCTTCTATGGGTTCTGCTTTTATTTTCGGAGGAGTCTGCATTGGATACAACCCTTCCTGTCTTCTCTTGGATCAATATCTTGTTTTGGGCTGTTGTATTATGGGCGACGCGGTTGAATTCAATCTTTCGCCGCCCCTTGAATACAAATACTGCCCTGAAAGACGATTCCCTGCTGTTTCCTGAAGCCAAAGAAATAAGGTTGTAAATTTTCTGGATATGTCACGACACTCTATCAGTGTCTTGAAATGCAAAATGTCATAATCCTCATGATTGCAAATACCTGTACAGATCCTCTACCTTTCCCTCATATTCAATCCATCTGGCTATTTCCCTGTATCCCAGTTTCCAATTGATCTTTAGCATTGCATTGTTTGTCTCCGCATTTTCCGTCTCGATAAATTTCATTTCAGGATAGGTGGAAAACAAATGACTTGTAATCTTTGCCTTAAGAAACGTTGCTATGCCTTTTCTCTGATATTCCTTCCTTACCGCAGTCATTCCTGTCTCTGCAAATGGAACCTTCTCTTCCTTCCAATGGTATGTTTCCGTATGGGCTATGATTTTTTTGTTGTCAAAAACATAAATTTTCACCGCATCCCAATTTACCTTTCTGCTTTTTTCAATGTCACTTCGTAAATCATTGATTGTGACTACAGTATCATTCCAACTTGATTCGCCTCTTGGTATCAGGTTTTGTACCTCTGTCAAATAATCTGCCAATTCCCTTGCAAAATTGTCGTCCTTTTCAACCCTGTCCAGATATTCGTCCTTTCCCATTCTTATGAATTGATACATTGAGAGCTTTTCCTCAAGCTTGTCTATAGACTCCCTAATATATTCCCAATTGATGTTTTCCCTCATCAATCTGTTGTCGCATTCCTCAATCGTTTTCTTTGCCTTGACTTTCTCAAGCCACATTCTCCCTATCCCTGAACTGTCTTGGGTATTGATGTATGTATGGTATTTTGTCTTTCCCAATTCTTTTGCCTTATCAACCAAAACACCCAATAATCCCTTTGCAATTCCTCTTCCAGTATATTCGGGATCAACTGTAATGTGGATTTCCGCAAAATCGGGATTTGTGTTGATTTCTCCTATGGAATATCCCACAAATCCTGTTGCTATAATCTTGTCACCGTCTTCCACAACATATCTGATGTTTTTCCATTGCTTTGACGGCGGTAATCTTAATGATTGCCTTAATCGATCTCGTGGCTCTATTATGTTCAGTGGAAAGTATTTCTTCCTATACTTGACATAAAAATCAATATAGCTTTCCAGTCTCTTTTGGCTTTCCTTATGGGGTATGAACCTGTTTATCTCCAGTTCTTCTCTTAACATAAATTTCTTGTTTTAATATCTTATTTATATTTTTTCACGTGGTGCAAAACAAGTATTTTTTGTTCGGAGATTGTATATTTCATTTTTTCTTTCGTTTCATGTTCCTTTTGCAGGTTGCGGAACCAAAAGGAAACCAAAAGCAAATGTAAATCTAATTGTTGCTGAAACCAGAAACATCTCCGCATAACCATAATTGGTTGCTGAAAGCATCAGGTCAACCACATAGCCAAACAGGAGTGACCCCAAAAATGTGGAGATTCCAAACAAAAATGCGTGAGTTCCCAAAAACCAACCCCGTTTCTCGATATTTCCACTCTCTCTGGCTGTTTCCAAGGCATAATCTTTCTGCAGGGTTGTATAAAAACCAAATGTCAAGCCTGCAATTGCTCTTGCCAAAAGCAGGTGTGTCCAATCAGTTGCAAAGGCAAACGAGACTGGCACTGTCCATAAAAGAAATCGTGAATAGAAGAATGATTTATTGTACTGCTTGAATCTCTTTTTTAAATAGGGTGTGAACTTGGCAGAGATGCTGAAGCCCAAAAATGTAATTGCCCACATCACTGTCACTTGCGCTGTCGTTGCCAATTGATTTGTAACCTTTGGAAAAAGAGGCCATGAAGTAGACATTGCAAAACCAAATGCTGCATCTGCAAGCACATATCTCCTAAATGTTTTCACCTTTAATGGCTCAAACAATGAAAATCCTGATGAATGGTCTATTGGCTGGGTTGGTGCTCTTTTACTTAAATTCAATAGAATTGCGGCAAGTGCCGCACTGAAAAAACTAGCCCCTGAAATCATGAAGAGGTATGGGTAGGGATTTTCCAAATAATCACTGGTCAGTCCAACCAAAAGGAAACCGAATCCCCCTATTAGACTACCTATCGATGTTATGTGACCCAACATCTCTGTCTGTTGCTCATGGCTGTAGGTGTCTCCAATCAAAGCGCTGAATGCAGGTTGAACTGCTGAAAATCCTATGCTGTACATGGCATATACCAGAATTATCATAATTGGGGAATGAATTCCTGTCAACCAAAATGACGCAATGCTTGCCATGACAAAGCCGAATGCAAGAATTGCTATACGGCCATACTTGTCAGACCCCCGACCAAATACCTGTTGCCCTCCGAAACTCAAAATATTTCGAAAAGAAAGAAGCCAACCTTGCTCTGTGGCAGACGCCCCATTTCTATCAGCATATAGTTGGACGAATGCAAACATGATCCGTTCACCCAAATTCTTGAGTGATGCAATGGCTGAGTAAAATTGCTTAAGGGCAACCATATTTTTCTTAATTGTCCAAATAACTAAAAGCTTCTCAAATGACCTAATTTTTGGTGCAAGTAATTCAGAAATAATGTGAATTGTTCTTTGGCCCTATGGGAGACTATTTTTTAAAAGCATCCAATGGCATTGCATGGCAGAAGAAAAAATAGCTGTTCAAGACAAATATGGCCCGACTGGGATCTGCTTTGGTTGTGGTCCCGCAAATCCCAAGGGATTACGGATCAAAAGCTTCTGGGAAGGTGATGACTTTGTCCTAAGATTCACCCCAAGAGAAGAACATCAGGCATTTAAGGGTGTGGTCAATGGAGGGATCATTGGAACATTGTTTGATTGCCATTGCAATTGGTGTGCCGCAACAGAGCTTCACCGCAGGAACCCTGACGAGGAGTTTCCTTCCACGGTCACTTCTGAATTCCATGTAAAACTCAGAAGACCCACCCCTTATGGTACTGAGCTTCTCATCAAGGCTCGACCCGTCAAGGTAGATGGGAACAAGGTAACTGTGGAAGCTGAAATGTATGCGAACGGCAAGGTCACAGCAACCTGCACAGGCGTCTTCGTATCTGTCCCAAAAGGTCACCCCGCCTATCATCGTTGGCAATGACTCCCCCCCCAAAAAAATCATCTTCCCTTGAGCGTTCTCCCAACAAATAATGTTGTCATAACCTGAGGTTTATATTCAATCAAAGGCATTGTCAACTGATGAAAAGGAAAGAGGCAATCGAGCAAATCCTTAAGAACAAGCAATACACTTACCAAGAATATCTCAACCGAAGCTCTCAAAAGCAAGGAAAAATGAAGGCAGGATATGAGGCGACCAGTGAACTGCTCAAGGAATTCCAAGACAAGCTTGAATATATCAACAAACCCATGAATGTCATCCTGTTTGCCGAAAATTGGTGCGGTGACTGTGCCAATGCAGTTCCTGTCATTGCAAGACTTGCCGAAGAATGCCCCAACTGGAACTTCAAAATATTTTCAAAGGATGAAAATGAGGATCTATTCACACAATTCTTCACCACTGCTGGCAAAAGGAAGATTCCCCTCCTGCTTTTCCTGAACTCAGAAAACTATGAAATTGCCCGGTGGTTTGAACGTCCCACAAAAACTTACAAAATCATGAATTCTTTCCGTTCACTGCCACATGACGAATTTATCCAAAAATTGCGTGAATCTCCTGAATTTCAAGTGCCTGGCATAACGAGACTCGTATTGGAAGAAATAATACAAGTTGCCGAAAAATCAGTTGCTTTGTTGGAATCCCTGAAATGACCTGTCAAAATTTCTGATTATAAATTGAAATCCCTAAATGGCATGTTGGAACCTTTGAAATAAAACTTGGAATGTTCCGATTTTTTCTATGATAAATTCTAATTAAATTGTCAAATCCTCAACTTTTCACTGAACTGCCGCAGCCGCATCAATAAGACCGGCACCCTGAAGGGTTGAGGGATAGCCCATGTCAATTGCGGTCTGTTTCAACCTGTTCAATGCCTGATCTGCTGAAAAACCATTTGCCATAAGAAGTGCAACAATTGCGGATGTGTATGGTGTGGCCATGGATGTTCCACTCATCTCAGTTACACCGCCACCTTTCTTCAAGGAAGTGATGTAAACCCCTGGAGCGGAAACATCCACGACACCTGGAGGCATCTCGTTAGAGAAGCATGGCATTACGTCCTGTTCGGTTCCTGTGTATTCCCTTTGGAATGCACCATTCGCATATATCCCTGTAGCACCGACCGTGATGACACCATTGTTTTCTGCTGGCCAAGAGTGTTGGACATCTCCCGCTTGACATGTCCCTTCATTTCCTGCCGCCGCAACGACAGCAGAACCACCAGATCTCGCATAATCTATTGCATCCTGCAACATCTGTTGAATGTCGGGGAATGAGCTAATGTCCCCACCCAAGCTCATTGAAATCACTTCTGCATCGTCAGAAGTTCCAAGCACTCCATCTGGTCCTTCTGCGGCAACCCTGATTGCATGAGCCAAATCATTCCAATCTCCTCCCCTCTTTGAAAGGACTTTGATGTTATAAATCTCAACATGCCCTGCGGCTGCACCTACTGTGTCTTGACTGTTGTCAAGTGCCGCAATGATCCCTGCAACATGTGTACCATGACCATCATCATCTGCGGTATTCCTGTCACATCCTGTGGTTCTTTTGATAGCGGAATAGCACCATGTCACAACACCTGCAAGGTCAGGATGATTGAAATCAACGCCTGTGTCAAGCACTGCAACTTGCACAACACCTGTGGTTCTGCTTCTTGCCTCTGCGGCCCCTATCCTCACATATCCCCAATCGGCTGTTTGGGTTGTAGAGCCACCACCGCCTCCTTTGCCAGGGGGCTTCCCTTTCAGCAATTCTACTCTGGGTATGACATCAATGTTTGCCGCAATCGCCAATGAGACTGTTGAGAGGGCAAACATGAATATGATTGTAAATCCTAGCAGTTTTTTCATAAACTTCACCAATTAATTGACATAAAAATAAGTTAATTTAAAAATATTTCGATTGATGTTTCAAACAATCTCTGTTGCGTAATAAAATACCTTTTTGTTTTCCGATCCTCGTATATGGTAGTTCGTAAAATTGTTCTTCCAGTTTCTTTCCCAATAATTGCCGTGTTTTTCAATATTTTTTGCATTTGGAATGATAATCCCTATTTATCCCCTCTCCAAAAAATAGGTATGCCGCATTTCATGTTCCTTAAAGACAAAAAACTAGATCCGTTGGATGAAAGGTATTTCAGGTCTGCCCTTCATCTGGTTGAAGCGAAAGACATCCTTGACAGGGGTGAGATTTCCCATGGCATTTCTGTACTCTATGATGCCTTGTCCTATGCCATGCAGTGGTATGTACTCAAGAATTACCAAAAGGAAATATACGATGAGCATGAATTGGTCAAAATCCTAAAGGAAAATGGTGACATTGACTCACACTTTGATTTTCAAAAATGGGAGACCATAATGGAGGATGCTTTGGATCAGGACTATAGTGACTATGACCCTTCCAATATGTGGGACGAATGCAGCAAGGTCATTATGGGTTTGGGGATACCATTTGACTCTGGGATTTTTGAAAAAGTCAAGGAATTGGGCAACTCCTAACTCTCTGTTCCCCATTACCAATCTCTATTTTCAAGTTTCTTAAGCGGAAAATACGGGAGGTCTGCTATTTCCTCTTCCTTGAAATCCGGTAGTTCGGGAATGATGTCTGGAATGAACAGTTCATGGGTTTGCAGATCGTAGCCATAGTCGTGGCTGAGGACATGGACTCTGACATCTGTCACACTAAAGGGCTTATGGTCCTCAATTGACGCTATGTTCGTATGGGATATACTTCTGCCATCTACTATGACAATTTGCCTGCTCCCTATCACACGCATCATGGAGCTCCCCTCTTTCATCAAGATCCCTGTGTCTTCAGACAGTCCCAATCCCAATATTCCTGGATTGAGGCTGACTACATTCAGCAACCGGGTTATCCTGCCCCGTTTGATGAAGTGTGAATCAATGACTGCGTTGTCAACGAAACCCAATCCCGGACTCAATTCCACACTCCCCTTGAACATGGCATCTGATTTGCCTCCTGCGATCATTGTGGAGCTCATGGCGGATGCGCCGGCAGAGGTTCCTGCGATAAACACCCCTCTCTTTCTCGCACTGTTTATCCTGTACTGGAGTTTTGATCCGCCCAGCAGGCTGGTTATGCGAAGTTGGTTTCCTCCAGTAAAAAACAGCCCTGTTGTCCTGTCTATTCTTTCCAACAGTTTGGGGTCTTCTGCCTGATGCCTATGGTCAATGATGAAATACTCCACATCATCTGAAAGCTTGCAGAACAGCTTATAATAAAGTGATCCCACTTCCTCAGCAAAATCTGACGCAGTAGGCAATATTGTGATCACGCTTTCCTTTCCGCCAGCCCCGTCTATGAAGGTTCTTACCAAGGGGTTTTTTTCATGGAGTCTCATTGCCCCTCCTATGGCCAAATATGATGTGTGCCCGACCATCCTCTAACCCCTTACGGTATCCATCCTTCTTATATTTAGAGGTGAAAATCCCCGAATTATAATAATGGGGTATTCAATCCATTTGTTGCAATTTCACGTTGACAAATTCATGTGCTTTTTCAGCAATGTTCATTGTTTCTTTCATTTATTTGGTAAGGATGACTGAAAATTCCCTCGAAAATGTTTAAAAAGTATAGTTTAAATCTGTGCTTGATGGGTGCCGTGGACTTTAAATGCAGTGTTGTCCATACACTTGAGGTGCTTGGGAAAAAATGGAATGTTTTTATTTTTGCTGAATTACTGGCGAAACCGTACCTAACATTCACAGATCTTAAACGAAAGCTCTCTGGGAACTATTCAACTGAAATTTCTTCAAGGGTGCTCAAGGACAAGCTGAACGAACTTGAAAAAAATGATTTGGTTGCACGTATCCGACTTGATAATGAACGGGTTGGTTATGCATTGACAGACCGGGGTATTGCTCTCAAGGATGTGTTGGAGGCCATGAAGACTTGGGCCATCAATTATGGGAATACAAGCTTTGAAAATTGCAAAAACAAAAGTT
This sequence comes from Candidatus Heimdallarchaeota archaeon, assembly GCA_015523565.1. Classification (GTDB taxonomy): domain Archaea; phylum Asgardarchaeota; class Heimdallarchaeia; order Heimdallarchaeales; family Kariarchaeaceae; genus WAKA01. The sequence continues at coordinate 20,406 of WAKA01000020.1, read as the reverse complement.
GCATACATAATTGCCTTGATTTTGTTGATTTGGAAATCAAAAAGGATTGAAATTTCTTCCTGCAATTTTTAATCCAGAATGCATGAGGAATCTGGTGTGCTTTTCCCAATAATCCTCTGAAGGGACATTGTCGGTCAATGCACTTGTTCTAAAGACACTGCTTCTTCACATGGCAATACAGATATTGTTTGTCATTTATCTATTAATTTTCGATTTTTTGTGAGCAATTGCTCACCTAACCTATAAATATTTTACAATCTATATTTATTATGACCATGTTGGACAACTTAGTTTCAATCATATTCCTGTTGCTGACGGGCATTGTAGCCGTCTATGTGGGCATTTTCCTTTTAAAGGAATATGTTGCCTCGAAGAACAAGTATCACCTGTTTTGGGGCATTTCATACATTGTGCTCTTTGTTTCGGGTGTACTGATAATCCTTTTTGACTTCGATATCCTTAAAACAGAGCTTGTGCCGGTCGTTGCCGCATTAATCCCTATCGGCATGGCTGTTGGGCTTCTTTTTGCGGTGTTTGAAGACAACCCATTATATGGGTGGGTGTTCTTGCTGTATGAACTTATAATGATGGTTATCACTGCATGGGTAAGACTGGCTGGTGACACCTCGACCTCTGGACTTATCATGGCTATGCACATCCCCTCAGGCATTTTGATTATCCTTCTTCCCATTGTTTCAAAAGAAGCCAACGCATACTTTATGAGCATAGGTGGGGTCCTGATTAGTTTTGGAGGTGCACTTTTGGCTTTTGTAGCCATCGGAAGTCCCATCTTGACTGAAGGACAGATCTTTCTTGTGCTTCCCCCGCTATTGCTCATTGTAGGTGCTTTCTTCACTCTTGGAATTGTATTCCCTGAAAAATGGAGAATAAATGTGCCTTTCATTTCGGACATGCTGGTCAAATAAGAGGCAAGAGGTGATTACAATAACTTTCATTGGGAAAATAAAGCAGTTTTTTACTAGTTATAGGGGACTAATCGCTTTGATTATCCTTTTTGAGCTTGCAATTATAGTGTTTTTGAGTACTTTTTCAAAACCTGTAGTCGAAATATTCGGCAAACCGTTGATTCCTGTTGATCTTGACAATTCGCCTAGAACAAGGGCTGGACGGATCATCATGCTTTATCATTCATTGGCAGTCCCATTTCTTGCGGCTGTCTCTTATTTTGTTCTTGATTGGTATGAAATCCGCGGCACTTTAGAAATACAGGCAAAATGGGCAATCACAATTGGGGCTTTGCTCACTGGCTTTTTTGGAATGGTTTATGGGTATTCTCCAATTGATTCCCAAGTGCCTCATGGGGTCTTTATTTTTGGGCTTTCCCTAAGTTTTTATGGGGCAATACTCTTGCTTATCGGGATCTGGCCGAGCACGACCTTTCCCACAAAAAAAAAGGATGCACCATATTGGAGGCAATATAATTTGGAATACTTTTCCATGTCTTTGACAATACTTGCGATATTGATATCTTCTATTATTGGTGCATGGGTGGGGTCAAACATTGGAACCAATTTCGAAGTCGTTCTTGCTGAAGATGTTGTCAGGGCGCCTGGTGGTAATGTTGGATATTCTCTCAAGGAAATGGTGGTATCACATCTGCATATCATGGTTGCCCTTTTGGCCGCGGCAGTTCTTTTGCTTACCCTGAAATACTCTGGAATGAAGGGGAAATTGCTGAAAGTGTGCCATATACTCTACAATATTGGGGTTGTTATCATAAGTATAGGCGCATGGTTGGTGATTACCCCATGGGAAAAGGCCCACGTCGTTATAAATGTAGGGGCAATGTTTCTTCTTCTTGTAGGGATGATTACTGCCATCTATGGCATTGTCAACATTTCCCGTAGGAAACTTGGGGTTTCTTATGATTCCAGTCCTTTGTTGAGCAAAATCATGGCTGTTTTCAAGGATCCTGTTGATTTCACCTTGTATTTCCAACTTATTTGGGTCAATGTGACCAGCACTTTTCCTGGCGTATACGTTGCAATACACCTTGAAAAATTCCGTACGGATGAATACACTGAAATTGAACGGACTTTCAATACTGGACATTGGCATGTCATTTCTACAATCTGTGCAATTATGGTTCTGATGCTTGCTGTCAAATACTTGGATATCAAAGGAAAAATACACGATTTCATTGGTTGGTCATCCCTGATAGGGTCAATCCTGGGTTTCGGTTTTGCAACGCTTTACATGTTGCGTTCCCCAGATGACAAAGGGTTGACCTTGTTTTTGCTCATTGATATTGGAGTCATGTTCATGTTCATGGCTACAGGTATCTTTGGCATATATTATCTTATCAAGCATTTCCTTACAGATGAATTTGAAACAGGAGTAGTTGGAAATGAGTGAACATGGTTTAACAACTGCAGACCGGCATCCAAATTTTATTCCCTTTTCTATGTATGGCGAATTGATAAAGGGAAAGCAAACCTCTTTACTTATCTACACAACCGTTTTTGCATATCTTATCAGCGCTCATCCTTATCCTGTTTTGAAAGACTTGATCCTGCTCACCATATCTATGTTTTTTGCCGTGTCTGGATCCACTCTTCTGAACATGTACATCGACAGGGATATCGATGCAATAATGCCTAGGACACAGAACCGCCCTTTACCCTCTGGCAAGATAAGTGCAAGCACTGTTCGGAACCATGGTTTCATCTTTTCCGTTAGTGGTGTATTTGGAGCTGCATACTTCCTGAATATGCTGACCGCAGTCATTATTGCCCTAGGATTGTTTTTTGATGTTGTTGTCTACTCATTGTGGCTAAAAAGAAGGACTAAATGGTCTATTGTATTTGGAGGAATCGCTGGCGGATTGCCTGCAATGGCGGGAAGGACTGCGGTCATCGGAAAAATCGACTTGGTGGCAGTCTTGTTTCTCCTTTTCATCCTTTTATGGATCCCTCTCCACATTTTGACTCTTGCAACCCTCCCTGAAAATCTGGAGGGTTATCGAAATGCAGGGGTGCCAATGTGGCCTGTTGTCGCAGGTATCAGGGAGACAAGATATGTTGTGACCATTGCATCATTCTTGGATGGTTTTCTTCTCATTGCCACAGGATATGCCTTAAGGCTCCATATGTTGGCTCAACTTCCGCTGATCCTGTTCGGCATTGTATTGATCCGACTTTCAGTGCAAAACTTCCAAAACCCCAATCATATAACAACTTTCAAACTTTTCAAGTTCGCTTCAATGTTTATGGCAATAGCATATCTCTGGATGTATATGGGTGTGGCAATTTCCATGTGGATAAGATAATGATATGGAACTGCCAATCAAATACTGGTTGAACCATGGGGAATCGTGAAACTGTCTCGTCAAAAATCTAAAACTATTCAATTTTAGTGACTAAATCGTTTTTGCACAAAAACTGGATGGTGCATCCGACAGTGAAATAAAATAGCTATCAAAAGAATTGGTTGAATCTCATTTTTTCATATTTCCATTCTTGATACTATCCATTTTTTTCTGTTTGGCATTTGATCCAATAAAATCTCATCCTATAAACAAGAATGATTCCCCCTCCTCGATTTTGACCTTCTCTTTACATTTCGCCATTTTCTATGTTAAAAGGTTTTAACATTTCTAATTTTGATGAATACAATGCAACCCGACCTTTATTTGGAGATTGTGTCGAAACGGGTCTATCGCGGTCCCAATATCTACCATTACAGAAAAGCAATGCATGTGGTCGTTGACATTGGTGATTTGGAAGACTATCCTTCCATGAAACTAGATGGCTTCAATGAACGGCTTTTAGATCTTGTCCCCACATTGGCAGAACATACCTGTAGTTTAGGGGTCAAGGGAGGTTTTGTCCGTAGGCTCACAGAGGATGAGGGGACATGGATGGGGCATATTTTTGAGCATGTTGCCATAGAGATACAGAATCTTGCTGGAATTGCCGTTTCATTCGGCAAAACAAGGCAGATCCGCAATCGATTGGGCAGAACAGGTAAAGAAAGTGTGTATAACGTGGTTTACGAATACAAGAATGAGGAGACTGCACTTGCTTCCACTGATTTGGCTCAACAGGTTGTAAATTATTGCATTGATCCAACCCGATACCCTGAATTTGATTGGGGACTTTCCTTGGCAAAAGTTATCCGTATTGCGGAAGAATATGCCTATGGACCAACCACTGGTGCAATTGTACGGGAGGCTGAAAACCGGGGAATCCCCTCGATTCGGCTTAAGAAGAAATGGAGCTTGGTGCAATTTGGATGGGGATACAAACAAAAACGCATTTGGGCATCCACTAGTAGCTTGACATCCTATATTGCAACTGAAATCGCTCAAGAGAAGGAACTGACCCTTCAAATGCTATATGATGTCGGCATTCCGGTTCCACGCGGTGCAGAGGTCACAACTTTTGAGGGGGCATTGGAAGAGGCGAACCGGATTGGCTATCCTGTGGTGACCAAACCCTCTGATGTTTCTCATGGGAGGGGGGTGACACTTAACATAGAAGACGAGAATGATCTAAGGAAAGGGTTTGAAAAGGCTAAAGAGTATTCTCGCTATGTAATTGTGGAACAGTATGTCCAAGGCAATGATTATCGTGTCTTGGTTGTGAATGGGCAATTTATTGCTGCGGCTCAACGAATTCCTGCCCATGTTGTGGGTGATGGCATCCACACTGTTGATGAGTTGGTGAGGATCGTGAATGAAGACCCTAGACGTGGAATTGGTCATGAAAAGGTACTTACAAGGATTACGTTGGATCAATCTTCCCTTGACCTGCTGGAAAGTCAAGGATTGACCCTTGATGATGTGCCTGAAAAAGGTCGTTTTGTGCAACTAAAGGCAACTGCCAATCTTTCAACTGGTGGGACTGCAGTTGATGTATCCGATATCATTCACTATGACAACATCCGATTGGCTGAACGAGCCGTCAAAACAATCGGATTGGATATCGCAGGTGTTGATATCATCGCAGAAGACATTTCTATTCCAATCCTTTCGCAACGGGGTGTTATCATAGAGGTAAACGCGGCACCTGGTTTGAGAATGCATTTGGAGCCCACTGAAGGAACCAACAGAAATGTGGCAAAACCGATCGTAGACATGCTGTTCCCTGATGGGAATGACGGTCGCATCCCCCTGATCGCGGTAACTGGCACAAATGGCAAAACAACAGTGTCAAGGTGGATTGCACATGTGCTGAAACTTTCTGGTCGAAAAGTAGGGCTTACCACCACAGACGGGATTTACATTGATGGTGAATTGCAATACGTCGGGGATTGTACGGGTCCATGGAGTGCAAAGGCAGTGCTGAAAGATCCGACTGTTGATTTTGCAGTATTGGAAACTGCTCGTGGTGGCATTCTCAGGGAGGGGTTGGGATGGGACTATTGTGATGTCGGTTGCTTGCTGAATATTTCTGAGGATCACTTGGGATTGGGGGGTGTTGAAACATTGGAGGATCTCGCAGAAGTCAAGGGGGTTGTTTTGGATCAAGTCAAAAAAGATGTCGGATATGGTGTCATAAATGCCGACGATCCCCTTGTCATGGATCAGATCGACAGAATTCGTGGCAAGCCCGTCTTGGTCTCCTTGAACTATAAAAACCCAAAATTACTGGATCATGTTGCATCTGGTGGTGACGCCGTTACAATTACACCAAACGGCATGATTCAATTGATCCAGAATAAGTCCCAGACCTCTATTTTGCATGTGAAGTCAATCCCTGCCTGCCATAACGGTCATGCAGTCTTCAACATTGTCAATGCCATGTTTGTTGTGGCTGCAACAATACCTTTTGTCTCGATAGAGGATATTCGGGCTGGACTCTCTTCATTCACCACAAATTATTCACTAACCCCTGGAAGGATGAATATTGAATTTGTAAAGGGTGCCAGAGTCATTATCGACTATGGCCACAACCCAGACGCCCTAAAATCTCAGATAATGCTTGTTGAAGGATTTCACAAGGATCAGCATGGAATCGGACGTAAGGCAATCGTCTTTGGAATGCCTGGTGATAGACCTGACAGCACCATCAAGCATGCCGCGGAAATCGTGGCTGGACATTATGACCGGTATTTCCTTAAGGAGGATTGGAATAGGAGAGGCAGGGAACCTGGTGAAGTCCCGAAAATCTTGGCAACCGTTCTTGTTGAAAATGGGGTGCATCCTGACGCAATTGTAATGTTTTTTGGTGATCAGACTGAACTAGATGCCATAACTGCCCTGTATGAATGGCTTGAAATCAATGACATTGCTGTTGTACAGGCTGACGACATTCTAAGGGCTCGTCATCATCTCCTGAATAAATTGGAGAAAAAAGAAAGTGAACCTGGTCATTTCCTGCCACAATCTATGCCTCGGGATTCTTCACCATTTAACTACCAGAGTATTGCAGAAATGACTTGGGAAGAGAAATCTGATTGATGAAAAAATAATTCATCAAATACAGCCTGTATTAAATGGCGATTGTGTATAAATATATGTTTGTTGCCTTGACAATCCTTGACATTTTAGCTTATGGTCTCATAATATCATTTGAACCAAGCAAGCAAGATGTCATTGTCGATGAGATAAACTCATTTAACCAAAATGGTGTTTTTGTTACTCACAAAGGATCCTCCACTCCTTCAATTTTGAGCTCTTTTTATGCTGTCAGTTCATTGGACATCCTCAATAGGCTTTCTGGCTTTAATTCTGCCCCTATTTTAAATTTCATTAAATCCAGATACGACAATCAAACAAATCTTTTCTTGGATAGGGATGGTGAACCGTCTCTTCATACAACATGGGCGGCATTGGCTCTTTTGTCCAAATTCAATGCAATTGATCAATATAACCGCACAAAATAATTTCCGCAATACTTTCATTGCAAACCAGTGATAGCCTTTTTAGGGAATATGGGGAAACAGATGCATTCCATCAATATATCGGTGAACTAGAGGAGAGTTTCTACGGCATCTCTTCACTTGAAAAGCTTTACACAAACACCACTCAATTTTTCTTGGGGATCAACCGCACCAAAATCGCAATTGCCATCAATTCCATGCAAAACTCTGATGGTGGGATCATTGAGCTTGGTGAAGGCTCATTGCCAACCATGAAAAATGCTTATTTTGTCTCTTCCATTATTTTTAAGTTGAATACAAGTATCACTCTTTATGAAAGTTATGGGTTCAACAAAAATGCATTGGTTTCATGGATTGATTCACAATATACTGGTGAAAAAGGCTTTAAACCAAATGCTGTTTCACAACCTACGATGGAAGCCACTGCATATGCAATAATCTCCCTTAAACGATTGGGTTTGACAGCTCAAGAAATTACTGATTTGTATGGTCCTGCCATTCAAGAATTGGGCTCTAAAATCAATCGTGCCTTAGTAGAGAGTAGCTCATCTGAAGAATCAGGATTGGATACAATTCACGATGCCCTCTTGGCACTCAACCAAATTTCAAGTCTCTCAATTTTGGATACCAAATTCATTCCCGTCTGGCTTGAAGAAACATTTGAGATTATCTCATCCATACTCTTTATCGGTTTGATTCTCGCCTTCTCGGTAAACATCTATGCCATCAGAAAAGAAGATGACCTGCTTTATTTTGATGGAAAGCTATCTGCTCTACTTCCAGAATTAATTCAAGATCCAATTTCCAAGAAAGAAGAATTTGAGGACGTTTTAGGGGTTCCAATAACGGATTTGGTTCTTATTCCTCATGAAAACCCACAGATGGGGTCACTCCGTATTCTTGGAGATAAATATGAGGCAATTCTCACATTTGAATTTGATACGTACTCCGTAAATGAATTGATAATCATGCCACGTGGCACAAACATGATTTTTGAAAAATTTGAATTTTATGACCCGCTGAGTACAGAAGAAATGCGAAAGAAAATAATTGAAACAGTTGAAAAGCTTGGGTGAGAACTTTGCATCTCATGGTTTTTTTCTATTTAATCCTGTCATTCCAGGCATTGTATATCGTTGGCCTGTTGCTTAAAATAAATCAAAGGCTCTCAGTTCTGCTATCTGGTTTTTTGACTCTCCTTTCATGGTCATTGTTTGTTGGATTCATTTTCCTGTTCATCCATTCAGACACTCGATACGCAATTGTTGCCCATACTCTTTCAAGGGGAATGGATAGTTCTGAAAGACTTTTTGCAAGCTGGTCAAATGCAACGGGCAGTCTTTTCCTTTGGTTCACCATCCTTGTCTCATTTCAATTCATCCAATCCCTTTGGGCACAAATTCGGAAATCTCAACTTTTGTTCTCTTCCTTTGTCTTAATGATCGCTTTTGGGCTTTATTTTCAGAATCCTTTTGAGTATTCGACTCTTGGATACGAGATGGGATTGGGCATTCCGCCAAGCCTTCGTTCTTTCTATATTGACATTCATCCGCCATTGTCTTTTTTTGGTTATTCTATTGCATTTTTCTTATATTCATATTCGATTTTTGGCAGGGAGGTTTCCTATTCCCAATTCAAGAATCTGAAAATCATGAATGCCTTTATGGTCTTTCTTTTCGCGTCTGCCATCGTATCTGGTGCATTTTGGTCTTACGAAGTCCTTTGGGGCGGACATTGGACTTGGGACCCTGTTGAAATTCTCACTCTATTTATATTCATGTGTTCCATATTGCCATTCCATTTTGCCAGCTATTCATGGCAAACCCAATTGAAATCAATGCAATTCACCTTTCCTGCCATCCTGCTTTCTACCGCCATAATCAGAAGCGGAATACTCCGTGATCCGCATAGCTATGCAACTTCATCTCAAATGTGGATATTCCTTACTCTCTTTCTCTTTTCAATAATCCCAATAATATTTTTGGATATGCCAAAAACATATCACATTGATCTTTCCTTTAAGGATAGGGGTGCCTCAGTTTGGCTCATGGCCAACTTTTTGATCATTATCATTCTCTCAACAGGCATATTTTCATTAACAGTGTATGGTTTTGTAATTGGGAAAAAGTTAAGCCCAAACAAAGGGTTTTACCACTTCATTGTTCTGACCTTGTTATTGTTCCCCTTGTCCTTGACATTGTTTCGTGACCTGAAAGATACATTGGCTCTTTCTTTCTCACAAAATTCCTTGGTTTTGTTCTCTGTTCTCGTCATTTTTGTGGGAATCCCACTTATGGTCTCTCCTCCAAAACTTGGTTATTATTATTTCATTTTTCTTGTCTTCTTGGGATTTTTGTTCCATGGGAGGAATGTACCGCCGATCCCCAAAAAAATCACCTTTCGAAAAACAATGAGAATCATGCCTCATCTTTTCCTTTTATTTCTTATTCTTGGAATGCTTGCTTCCCATTACTCCACAAAAGTTACAGATGTTGACGGGAAAGTTGGTGATGTCATCCAATTCAACGATGACAAAATCTCCATTGTCGATGTAAAATATGTCAGTGACCCCGAAAATGTCTTGCCCTTAGATCAACCGCTTTCCGTGAATTGGCGTCTTGACGTCATTCTTTCAATAAATGGGGAGGAGAAATTAATCTACGCAGGATGGAATGACGTTCATCAATTCTATTCCATTCCTGTCCAATATCGCACATTCTTTTCAACCACCCAGGTTCTCCTGATTTTCAGTGGCTTAAGTGTCTTCAATTCTTCAAGCTTGAATCCCGATGATTTCATAATATTCTTTCAAATTAGGGAAACTGTCGATGGCTACCTCTACAAAACTCTTGAAATGTTTTATCCTTTTACCCTTCTATTACCTGTCATTCACTACGCTCGAAAAAACGGTGTCAATGATTTTTATGAATGATCAGGACATTCTTAATCCGCCGTCGACAAGCATCGAGGAACCAGTAATATATGAGGATTCGTCGGAAATTAAAAAATTGATGAGATTTGCAACCTCTTCAGGTTTGCCTGCCCTTCCAAGCGGAATTATCTTAAGAATGGTTTCCCATCTTTCCTTTGGTATCTTTGCGGACATTGGCGTTTCTATTAACCCTGGAATGACACAATTGACACGTATGCCATTCCGTGCAAGTTCCCTACTCGCGGATCTCACAAGACCTTGTATCCCTGCTTTTGAGGCACTGTAGTTTGTCTGTCCAAAATTGCCATTCAACGCGGCAGTGGATCCAATCAGGACAATGGAACCTTTTCCATGCATCTTCATGTGTTCCGCCCCCCGCTTAAGTACATTGAAACTTCCTGTAAGGTTGACTGAAATTACGTTTTCCCATTCCTCATGGTTCATTTTCAACAATGTCCTGTCTCTTGTAATCCCTGCCAAATTCACAATCCCTGATATTTTGATCCCCTTATGTTCCAATTCCCCAAACAGCCGATTAACTGAGTTGTAATCAGCAACATCAACTGCAATATAATTTTTATCCTCAATTACAGGTATATCTGCTGAGATTACTTCATATCCTGACTGCTGGAGTCTTTTTACAGTTGCCTTACCAATTCCCCCCAATGCACCAATGACCAATACATTCATTTCAGGACACCTAACTTATCTATTTCTCGAAGAATAGTTAATTCTTCTTGTGTTGGTGGTTTTGTTGTTTGTACGGTTTCTGGAATATCAAACTCAAATCCTGTGTTCTCAACCACATCTTCAAGGGTTACTCCGGGATGCAAGGATTCCAATGTCCATCTGCCCTTCCATCTAAAGACACAAAGGTTTGTAACCAATAGTGACGGTTTTGATCCGCCCTCTCCAATGGCTCCTGGTCCTGAAACATATGCCACCTTTTCAACAAGTGACCTCTTGTTATGTGAAAGGGTATAAAGATACACTCTTCCAGCTTGAGGCAGGAATGGAAGGCCTACACTTCCTGGTCCACGCAGTTTCCAACCGCTTTCCGACGGTATTCCTCCCAAATTTGTACTGCCTCTTGCATCAATCTGTAATCCTCCAGCAAAGAAAAAGTCAATTTTTGTCATTTCCATGGCGATTACCTCATTCATGGAAAGTCTTGCATTGGCATTCCTTGACATTTCAAAATCCGTCGAGGATGGATATAGCACTCCTCTTGGATTGATATAACCAGATCCTCCTGAAATCCACCTTAAATTGGGGGCATGCAATCTTTCAGCCAACCTCATGGCGGCCATGGGAATTTCAGCAACAGCTCCACAGATCCCCAATTCTCCATCCTTGATGTCCCTACTAAATACCGTTGCAATAAGCTCTGAAATTGTATATTCTCCTGTATTTGGTTTTCCTCTCAATTCCGTGGTCAGGGTCTGCTTGGACAAGTACTCTTCCTCATTTGAATTTTTGAATCCATCTATCCACCTTTGTAGTTCCTCTTGATTTTTTGAAGCTTTCAAGTATCCTTTGATTGTGGTCTCATCATAGACATACATTCCATGTGATGAGGTTGGGAAAGCCGCACCCTTGAGGGGGACGATATAATCGACCAAAAATCCTGGAATGGTCACATTTCTTGTATCGATTGTGTTCACCAAATTGTCACAGGTCACAATCGTAAGTTTGGATGCTTCTGCCATAAGCCGATCCAATACAACAGATCCAAGATGCTCACAATCTCCTGAAACCGTTGCATTCTGTACATGGATCAATGCAATGTCAGGATGTATGGCGGCAATCGCATAGGTTTCTTCACCAGAAAACGGGTCAGTTACTTTCTTGTAATATTCTGATTGTGAAGGGATGTCTGATGACTTATGCACATTGGGCGGGAATGGATGGAAGGGAATGCCATTTATCGAGGCTCTTAATCCATAAATTGGGAATGCCTCGCATACATCAGGAGCCACCACCTCTCCCTGTTCAACAGCTTTTCTGTAATTGGGTGCAAGTCCCCACATTTCCATGCCTACGTATGGTGCCAGAATTTTTTTGACTGATTTAGTTGCCACAAGCAAATCAATCGGCAATCCTGTTGAGATGGATCCCAATACTGTAAGGTCTTTTACCCCCTCCCTTATGATCTGCCTGATCAGTGCCATTGGAGCATTATGTGAATGAACCCCTCCTATCGCAATGAATGATCCATCTGGGATGAGGTCTTTTGTAACTTGGTCAATGGTGAGTATGGTTGCCATTGTTGTTTACACCTATAGTTCTTTTCCACAAACGCCACAATGCTTGAAATTCTTGGGGAGTCCTTTTGCACCGCATGCAGAGCATGTCTTTGATGGTGGTCCCCACATAAGCTCAGAGGATCCACCGTCTCTTGCAATTTCCCGAATCATCCTATAATTGGGCGGTCTTTTTTCAACGAATGCAGTCATCCCCTCGTAAGGTTCCCAGTTTGCATAATGAAGCGTTAACCATTCCTTTGCATGATTTATGGTTTGATACCAAGCAAAATTTTTCCAGAAGTTTACCTGTTCTTTTGTATATCTGCTGCATTCTGGAAACTTTTCGACCAATTTCTCGACCATTGCATCCACTGCCTCATCCAATTTCTCATAAGGTACAACTTGGTTGACAAGACCCCATTCCATCGCTTTTCTTGCAGGGATTGGCTCATTGAGAAACAGTATCTCTCTTGCCCTTCTGTCCCCTACAATTATGGGGAGCCATTGGGTGGCTCCTCCTGCCGCAACAGACCCGACTCTTGTCCCTACTTGTCGGATTGTGGCATGTTCTGCCGCAATAGCCAGATCGCATGCCATATTCCATTCATTTCCTCCACCCGCAACGATTCCGTTGATTCTCGCGATTGTTGGCTTACCAATGTTCCTGAACCTGTCATGTGCCTCGACAAATAGTGACATCCATTTGTAATAATCTCTTGGTTTTTGTGTGAAGATGCTCTGGTATTCTTTCACATCACCTCCTGTACAAAACGCCTTGTCACCTGCCCCTGTAAGCACCACAACGGCGACCCCATCATCCCACATGGCATCAAGGAATGCCTGTGACATTTCTCTCAATGTTTCTGTGGAATATGCATTATATACATGTGGGCGATTGATTGTGACCTTGGCGACAAACTTGTCCCTGTCTTTTTCATATATGATTTCCTTGAAATCGTATTCCTCAGCATCTTTTGGTTTGAATTTTTCTTTGAATCCGTATTCACTCATGTTGTTTTTGTCCCCTTTTCTCTATTTCTTGATTTTTTGAAGTCTTTGATAACCAAGCCTTGCGGCACCAATTGCCGCTGAAAAATGTGCCTCTGGCACAGATATGACCTCTTGGTCAAGTACCTCGTCCAATGCCTTTTTCATTGCAGGCATATGGACCAGCCCTCCAGCAAGAAAGACAGGGGCATCAAGCTTTACCCTTTTCAAAAGAGTTCCTGCCCTGTCTGCGATGCTCATGAAAACCCCCATCAAGATATCCTCAACGGGAATCCCTTGTGAGACATGGTTAATTATCTCTGTTTCTGAAAGCACTGCACAGACACTGGAAATCTTTTGTGGATCTGTGCTTTTCATGGCTGTCTCAGAAATCTTTTCCATTGGAACAACTAGGTAACGTGAACATCTCTCAATAAATCTTCCACTTCCCGCGGCGCATCTTTCATTCATCTTGAACTGGATGATCTTGCCTCGTTCATCTACTCTTATGGCTCTAGAGGATTGTGTCCCTATATCCAGAATAAGGCTGGGATTCTTGTCCCTATAGATGAATTTTGCACCTCTCCCCGTGGTTGTCAAATCGCTGATCTGGATTTGGCGTTCTTCCATCATATAACGACCATATCCCGTTGATGCGATATAATCAACCTCGCCTTTGTCAAGTTTGGACGTTTCCAGCAATTCATTGAAAATTTCAGTGGCCATCTTTCCGGGGGAACCTTTTGTGGGTTTTATGGCTCTTGCAATTATTTTTTCATTGTCTTCAAGCAACACTCCTTTTGTAGATCCTGTGCCTATGTCAATGCCTGCTGTAATCATTGTTTCACCTCCATTGGCATGAATTTTGGATCACTCCCTTTCTCAAGTTCTTCCAATGCAAACAATGCTGCCCCGATTGCTCCAAACCATTGGGATAACGGCGAAACATTGATCTTTCTCCCAAGCTTGTCTTCAAGGGCTCGCACCATTCCAGTATTTCGAGACACCCCGCCGGTAAATGTGATTTCATCAACAATCCCGACTCTTCGCATCAATGAAATGGATCTTTCCGCAATTGAGTAATGGAGACCATTGACAATGTCTTCTGGTTTTCTGCCCCTTGCCAATTGGTTGGAAACCTCTGTTTCGGCAAAAACAGTGCATGTGCTTGTAATTTTGACTGGTCTTCTGGATTTTTCAGAAATTGGGCCAAGATCTGAAACAGAAAATCCTAAAGCATCTGCACAAACGTCCAAGAACCGTCCAGTTCCTGCAGAACATTTGTCGTTCATACTAAAATCGATTATCTCTCCATTTTCTCCAAGCCTGATTGCTTTTGTATCTTGCCCCCCTATATCCAATGTCAGCCTTGTCTTCGGAAAAATAAATTGTGCCCCTTTTGCATGGCAGGAGATTTCTGTTACGATGAGTTGACCGAACCTGACTTTTAATCTTCCATAACCTGTCCCTGTGATCAATACAACCTTTTCTCGATCTATGCCTGCATCTTGGCATGCCTTGAGAAATGCAGTCTCTGCATCTTCTGCAACCTTTGGAGAAACATTTTGCAATGACTTGCCAACTATGTTCCTGTCCATGTCCAATATAATTGCCTTTGCTGTGGTGCTTCCCACATCCACGCCTGCTACATATTTCTCTTGCATTTCTTTTCACCTCTTCATTCTCAATGCCTCAAAGAAGGCATCCACCCTGTTCAAAATCTGGGCCTCTGCCCAATACCGTGGGTCTTGATGGTCTGATTCCACATATAAGGCGGGATATCCCAATTCATTGATCACATAATCCCTAAGATCTCCCTGTCCTGCGGTAAAGCTTCTACAGCTTTTGATGCCATGTATCACCAATGCATCCGCCTTGAAATCCTCCAAATAACGCTTGATTGTTTCTCTTCGGAAATCCCAAGAAAGATTGCAGTAACTGAAAATACTGTATCTTGCAATACTTTCCCAAGGTTTGGCAGGATCATGCCTTAACTCAGGGATATCAAACATTCCCCCAACCTTTGGGTATGTCGCCGCAACAGACACGGCATTCCATTTCTTGAACATATTCCAGAATGACCTGTAACCGGGATATGGTGGGACTCCCTCAATGACGGTTCGGAATTCCTCGTTTTCTACGGGACCAATGCCATGCTTAACCCTCTCATCAAGTTCCCTGTTCAAGAGGTCATAGAATTCCGCAGCTTCTTTTGTTCCCCTCAAGGCATTTATCGGAAACATGTAGAATATTGATTCAAAGTAGGCATCTATTGGAGAAGGCACATGCTTTGCCATTTCAAAACTCCTCCCCCACCCATCTTCTGCTTTCCTTGAATATGCAAGCACATCCTTTAACCTGTTCATGTCAAAAGTTAGATCAAAAAGCTTCTCGATTTTCTCAACCATTTCCCGAAGTTGTCCGATTATGTACTCCAAATCTTCCTTTTGCGGATCATTGAACCTATGATAGGGAATGTCCAGCATTATCAGGGGAACCTTGTAGAATTCCGCCAATGCCTCCCACCATTTCGCATAGACTGAGCATCCAGAATAATTGCATACCAGCAAGTCAGGTCGGGGGATTTTCCCCATATCTGTTTCGCCCCCTGACAAATGCGTCAGCCCGATGTCTGTCTTTACATAACCACATACATCCAATCCATAGCCAATTGATTCTGCTTTCAGAATATATTGCAATGACTGATGACGGATTGCCATCGTCAAAGCGGTAATTTCTGGCATGTAAACTTGAAAGCCCAATGCCCGCAATAATTCTGCTGGATTTCCACCTACAAACAGATAGACAACTGGTTTCGTGACATCTTGCCTATAAAAATCCCTGACCAACTGCCTTTGCATCTTTCTTGCTGCACCGGCATATTGGAGATCTTCCTCTTTTACAGCAACTATATTTTCCATAGCTTATTCTTGAAATCGTACTATTTAACTTCTTAGTGTATCGTGTATCGGAATTTACTATACCTAAATAACTTTTTTCCATTTCCCCAATTTCCGATGTCTGCACCCTTTTTTTGCTTCTTTTAACATGCAGTAAGAATCAGTTGGATTAGTCAAACAACAACGATTCTACAAATGTTTCCAATGAAAGCCGAATGTTCTCGTATCCAGATCCCCGTTCCTCAAATTCTATATGCACACTGGGAATGCCGTTTTCTTGCAATGCCTGCTGTTGCAGTACCAAATCATCCAATGCAGGCTCACAGAATTTGGCAGTCAGGAAAATCACTCCCTCCGCATTTGCATTCTTGACCCGTTCCAAAATGACTTCTCCTTTCTCCCCCTCATGGAAACGAGTTGCCGTTTTGGCCCCTTCATGCAAATAGTGTCTTGCCAATGCTTCGATGGGGTCTCCTTCCTCAGAAACAGGTGTTTGATAAAACCTTCTGCCAATCATGAAGTCATCGTCGATCACATAGCATCCTACCTGTTCAATCAGTCTGATAATGTCCAAAGGGGGCTGTTCACAGAAATTTCCAGTTACAACAACCCTTATGGCATCTTTCTTTGGTCTTTCATTTTTTTCATATTCAGAAAGCTTTGATTTCAATAATTCATTATGCTTAACTACATCCAGATTTGAACCAACCCTTATTGTCATGTACAAATCATCAAGTGGAACCTTCCATGGTGTTTCCGATCTTAATTCATAGATTTTCTTGTATAATGCACGATTTTCATTGTATTTGGAAATTGCATCCCTTAGCTTTTCCAGATCCAATTGCTCATCCGGAAAAAGGGTGCTGACCATCCGCATAAATTCATTTTTCAAGTAAGGGATTGAATGCTCTGACTGGACATTCTGTGCAAGATGGAGCATATAAACCGGTTGGGAGATCCGCCTTCCGAATATTCCTGAAAGGTTTCTTGCCACATCACAGATGAATGGAAAAACAAATCCATCAAATGCATCTCTGAAAGGTTGGTGGCTTAATAGCAGTTCCGTTGTAGATTTTGATATGCTACAGATGAATGATCCAAGTATTGCATCTGCATGACTGATTGAAATCTCCTCTCCTCCTCCGTAAATATTCACTGGCAAATGCCCATATGCATAGATCAATTCATGGGGTACATAGACTGGAAAAGTGGCAATTGCTTTTTTGCCGGGATGCTCCCTTTTCCATTTATGAACCTGTTCAAAATCTATATCATAGGTAATTTCCTGTAAATTGGTCAACAGTGGAATAAGATCCGACGAAGTGGCAGAGGTCACAGATTACAATTAAATACATATGCTTATTATAGTTTTTGAGAGGGGATGAACTTTTTTTGTCTAATCCCCATTAATCGTAATAACCGTTCGAATGCCTTTTCCATTTCTTAATTCATCAAAAGCATCATTTATCCTATCTAGCGGAAAACGGGCTGTCACCAATGGTTTTAAGCTGATTTTCCCTTCCTTCACCAAATGGATGACCCTCTCAAAGTCACTTGGTGGACATCCAAGACTTCCAATGATCTCCAACTCCCGAAACATCACCTTGCCAGAGAAAACCCCATCCCACTTTTTCGGTGAATAGCCCACCAAAACAAGCTTCCCACCAGGCGAAAGAAGGTTGAACCCCATCTGTTGCGTCTTCGGATTTCCGACAACTTCAAAAACGAGATCCACTCTTGGAAACGTTGACTTCAAAATTTTCTTTGGATCCTCGTCTTTCGGGTTGATGGTCACATGTGCACCCAATTCCTTTGCAAGCTGTAGTTTTGCTTCCTGTAAATCTATTGCAATTATTGTGGCTCCCGCCGCTTTTAGCATTTGCACAACATTTATCCCCACCCCACCACATCCAATGACAACCGCAATGTCCCCTGGCTTGGCTTTTGCACGGTTGAAAACCGCATGGTATGGGGTGGCCACTGCATCCGATATAATGGCAGATTCTATGAGGGGAAGACCCTTCGGCAATTTCACAATGTCTTTTGAAGGTACGGCGATGTATTCTGCAAATGCCCCATCAATATGGTTTCCCAACATCAACTGATTCCTGCAAAGGGTCTCCCTACCATTTCGACAATAAAAGCATGTCCCACATGTAAGAACTGGTGGTATCAGGACAGTGTCTCCCTCTTGGAAAGTCTTTACTCCCTTTCCAACCTCGACTACCTGACCGCTCGGTTCGTGACCTAGGATGATAGGTGGCTTCTTGAATGTTGGAACCCCTTCAAGATATCCTTCATCAGTATGGCATACCCCACATGCGGCTATTTTAACCAGTATCTCGTTTGATGCCACTTTTGGCACATCGACCTCCCTAATCTCCAATTTTGGATCCCCTGTGTAAATTGCAGCTTTCATTTTCAATGGCATAGGGCTCCTATGTTACGATACTATTTATACCATTCTCGCTTTTCCGCATACGTTTGTCAATTTTAAATCAAGTATTCAATATTGCTGGTTGTACGCCCTACCAATTAGTTTATTGATTTCTTCTCAGTCTCCTTTGCTTGTTGACTGTTGCAAATATGTCTCCAATGATCCGCCTTCCCCTAATGCAGATGGAATACCAACAACCAGAAAGACGGCAAACAACGAATCCAGAACCAAAATAATGGAATAATTCAAGTCCAACGTTGCTTTCAGCTCCGATGCACCCTCTGCAAATTTCCTGAAGACTGTAAACCACCAGAACTCCAAAGAGACCTTGATTACTGCAAAAGCCGCAAATACATAAACTCCAATCTTTCCAGGTCTCGCAATCTTATTTAGACCTATGACCATGATTGGGGCAGGCACAAAAACAAAAAACAACAATCCTGCAATATTCAAAAAGTCATAAACAAAAGGTGCAATATAGATCTTGAGAAAGGCGAATGTTGCCCCCGTCAGCAACAATAGCCAACCAACAAAAGAATCCTTGCTCATCTTATAGGCATAATAAACTCCAGTCAGCATGACACTGCCAATCAACAATAATTGAAAAAGCATAATCACAATAACTGCTGTGTTGAGCTCATCATTCAAAATAAAATGAACACCAAGCATCGACGCCAAAAGAACTATGATGCCTATTTGCATAATCCGCAAAAACCGTTCTGGGTAGTGGGTCATCTGTTCCATTGTATCCCCTGATTTCGCTGAATTAATTAACTTATCGTGTCCCCAGTAATTTTCTGAAAATTATTTATTATGATTGCATTAATTTAATTGTTCATATCCAAATGAACAATTTTCTTTAAGTTCATTTGTAAACAAGTCTCCATCGCAAAACCTTATATCCTTTCAAACCATTTTTTTTTAGATGTCAAAAACAGAATGCGCTGGTTTCCTTAATACTAGACATAGGGATGCTGCACTTAGAATGGAAAATGAAAAAACCCAAAAAACTGCACCACGACTAGGGAGAAGAGAAAGCGAACCTCATTCACATAAAATCAATTATATTCATGATGTACTTTCAACAAATTTCCCAAACGACAGGATATTTTGGGATCTCCACCATTATTTTGTACTTGGGGAGGTCAAATTGGACATTCAGTTTGACATTTCATATTTCAAGAATTTTCCATTGAAAGAACAATTGTCTTCCTATAACGAACTTGAGTTTGACTTAAGGCGTCCAACCATGACCATCAATATTCTGTCAAAATCCACATACACCAATGACATCGGACTGACTGCAAATAATTGCATGATGTTGGGAATTCCCGTTTATGTTGCCTTTAGTGATCACCTTCCAAAACCGGAGGCAGTAAAAGCACCCCACCTTGAAATATATTATAAGGAAAATAATAAATACAGTATTGAGACCCTTAAAGATTATTGTTGCGTTGAAGGTGATGAAGAAATAGATCTTGAAAAGACAATTGACATTTTGCCCCAACTTATCCCCTTCAAGTTCGGCATCATGAAGTTAAATGATAAATATAGAAGAAAAGGAAAACTCTATGACTTATACCAACTCATCTTTATTGATCGAAAAACTGGAACCCGTCTAAAAACTAAGGCTGAGCAAGAACGAGAACGGGCGGATCGTGAACGGGAACGGGCGGATCGTGAACGGGAACGAGCCGAGCAAGAACGGGAACGGGCGAACCGTGAACGCGAACGGGCAGAACGCGAACGAGAAAGGGCGGATCGTGAAAAGAAAGAAAAAGAAGAAGCTTTGAAAAGGATTGAAGAGTTAGAAAGGCAATTGGGGAAAAAATAGATTTTCATGTCTTTTTTCTTTACAATATGTTTTCAATACATCCATAACAAAATTACCTTGGATTACAAAAAATTATTTTATGTGAATAAACAATATGTATCTATTCTTTAAATGATACGATGTGATTTGATGGAAATTAGTTCTTTCGCACTTTCAATACTTGTAATATACATAATTGCATATCTTATTGCAGGAGGTGTTCTTTTCACCACCTATCGCAAATA
>WAKA01000019.1 GCA_015523565.1 Candidatus Heimdallarchaeota archaeon | reverse complement strand
TAATAAGACTATTTTACAGTTTGATTATTTTATCGTGATTAACCCTATTTACATTCACTTTAATTTTCGTTTAGGGATAATCATTAACACAGCAATGATTGTCCATAGATAATTTACTGACACCAAATTATTTTGGGTATTTGAGTCTATATTATCGGTGGCATTTGTCGGTAAATCATCAGTAGTTGTATTTATTGCGTTTGGCACGTTAAGTTCTAAAATTTTCCATTCTTGGAAGAGAGAGATAGCATCAAAATACTCAGTTTGGTCTACATCTTTCAATAAAAATTTCCATTTTTCATAAAAATAGGTTGTAATTCCTGCATCAACAGTCATAGATCGATATACATTTTCGACTTTCAGTTTAAAGTCTAAACCAATTTCTAGATCTCTGTAGAAAGTTTCGAAGGACGGGATTACAAGGTTCCAAATCTCAAGTTCAACATCTTCCCCATTAACAGTGTAGTTATTCATTGTTGGTTTCCCATCTACTTGGAAGTACTTATATTCAGGATCATTAAGCCCATAGTCTACTTTTAAATGAGTGGTTCCGAACTCTTTAAAATCTTGGGTATTGCAGGCAATAAAGGCACAATCTGTTTTGTTTTCAGGAAAGCCATTAGTGGGGTCAACAAGGATGTCTTCAGAGTTTCCTTCAAAAAAGACATCAACGAATTCAGGATTATCTGAGCTTATTACAAATCTCATTTTTCCTAGAGTAAATCGGTCATATTTGAAATCCACCCTGATGTTGGTGAAAGATTTATCAGGATATTCGTTTTCTGGATATATCTGTTGCCCATAATAAGTCAGATCATGATTGTATTTAATGGAGAAACTGACTAGATAAGTGACAGTATTTCCTTGTTCCCAATAATCAGTAGCATTCCATGCATAAGATGGAATTGTGAGTTGAGCAATAATTGCCAATAATATTAAAAATTGGAGTTGTTTTCTCCCCATAGTCATACCGAGAATAAATCTATTTTTTAACCTTTTGAGTACATAAAGAACTTATGTTATAATTAATGGGAAATATTAACTACAGTTTGTTGTTTTTCCAATGAGTTAATTTTTGCCCAAGACTTGGATCAATTCATTTTTAAAAATGATATCCAAAGAAAAGAGTTATTTCGTTGTAGTAGAGATTTTGATTTACAATGGTTATAAATTTTTGTTCAAATACTAAATTAAAGGTTATCATGCCATTAATAGAAAATTATATTGGAAAATATTTCCTAAGAGATTTTCACCCACTTTCGCAGCAATTTTTTTTTTTATTTTTAGTGATCTAATTAGACAAAGATTAAGTTATTTTTTAATTTTGGGGATATTGGATAATTACTTTATTGTTTTATTTTTGTAGTTGACGATATCAATTTTGCGATATTTTTAAGGATCAGGAGTTTTTCATTTATTTTTTTTGTTTTTGGGATGTTGATTTTCATTTTAATTCCATTGATGTAATTGGAGAATTCGTGTATGATATTTTTTTCAAGGAAATGATGGATATGCTTATGCAATATTGGGTATTCTTTTGCCGAGATCTTGTATTTTTTCATGAATATGGCGATATCCTTTTTGGAAGCAGTGATAGGAATGAATGTGTATTTATTTTTTGGGTAGTATTTTAGTTTGATGGGGATTTCAATTCCAGAGGTTCCTCTTAGGAGGTTGGGGGGTATTGCGAGAAGTGGGAGATGTTTTGCGAGAGCAAGCATGTTGATGGGGTTTCTTGGTTTATTTTTGAGGTTGAATTTACCGTTTTTATCGAGCCAATAATTTTCGATTGCAATTTTGGCGTTTTCGAGTTGGATGAGGTTCATGGTTCTTGCATTTTTTTCAATTTTATTGAAGTAGGTTATTATTCCTTCTTGGTTTTTGACAATAGCAAGTTTGATTTGTTTTGTTATATCAGCGGTATTGTATCCGAGGATTATGTCATTGATTTTGAAAGAGGATTGTATTGTATTTGAGAGAGTCAGAGCTTGGATTATTTTTTGGTTTTGAGATGTATTGATTATTGAGAGTTGAGCGTCCTTTGTTTTTTTGTGTGCGATTGCGTCGAGATACCAAGCGAATGCATTGTATTTGTTTATTTCAAAGGAGAATTCGGAGTTTGTCTGGAGTTTGAAATTCCATTTTATTTGACCGTCCTTACCAGAGTAGGAAACATTAGCGGGCCATTTGTCATTGGGGGTTTTTTTCATCAATGTTTCGACATTTTTTGCATGAGCTTTTGCTGTGTTGATGACATGTTTTCTTGATTCGTGGTCAATTAAATCAAGGATAGGGGTTAGGAATGTAGCTATTTTTGATTTTTGGTCAGCAAGATAGACCATTTCGTTGTAGTGGTTGATTTCTTGATTTTCAAGGAGTGTTTGTAGAGCGGCTTTCCAATATATTCTGCTTTTGGTTCCCGTTTGATTTGGGGTGATCCATTGGTTTCTGTAATCATGGAAGGTGACGATGTTTCTTACGTCCTTGAGGGGTCGAGAGAGGTCAACGGCAATTGCATGGATTGTTGTGGCATTTTGTGGATCCCAAAGGTTTGTTATGGGAATTTCAACCAATCCAGATGGTTGGCGATAGGTGTGGGGATTTTTCTCGGACAATTTGCAATCCAGGCGCATGATTTTTTCGATGAGTTTTTGAATCTGTTGTTTTTCGGCGAGTTCTGCCAGCAGTTTCAGGTCGAGTTTATCACCATTTTGGGAGGTTATTTCAATCCCGGAAAGAGTGGGTATCCATCTTTTTCCCTCATAGAGGACTCTTGCCTTTGCTTTTGGTGGGATCAATGGGAAGAGGTGGAGGACAGTTTCCGTATTGATTGAGGATTTGAATTTCCATCCGCGTCTGGAAGTGATGACGACCTCGTCATAGGAGGATGTGAGGAGAGTTTTCAATTTCAGGAGTCTATCCATTGCTTCAAAGAAGAAGCGGTCGCCAGTACCGATGATTCCTTTTGTTATCCTGAAGGGTTGGTGTTGCAATTCAGAAAAGATGCCGAAATGTCCACCTTTGAGCCTGTCAAGGATCAATTGTTTCAGGTAGTTAAATCCTGCTTGGGGGAACTCGTCTTCAAGGGGTATGGAGCCGTCTTCCCTTTTGCATAGGTAGTATTGGCAATTTCTTTGAAGGAGCAGGGAAAGCAGTTTGATTTCCCGTTCCCTGTCCTTGCCGATTTCCATTAGCCTACTTACCCTGCGTTGCCTGTAGGCGGTCAATATCCTGTTCATCTCGTTCCTGAAGTGTTCACTTCCGATTATTTTGGCAAGTTCCTGTTCAGTGAGGAGGAACGGGTTATCAGGATGGGGACATGCGGTTTCGAGTCCAAAAGCCAGCCTGCCATCTTTCTCATGGAGAAGGGGAATATCGCGGTTGAGAATGATTTCAGTCTTTTGCCAGAATACGGGGATTCTGCGTTCTTTCACGTCCACAATCAATTTATCAGGCATTTCGAGGGCAGTGAGATCGATCATGCAAACCCTTCCAGAGTGGAAGAACTCCTCCACAGCGGCAAGGTCATTGAGCATCACAACGGTATCGAGGAAACTAAGGATGAGATCACTGATTTTCTTAGAGGGGAGAAACTTTGCCAGGCAGGAACCAGCCAGTTTTTCCCTGAGTTCCATTTCCTGTTGCCTGTCCTTTTTCCGAAGCAAATTGCGGATTTGGTCCATCTGTTTCTTGATGGGCTTTCCCTCAAGGAACGTAAGGAAATCGAGGCTATCAAGGATGGAGTTCTCGTCCAATGGTCGTGATGGGAGATGGTCGTTCAATCTTGCAAGAAAGCTCTTGATGTCGTCCGGAAGTCGTTTAAGTGCGTTCATCCCCATATCCAGCAGTTGTCCGTTTTTCCTGTCCATGAACTTAGCAAGAACATCGTAGACATCGCCGCCCGCCACTTTCATCTCATAGACTTGGATCTGCTTGCCGACCCGTATAATCACGTCATGTCCTTTTTTGTCGTGGCTCACGGCAGTCAGTGCAAAGACAGAGATTGGGGGCATATTTTGGAGATGATGGGGGTTGGTTAGGGAGCTGTTTAGCATGGGAGAACTGTTTGGGGTATGGGTGCTGTTTGGCGTGGGAGAGCTGTTTGGTGGAGAGAAGGCATCCTGTGGGGAGGAGAAGTTGCTTGGTGCAAGGGAACTGTTTGGTGTATGGTGTTCATTGCATGGGGAGATGGTATTCCCGACGCGGTCATTATGAAAGTCATGAAGTGGTTTTGGGAGTCCCAATTTGCAGAAATCCATCCCCAAAGAGTTATTGAGCGAGATGAATCCTCCATTCATGGAACCATTTTGCAGGAGGTCTGACCAGCGCAAATAGGTCATTATTGTCAAAAGCAGGTAATCAAACAGGTCCATGGCACCGTTCAATTGTGAAGCAGTGATTGAAAGTGAGCCAAAAGCCCTATGAAGCTGTTCATCATCCAATGTATCCACCCCATTCCCGCCGATTGCTTCAGCAACGGGTTTGAACACCCTGTCATAGAATGAACGCAAGACCCGTTCATCATTCGTTCCAAGAAACAGGTGCAGTGACTGATTCTCAAGGTAGGATGATATCCCCTTTCGGTTTACCATATCGACCAATCTGCAACACAATTCCGCAAATGTCCTTTCCGCAAGTGTTTCCAATTCATCTTCTGAGCAGTCCAAGGTTTCAACCCGTTTACCGCCAAGTGCAAGAACCACATAGCAAGGGGTTGACGAATGGAGGGGTTGGAGGGAATGATCCACACCTAATGTTAAATTTAGGAATATTTAGCAATTCCCAGATTAAATGGACAGAGGAACAATTGGAATGGGCACATCCAATCATTTTCAGGGATGCAATCGGGAAATCGTCCACAGTTTATTTCATGAGTTGGAAGTTGATGGTGGCACCTTTTTTAAGTCGGAAGTTTGGTTGGTCTTCCTTTAGGATACGGTTCACGATCTTCTTGGTCTTTCGGATGTTCTGTTCGGCAAGCTGTTCCCTTAGGAGATCCTCATTCTTGTTTCCCCTAATTCTCATCTGTCTGACAGAGTTGTCGTC
>WAKA01000018.1 GCA_015523565.1 Candidatus Heimdallarchaeota archaeon | reverse complement strand
TTATTTAAATTTTGCAATACCTGTTTTATGTTGTTATGGATGATAAGCCTAAATAACCGCATTTTAATCATTGAATGATGATTTTTTTATCTTAATGGTTTTTAATGTTATGTATATCCTAAATAAGAGGTAGTTTGGATATGCTTAAGCAATTTTTCATAATCGTTCTACTTTTAATTGGATATATTTCTCCGCAGATTGTCATTTCGTCTCCTTCAAAAATTTCTTTTGACAAACCTTATCGTGAAACAACGTCCTTTGACTTTGTCAATCACAAAAATAATTACATTAAATCCCCTCATGCAACATTTCCTGCAATTCTTCTGCAAGATGGAATAATTCATCTTCAATTGTTAAAGCCTGTAGGTGAACTGTTTACGGTTGCAATAGGCAAGAAAGGAGAGAAAACATTGACCGTTGTTGCTGAAGACCTTTCTGGAGAAGGGGTGGACTTCGAGCTGTCTCTTCCCCTTGGATTGCCCATTGGAACTTATGATCTTGTTCTCTTGACAGGTAACACCCAAATCGTTGATGCACAGGCACATTCTGTTCACATTGTAGAAGCAAAGGATTTGCCATTGACAATTGCCCATGTTTCAGACACTCACTTACCGATGTTTATTGAAGGGAAGTCTACACTGGAAAATGTGACAAAAGTATTTCAAAAAATAGAAAGTACTGGGGTTGATTTTGTTATCATCACTGGTGATTTTCTTGAAGGGGGTGTGACATATTTTACCAATGAGACAACTGGCAAGCCACCGAAATATACGTTCGAACAGGTTATCAATATAGGTCTGGATTTCCTTGATATGTGGAACTTCCCGATCTTTTTGGTTTCTGGCAATCATGATTGGATGAATCTTTATCCGACAAGGAAACACTCCTCAAACATTTGGAAGCAATACATGTATCCTGAAAACATAATTGATTTTGAATGGAATGAATTCTATTTTGTCGGCTATAATTCCAATATTACAGGGATTGATTATGGCTATTTGAACCAAATAAGTGAACGGCTTCAAAATGGGCATGGCAAGCGGAAAATATTGTTTGCACATTACGACTATGATCAAAAAATTCGGAACAATGTCGTGTCACTGAACATTTCTTTATTCCTTTATGGACATGACCATGTGTCAAAAGTGGAATATGTCGGTAATTCCTTATGGGTTGAGATGTACAATTCATTTGAACCAGGAAAATATGATCCATTAAATGGTTTCAGAACAATTGTTTTTGAAAGTCCTGACAAAATTTTGGTTGATGGCATCCATTATGAAACAACAAAAGAGAAACAGGAAACTGTCTCTGAAACGACATCACAGAAAACTTATTTGGAGTACCTGTTGGTTGGTGTTTGGATTATGGTCATTTATAGAAAAAAAAAGAATGAATTTTGATTTGGCATGAAATGGATTAAACGTATTTTGTGACAAGTTCTTTTAGCATTGAGCCAACAAAAGGTTGCAGGTTTTCTTTCAACTTATCAGGATTCGCCCTAACTTTCTTTCGCTTTATTTTCAATCCGACGTCTGCCTTTTTCTGGCTATAAAGTAAAAGGTCTTTGGCATCTTGCTGTTTTAATCCCAATAATTTGGCAACATCTTCCAAGGGCATTTCATCTCCTGCAATCAATGGTTTGATAACTTGCTTGATATTGCTTCTGTAGTTCTCAATCTTTTCAAAGTTGTTGCCTGGAACCATTTGCAGGTATTTATCGGGATCCTTGAAAAACAATTTGAAACGAGGTCCTATGTCTTTTAAGTTAGTGACAAACCGATCCTTGTCCACCTCCACTTGATCATTTTTCTCGTCGAGATAGACACCTGATTCAGCAGGCAAGCTCCCTAAGAAATGTTCCATTTTCGCTTTGCTTACCTTGCTGATTTTTGCCAGTTCAGACAAGGGAATTGGACCTCCAGAAATTAAGACTGTAATCAGTTTTTCTGGCTCGGTTGCAAGATTTTGAAGAGATGAGAAATCTCCGTTCTTGATTGCATTTAAGTCAATGCCTTTGGTTTCTATCTTATTTTTCAGGTAAAGTACAGGATTTTTGGCAAATCCATCAAGAACTCTGGAAATGATTTTAGGTTTGTCAAAGACTTCATTGACAATTTGATGGGAATCTTCATCCTCTTCCTCTTCAAGAAGTGCAAGTTTCTCGTCAATTGCACTCTGCACACTCTTGACTTTCTCATCTATTTTTTCTTCAATGCTTTCGCGTAATTCCTCTCCTTTGCTCTCAATTTCTTCAGATACTTTCTCTGTCACTTCTTGAAGCAATACTCCAGACGTCAACGAGTCTATTGAGCCTTTGAAGCTGTCAATTAACTTATTGCTTTTTATTTTCTTGTTGATTTTATCAATCATTTTTTCAAAATCGACATTCTCCATAATTCCATAATTGACATGGAGTAACAGAGCAACAAGAGAAAGCATAAATGCCACTATTCCAGGTATCCCAAATAACTCTGTAGAATCAAATGTGGAGATCACCTTATTATTCGATAACTTCAGTTGGAAGAGGAAAATGAAATCTGTTGAATTAATTTTCAATCTCCATACAAGAGATGTCGTGTCATTGGTCTTCATTTCTGTATAAGAAGAGGAATTAAATGGTTGGCTGGCTAAACTTTCCAACATCTTTGATTCCGTTGTGTTTTCCAATGATGTCAATGTCTGGTTTATGTATGTTTCATTCCAATCAAAAGCTCCTAATTTTAAGGATGGATGAAACACAACTTTATGGTCTCGATTAAGGACAATTGGCACTTCATTTTTGGAAGAATATTTACGTAACAAGGAGTCAATAAATGACAAGTCAACAACCAATTCAATTATTCCTCTTTCTTTTCCTTTCATTTCAAATTTTTTAGACAGGACTATGCTATGCTTATTGGTGACGGGATCCACCCACACCGTTTTTAAAATTGTATTTGTTGAATTCAACTGTTTGGTTTCATTATACCATTTGTAGGTTAATGGTTTGAAGTTGCTTGTGTTTTCTTCCAAATGTGGAAATGTTCTTACAACTCCATCATCAAAGATTGTACGAAGATAGAGAATATTTGGATTTGCAAAATACAATGACTGGAAAAAACCTGTCAATGCAGATGTCTCTGCTATTGTCTGGTTCCCCGTTGTTGAATTCATCCAAAGGAAATATGAGGAAACAAGCAAATCGATTGTCCCATTATGCTTCTCTGAAAAATACGAACCAGGTGTTAATCCTGTATCATTGGCAGGGAAACTTTTGATAACAGGAAAAGTCCAATTTGAATTAAGTTTAGCTTGAAAGTCTTGAATAGAATCAAGAATTGATGAAAATTTTGAATCAATGTTTTTGGCAACAGGAAGAATAACTGATTGTGTTCCATTGATCATGATTTGATGTGCATCATTTGTATTGTTGACCTGAACGTATTGACTAATGCCATATAAATTGAAAATAGTTCCAAAGACAATAATGAGCAATGGAATTAAGGCATATGCAATAAGCTTATTGAAATTCCTTAGTCTTTTTTGAAATTTACTTTGTATTTTCAATTCTCCTAAATGGTAGAATTTGGGAATGCTTGTCTTTGTTTCTTCTATACTCTTTTCTATTAACTCATCAATGTTCACCATTTCGCTTTCTTGCTTTTGATCTGTTTCTTTGTCTTTCATTTCCTCTTGTTGAGGTTCTTCCTCTTGTTGGGGTTCTTCCTCTTGCTGTTGCTCTTCCTCTTGTTGGGGTTCTTCCTCTTGCTGTTGCTCTTCCTCTTGTTGGGGTTCCTCGACTTGCTGTTGCTCTTCCACTTGTTGGGGTTCCTCGACTTGCTGTTGCTCTTCCACTTGTTGGGGTTCCTCGACTTGCTGTTGGTTTTCCTCAACTGTATTTTTGACAATATTATCTGGTTTATCATTATTTTCGCTCATTGCTCTGCCTCCTCAAATATTCTTTTTCTTAATGCAATAATAACCAGCGACACAAAAATTGCAAATGCATAGGTTGGCAATAAGTTTTGGAATGTTTGAAAATTCAAATCCAACCCTTTGAGTTTATTCGTTATTGATTGCGGTATGATACTGTCGTAAGGTACAATGATCCCGAGAATAAGTCCTGTCTGTTCAAGATACCTGAATGTATTGAAGTATTTTCTTCCATTGATATCCTCAAATGACAGTTTTTGTTGTTTTGTACGTAAGAATGTGTTGAAATTATTTTCAAGTTCTGGAGCGTCATTTGTAAACTCTAAAAACGATTTTTGGATATCTTCATTTGTTTTTGTATTGATGAAAAACTCATTGAAGACAGGATGGGCAAATATCCCCTTTCCTACATTTGAAATGAAAATCTCTTGATCTTTATATTTTCTGCTTTCAATGAGTATGTCTACAATTGGTCGAATGTCTATTTCTAAATTGAAAACACCCAATGCCTTGTTTTCCAAGGAAACAGAAAGTGAAAGGTTTACCTCTATTCTGTTCATTCTCTTGTTGACAAAAGGAAGGCTCCATGAAATGAATTCATTCGTACTATTTTCAAAAAACTTATTGTAGTTTGGTATTTCTTCAATGATTTTCCTTGATGTATTTGCATTTACATAGTATCCATTTGTCTGATTCGCAATTAAGCCAAGTAAATCATCGTTGGTTTTGTCATTAACACCGTAAAGTAGCACTGTGGATTTGGCAAGCCCATTTTCCTTTGAGATGGTTTTTGCCAAGGTTATGTTATCCAATATTCCTGTATTGGGAAAACCGTCTGTAATGCCAATCATGATTTTTTGGTTTCTTTCATATCCATCATTGCCAAGAATCTTAAGTCCAGAAACAATTCCTTCTGAAATATCGGATAATCCCCCAAGTTCCAATCGTTTTATAAAATTAATCGCGTCTAATTTAATTTCATCTGTGGCAACAACCAAGTTTTGGGAAAAGTAATTGATTTTGTCAGAAAATGCAATGATCGTAAACCTGTCAGATGTGGAAAATGAATCAACAATTTTGGAAGTGGAATTTTTGATGCTTTCAAATTGGGTCTGATTAAGCGACCCTGAAACATCTATTGCAATTACAATGTCTTTTGACCCTGTAAGTCCACTTTCATACCATGGATCTGTCTTGAAGTCATACGATTTTGAAAGTTTTGTATATGGATATGTCAATAAAAATCCATCAGAAGACCCGAACTGCATGTAACTAATGTCACTTCTGTCTATTGACTTCCACAAATCAACCAGGCTTGATGTTTTATTGATCTCATCCAACAAATTTGTTGGAACATGTTTGTATGGGCTCTCTGGTTCTGTTGAATTTGAAAGATAGGATTTTTGATAACTTTCATCGAAAACACTTGGGGAAAATGTTATCGCGGCCACATCTTTTGAGATTGTATTATTGTAGATCTCATCATATCCGAGTCCTGGAATTGAATCTTCAAATGCCTTGTTATGGTAATAAGCTTCCTTATTTTCTGGTCTTATCTTGAAAAGCAACGAGCTTTTCAAGTAATTTTTAAGCAGGGTTCCTAATTCCTCATATTCTTTTATTTTTGTGTTTAATTTGTCTTGGACAATAATGCTCAAGTTTTCCACAGATTCGAATGCCTCTGTCTCTATTGTTGGATTTAATTTGATCTTTGGCTGTGAATATGCGAGATATGTGAATGTCCCCCCTGCTCCAATTGAAATGATCAGAAATATTGCAATTACATAAATTTTCATAAATCAATACCTCCTGCTTTTGAACGTTTCAGAAGTGAAGAAACGCGGAAATAACCTGCCATAAGTGGAACCTGCAAGGCTAAAATGGTAGGTGCGTTATTTATGATAAAATCGAATGTGTTTCCGATTTGGAGTACTTGGCCCAATACAGTCAAAATTCCTGCAAATCCTGTCACCATGGCCCCCACTGTCTTGACTTTCTTTTCTTGTTCTTTGGACATCCCCATTGTGCCAGGCGGGGTAATCTTAAAGTCAATCTCCTGCTTTGCCAATGGTTCAGCCTCTTCAAATGGAATTAGCTTTTTGTTTTTATCAAAAAATGGATATGCCAGTGCAAGAATGTTTTGTGAGTCTCCCATATCCGCAGTCAATACAATTTTCACCTGTGCAAGTTCTCCAGGTTCAGTATGCAACTCAATCATTGGTGGCGAAATGGCTGAATCTGATTTTAACAACACCCTCATTCCAGGGTATTCCGAAATATTCACTATTCTTAGAATCACTTCTGTTGGAATGTTAGCTTCAATATTTCCAAGAGGTATGAATTCTCTAATGAAATTATTGGCATTTCTTGTCGATTTACCCGTGGTGATTTCATTAAGGATCTGCATGCCTCTAAACCCAAATACCCATAATCCCAAACCAATGGCTGAAATGATGGCAAAATCATTGTTGCTTGATAATCTGGAATCTGGATTTACAGATATCATGAATGCGTTATAACCAAAATATGCAAAAGTTATGATTGTACCAATTCCTATCAGAGATCTAAACATGATTGCTAATGGTTTTCCATATTTTTTCATGAACAGTTTTAATGCCTTTTCCTTAACTGCTTCTATTTTTTGATCATCAATGTCTGAGGCAAAACTAATTTTCGAGGAATATACTTTTGATTTTCTTTTGGCCATAAAGTATTGGGTAGATATTGCACCAATGAACAACAATATTTCCGCAATAAGGACATTTGAGATAACTTGCAATGATTCTAAAACTTGTTTTTGCAGAAGATTTGGATTTTTGACATACTCCTGAATTTGCTCCCATACAAGAGAAAGTCCCAAAGCACCAAAGTTCAATCCAGAAAGTCCCAAAAGAGCTACCAAGGGTCCCCCTTTTTTTCTTGAATTCGCTTCAATTTCTACAATGGTTTCCTCTGGTTCTGAAAATTTGAATTTCTTTGGCTTTTTCGGTGTGATTCTTATTCTCCCCGTTATTTTTTCCTGTTTTCGTGGAAGTACGTAAAAATTCTGTCTCCATCCCATTCCAGGATCCAATACAGGTGTTGCATCCAGTTCTGGATAAAAATTGGCCGTGAAAACAGCTTCAATGTTGTAGGCTGTTTTCTTTTTAGAGGGATTCATAAGTTCTACCGAAATGGGTGTCCAAACACCTTCTTTCAATGCATTTTCTGGAAGTTCTACATTGATTATCTCTGCCGATTTCATGACCTCTATTTTGTATAGGATATCCTTATTCAGCTCTTCTATTATTCTTTCTTTCTTTTGATTGTAAACTTCAATGAATTCATAGCTTATCAAAAGAATAGGCATGCCAACAACCAGCAAAATGGCGTCTCTCAAGAAAGCTGTCAAAAACAACATTGTCGCATTTCCTATTGGTGCCCCTTCCATCAATTGACCACCAAATGCATAAAAGAAGTTGTTCGCCAATGACAATCCGACCACTGAAACTACAGTTTTCCTTGAGACTTTGACAAGTTCCCTTCCAGAAAATATTTCTTGGAAGTTTTCTGGGATATAATCTCCAATTCTTGCGTTCTCCAAAAATCCAGTCAACCAAGTGCTTACGGATAGTGCAACTGTTGAAAAGATCAATCCTATATTAATCGCTGGCAAGGGTTGCCCATCCAATACTACTTTAAACTCATCAAAAATTACCCCCAAACCTGCTGAGGTTGCACCTATGCCTTTTCCGAAAATTAAAGCGCCAGTTCCCAACATCAACAAGCCAAAACTTTCGCTATTGATTACAACATTTGGCAATATTGTGATGGAATCTGGTGCAAGATCCTTGATTGTAGCATAAACCGCTGCCATGACAACAGTTGCAATTTGCTTGAATCTTGCATCTAAATCTTCTAGTTCATTGGTCATAGGTTATATTTCTGAAAATTGTTAATCAAGCTTTCGACAAAAAATAAACTATTTTTCAGTTTTTGCAAGGTATTTCTTCTTTCTTCCATTAATTATTAAATTAATTGCAATTGCGGTAAACATGAATGTCAACTCAATTGGAGACGGGGTTACTGCGGAGCTTTCAATAAATTCACTGCTGGATGGTTCTGGTGTTTGTGTCGAAAACGTATGTGAAATCTCTGCAGGCTTTGTCAAATTCTTCATATCCAAAAATACATCCACTGGGACATGATCGCTTCCTTCCCTTGCACTGGGCGTGTCTCCAATTGTTGAATTAATAATTCTATTAAAGAACCATTGATTGACAAAAATGAAATCAATTCTTGACTCAAGACCTGATGCAATGTAGGTCGGTTCTATCTTGTCTGGATTTGTTTCAAGATATACATCCTTGAATTCGTGCCTGATTGCAGTTTGGGGATTACTGGGATCAACAACTATTTCTATGGGCTTTGTTCCAAGGTCATGCGTTCCTGGATCCATTGGTGAATTACTGTTCATGTCTCCCAAATATATTATTGGAACATTGCCCAATCCATCCATGAAATTCATGATTCCTTCCTGCTCTTCCTCTCTTGATTTCTCATTGTCCTCCCCTGGACAACAGGTCAAGTGACCGCCAATGATATGCACTGTCTGTTCAAACACATTCACTTGTGCATGAAGGAACGGCAGTGCAACTGTTTTTCTTGCCCCTGAATCCAATGTCACAGAGCTAATTGTCTCTGCATCCAAAATACCAAATCTAGAGAAAATGGTAATGCCACTATATGGTGCCTGTATATTCTGCTGGGTATATCCCTCGTATTTTGCAAAATCCATGAAGTAAACATTCAATTCATCCAAATATTTGTTCATCAATTCATTGTTGTTATTGTCAAAGTCACCTGTTTCAACAAGCACCAAAATGTCTGGATTCTCTTCTTTAACTACATCTAACCATTGGGGGAAAATTCCTGATTCCTTGATATTGTAAGTCATTATTTTGACAGGGTTGCGAGTTTTTGGAACCAAATTTTGGTCAACAATGACATTGACTAGTTTTGTGGCAACATTGCCTGAATTGTCAACTGCCGTAATGTTAATGGTATGTCCTCCATCAGAATATGTGGTTGTATCCCAATCGAATTCTGAAGCATTGCCCATAAAGTTGTCATCTATCCATACCTCAACTGATTTCAAGCCAAATGGCTCTTTGATGTCAAACCTTATAGGAACCGTCCCTTTAACTGTGCCTCCATTTCTGGGATTGTCCACTTTAATGACAGGTGGATTCGGATCGGGAAGGTCAATGACAATTTCCTCATGCTGTCTTGTCTGTTCAGTGAAATATTCCATCAAATTTCCAAAAAAGACCGTATCCTCTGCTGATGAATCCCCATAATCAAAATCACTCCACAATGTTGTGCCTACAAGAACCACTCTGTCATCATTCACAAATTCCATTCCTGCAAGCGGTATCCTTTCACCTCCCTCCCCATCTTGGGTGTTGTCATAAATCACACTTGGTTCTGGTGGATTTTCATCGGATTGATAGGCTGGTGCCTCTGCATTGACCAATACTATAGTATTGCTTCCCGTAACAACAGATGAGGGACTGAAGAAATTTATTGTATCAACCCCTGTGAACAAGTTTGCATAATCTGTATTGAAATTATTTGTCTCGATGTACCATGGTTTTCTTGCACTCGAATCCGTTGTGTATACATTGTCATCATTGGTCCTCATCTCGACTCCCACACTAGAAAGAATCTCATTGATTGAAGAACGGGAAATACTACTGAAGTCACCACGGGATGCAATCAGTAAATTTTTACTGCCATTCCCCATCCATGATGAAATCGCTTGAATATCCGTATCTGAAATATTCATGTATGGGGCTGTCATGACAAGATAGTGTGCATGTGAAAGCCCTTCCTCAAATGTGGAAAAATTTGAGGCATACATCGGGACATAACCCATGTTTTCCAGATCATCATAAACCAAATCCAAATTACCGTCTGCATAATCGTTACTGTGAATGTCATCAATTAAGACTACACCTTTTGGCTGTTCATATGACTTACT
This sequence comes from Candidatus Heimdallarchaeota archaeon, assembly GCA_015523565.1. Lineage (GTDB taxonomy): Archaea > Asgardarchaeota > Heimdallarchaeia > Heimdallarchaeales > Kariarchaeaceae > WAKA01. Next base: position 2,117 of record WAKA01000018.1, on the reverse strand, counting down.
TGTAATGTCATTTTTCATTGTAATTGCTGGATTGGCTTTTGCCATGCCTGCGAATAAAAGCATAATTCCCAACAAAATGAAACCCATGCGCTTCATGCGCTAAATTTTTCTGATTTTTTTAAGAAGCTTTGGAGTGTGTGACTTGATTTTTGAAACTAAAATGAAATTGAAAGGAATACATAAACCCAAAAAAGCATTTGTAGATATTTCGAAACATGTTGTTTTCATAACTTGCATTTTTAACCACTGCACAGATAACCCCTTAATATTCTTTTCTGCCCCTGTCATCAACTCCGACAATCCACGAGCGTAAATAAGGTGAATGAACTACAAAATAGATAATAATTAAAAACATGATAATCATAAATAAGGATTTTCTAGCGAAATAACCATCTGCGTGACCTCCAAGAAGGATAGCTGAATAAATCAAAATTACCAAGATTGAAAATCCAAGTGTTAGATTTACCCAAAATTTGTCCAGTTTTTTCCTTTTGTGGAGTTTTGACATCTCTTCTTGAACGATCCTGTTAATTCTTTCTTGCTTTTCCATTTTGCCCATTTCGTTATTCATATGTTTTGGATTCACTATATGTCATTCCCCATGGATGCTTTAAAATTTTATTATCCTTTGGTGTTTTTTATAGTTTTTCTACACATTTCATTTCTTATGATGACCCTTGATTCTTCAACATTGTTTTATTTTAGATATGATAATATGACTACTCTACACTCTATTTGAAATTTTTTTGTTCATAAAAAATTTAATAAGGGTTTTTGCACACTTTCAGGAAGTACACAAAAGAGTTGACTAAAATAATGGCACTAAATTCATGTTGTAACAGACAAAAATATGGAATTTTTGGATATCACGTCACTCCCAACTATTGTTTGAGGTGAAAAACATGAACAAAAAGCATTATCTCCTGTCATTGATAATAATATCTATACTTCTAATATCTGCATCTGCCAAATCGGATGATGAAATTTTCAGGTCATATGATGTCCCTCTGAAAAATCAGGGCTATCAACAGTTGGTTTACCAAACAAGTGTCGTATATTCACCGCCTTTTTGTGATAGCATTGCAATAAATGTTCTAAACACCACGACTTTGCCGTCGGGTGTCACTTGGGATGATTTCGCTCTGGTTGTCCTCTATAATGAAACAGTAGAGCCTGCGAACAGTATTTATGATTATGCAGACCGTCAGGACGCGTTGGTGTTCAGGCATTTGGATAGAATAAATTGGACCTATGGTGACATGAATGAATCTGAGACTTTCTTCATGGGTAGTTCATTATATCAAGACATTCCGTTCCCCTATTCGGTCATGACCAATGGGACAATCCCATATTATCAACTTTGGAAGGAACAATACGAATATGTACTTGAAAATAAAATTTGGTACAAAACATATCCACAATGCATGAATGTACCAAATTCATTACCAGATGACTATTTTAACTTCGAGAAGGACAATCCCTATGCATTCAAGGTGGTTCTGTATTATATGAAAACCCCTCCTGTAACTCTGAAATTGGATATTTTTCATGTATCGGGTGGCATTCTTGCGTCTTCACAGGTAGAAACATCACAGAACATCTCAACAAGCAGTCCCACATCAACTGCAAGTGTTGACGAAAGTCCCTTGGCAATTGACATTTTGATTCCTTTCTTTGCCATTATCTGGTACAAAAAGAAACGTCTGAGACAAATTGGTTGAATAGTTTCTAATTGATGTAAATTTATTTATTGCGATATTTTTGAATTAGCTTATGCTTTTTCAAAGCCTTTCAAATCAAAAATCGATCTTTTTCTTTCATCGGACGCTCTAAATTTTATATTTCTGGTTTTCTAAAAGCTTGATTTACTTTGACTAAAACAAAATAACAGTGTTTTTCCAATGAATTGAAATTGCAATTAACAATCATAACGCAAAAAAAGGTTTAATTTTCAATAATCCTTTTTGTCTTAATTCATTGTAATTTCAACAAGCTTTTGTGTTAAAATTGAAATCAATTTCTTTTTTCAAAAAGATATTCTGGAAGAAATACAAAATGTAATTAAGATAAAAAACTATTTTTTTGGTATTTCTGTAACTATCTGCCAAATAATATAA
>WAKA01000017.1 GCA_015523565.1 Candidatus Heimdallarchaeota archaeon | reverse complement strand
TAATTAAACCCACATAAACAAAGAAAGACACAAAAGACAACAATAATCAACAAAAAATAACAAAATAACCAACTAATAAGACAGTAAAACGATAATTTAAAAGACAACAAACGATAAATTACATAAATCATCTAAAAACAACAAAAGACAGAGAAACACAGAAGAAAAGCGCCACATAAAACAGTCAAAAATCGACAAAAAAAGACAAAGACAGGATCTTTGAAGGAAGGTGGGAGATCCCCCCAACAAAATGGCGCGTTTGAAGGATATAAACAGAAACCCAGACCCCCCTTTGCTTCCAGTGGAACTTATGAAACCGCTCAAAAAATAAAAGCACAACCCATAAAACAGATTAATTAGATAAATTATGAAAATTCCATAAGAAATGCTATTTGATAAACACATTACCTAAGTTTAAATAGTCTAAGGTTTATATTTGATTCAGAAAAACAACAAAGTGAAGCATATGATGGGAATTAATTCAACGGTCAAAAAAATCAGCACCCTTATTGAATCGAGACAGAATGCAAGACACACGATTGGATTTGGACCGACTACATCAAGTCCGCTCAGGATGATCGGAGAGGCGATGTTGAATAAATTTGCAGGGAACATCTCATCAGCAGCACTTCTTGCGGAACAAAACGAGCATATACAAGAAGAAATATTGGAGAATATCATCTCATCATTTGCATTGGCCGGAATGTTGGGGTTGGATTTGGAAAAGGATTTGGAAAACCTCCTTGATTTGTTAGAAGCGGTATCGGCAGAAGCATCATAAAAAAAAATATCAACTTGGAAAACATACAATGGGCATGGTACATGCAACCTTAGAGGCGTTTGACTATAGAAAAACCCTAGTAAAGCGATATGAGCATTGGTCATTACTAATAAGGAAAAAGCAGGTCACATTGGGGTCATTAGTATTGGTGATAAATGAGGACATAAGACAATTCATTGATCTTCCAGAAGAAGCTTTTGTTGAAATGAGCAAAATCACCAAGGAAATTGAATACAACCTAAAATCAATCTTCGGTTATGATAAGATAAATTATCTTGCATTAATGATGGTAGACCCCCAAGTCCATTTTCATATTATCCCCCGATATAAGGACATAAAATATTTTGAAGGAATTGAGTTTGTGGACAATGGATGGCCAGGCATACCCCAATTCGACAGTTTCAAAGAATTGACAGAGGATCAAACACAGATGCTGGTAACCTTTTTGCAACAAAAATGGCAGGCAAAGAATGATTAAGCCTCATTTGCCGCCCGTAGTGCATATCCTGCACTAATTGCCCCAAGCCCTTCAGAGAGAAAAGTAGAGACAACAATCGTAACTAGAATACGAGAGGCAATTTCGTGCAAGCCAGCCTCTTCCAGTATCTCAACTGCAATGCTGGTAAGTCCCAAAGCGACGCCACCTTGGGGGAGTAGTCCCATTCCCAAATATTTTTTGGTTTTCTCATCTGATCCAGAGACAGCCCCTCCAAAATAGATCCCGACATATTTACCCAGAGACCTCGCAACGAGGTACAAAAATGCAAGAACAGGGAAAGGATCATAGAAATCGGAAATATGCACCTGAGCACCAACCAGCAAGAAGAAGATTATCAGGATTGGAGAGAGCAACATATCCATATGTGTTTCAGCCCTTGCAAAATTGTTCCCCTTTCGATTGACGGTAACGGCACCCACCATCATGCACGCTAATATGACAGATGTCTTAAGAGTATGAGCCAATCCCATTACAAGGATAAGGGAAGCGAAAGTGAATTCCATGATTTGAAAGGTGTGTTCTAGACGTTCAATCACCAAGTCAATGACATAACCAGAGAAGATACCAATAAAGAGAGCGATCCCAATTTCCTGCCAGATTTCCAACAAATAATTTTGAAGTGTAAGAGGTTCGTCCAATGCAATGATGAGTAAATAAGAGAGGATGCCTTCTACAACAACAACAGCGGCAACATCGTCAAAAGCCAAGATCCATTTTAATTTCTGAGTCATAGGACCCTTTGCATTCAACCTTCGAATTACCTCAATTGTTGCAGCAGGGGCAGTGGCAGTGGCAAGTCCCCCAAGAATGAGGGCAAGAAGGAAAATGCCACTATAGAAGAAAGCAACAATGAAAACAAGAAAGAATGCACCAAACACCTCAAAGAGGATCAGAATGGAGATTACTCGGCTATGTTCCCTTAACAACCTGATTTCCATCTCCACACCAATTTTGAATCCAATCAGACCAAGGGCAAGTGTTTCGATAAAAAGAAACCAAAATTGGAACTGGTCATTGCGGATAAGTTCGGGTTCAAAAAAAAGATTTGCAATGACAAAACCAGTGGAAAGGTAAACCACCACATTTGGGACGCCATACTTTTCAAGCAAGAATGAAAGCCCATAACCGATTGTCAGAGACATTCCCAAAAAGAAAAACAATTCATCGATACTAAATACAAAAGCTTCAACCACAAGGGGGTTTTGAATTATTGCTAATAAAAGTAAGCAATGAAGCTATCGGGAAATGAAACAAGTGGGGGAAAAGACATCACTATGCGAGGCTGTTTTTTTGCGGCACAGTGCTTTTATCACCATATTTTTAACGGAATAATCCACAAAAGGAATAAATGACAGAGATGGAAGAACAAAAGGCACCAGAAGTGATTTCTGCTGACAAGTTCGAAAATTTTTCGAAGTGGTACAATGATATCTTGGTGATTTCAGGGATTTTGGACAGGAGATATGATTTGAAAGCCATGTTTGTCTGGCTACCATATGGCATTAAGGCAATGAGGAAAATCAAGGACGTATGGGACGAACTGTTTGAGGAAGCAGACATAGGTGAGGCATATTTCCCCCTACTTGTTCCTAGACAATACGCACAGATGAACGACGAATGGTTCGAGGGTTTCAAGAATGAGGCATTTTGGGCACAAGGGGGAGTGGATGTGGACAGGGAAGAGAAATACATGCTCAGACCAACTGGAGAGCCAGCAATCTACCCAATGTTCAGCAAATGGGTAAAAACAGCCAATGATTTGCCAATAAGGATCTATGAGACCGTTTCATCATTCAGATATGAAAGCAAGCAGACCATGAACTTGATAAGGGACAGGGAAATCACTTTCTGGTATGAAATCCACACAGCACACGCGACCAAAGAAGAATCTGATAAAGAACTTGAACTTCATTTCAAGATAAACAATGAGATTTGGCATGACTATCTTGGAATTCCAGCAATACCTGTTGAGAAGCCCCAATGGGAGTGCTTCCCAGGAGCAGTGGGGGCACGGGAATACTATACAATCATGCCCAACGGCAGATTATTGGAAAACGGCTCCATCAACCATTTGGGACAGGCCTATGCAAAGAAGTTCAACATCATGTACATTGATGAAAATGAAGGCGACAAAAAATACGCATGGCAAATTTGTACAGGCAATGGAGGTAGGTATCTGGCGGCAGTCATAGCCACCCATGGTGACAAGAATGGCTTGATCTTCCCCCCACGAGTTGCACCATTACCAGTTATGATCATCCCAATCTTCAATACCAAGGATGAGGAATTAACTGAGAAAATTTTGAAATATTCAAACGACATAATCCCTACCTTGAAAAGAATAGGGATCAAGGCAAAAGTTGATGACAGGAGACTTTCACCTGGACAGAGATTCTACGATGCAGAGATCAAGGGAATTCCAGTAAGGATAGAAATAGGACCAAAAGAATTTGCAGAGGAGGAAGTAACCCTATTCAGGAGAGACACATTCAAGCGGAAGAAAGTAAAGATGGAAAACCTTGCCAATGAGATAATTGACCTGCTGAATGACATCCAAAACAACCTTTACGAACGAGCAAAACAATTCTACAATGAAAGGCAGAAATACTTTGATGACATTGAAAAGGCAGTGGACTGGATCCATAATGGAGGCACAGCCATAGTCAGCTATTGTGAAAACGAAAGTTGTTGGGATGCATTGGCAGAAAAAGGAGAAGGGTTTGAATTGGTTGGAACCCTTATTGATCGGTTTGAAGAGGCACCTTGCATAATTTGTGGAAGCAAGACAGATAAACGTGGAGTTTATGGACACTCATACTAATTTTGAAACATTAAAATGAATAAATTCTATAATTATTGAATAGTCAAGCGGTTTTAGTTATCGGCACTTTTCCCAAAAAAAAGAAAATTTTAAGATAGATACAAATAGAATTTCTTTACAAGAAATGCATAACCATAGCAAGCGACCCATAGTAAAGTAATTAAAGGAAAGAATAATTTCCAGAACAAGATAAAAAAACTAATAAGAGTGGGAAAAAACACACTCTTGTGGGAAGGATTTTTACAACTATTTTCATAGGCTTATTTCTTTTTGCGTCATTTGTGTCCATACGAAATGAAGAAAAAGCAAACGCGGTTGACAATGAATTTCTGCTGGACGCCTCACAAAAAAAAATCTCGATTGGAGTGGTCATGAGAACCTTTACGAAAGCGGCATATTCTGGCTATTATGCATTTTTTATCAATCCAACACTCAATGCAAGCAAATACCTCATCAGAGAAGTGCCGACTGAAACCTATATGAAAAGCATAGCAATTTATGCATTGCAAAATGAGGGGTTCAGCAGATCACAGATTCATGTAATTGATGACCGTACAGTGCATAAAGGAGATATTTTCACACCTGAAGGATTACCAAAATACGATGTGCTTATCTTCCTCCACAATGAATACGTCACACTTGAGGAATACCACAATATGGCAAGATTTGTCAAGGCAGGAGGAAATGTAATCATCCTAAACGCAAATGCATTCTTTGGGGAGGTGGAGTACAATGAAAGCATAGACAAACTTGCCTTGTTGGCGGGGCATCTTTGGGAATTTGACGGGGAAAATGGGACAAAAATGAACGTGTACAAAAGTCGTTTTTTCAATACCAAATCCACAATGGAACATTTTGATTGGATTGGAAGCAGGTATCAAATATTCAGGAAGGGGTCTATGCAGGGAGCAGTCATGAATTCCACAGGAAACAATCCGCACCCTTTAGCAGTCGAATTAACCAATCAAGGATATTCTATAATCGGAGAGGGATATTCATCCCATGAAGAGAACACAGTCATTACCCCGAATATACACACAATTGCCACATGGCGTTCAAGTTTTCAACAGCCAGACAGAGGGATCAGGATCTACGAAAAATTCCCGTTTGGACCATATGGAGGAAGCATAATTCATCTCGGTATCTTCTCAGTGGAAACCAGTAGTGGATCTTCAAGCATTCTGAAACAAGACAAAGGGCTCAGGACATTTCTTAAAGAGGCAATTCTCCACCAGAAAGGGATACTTCAACACCCATGGATCAAATATCCATATGATGGTGGAGTTTTCAGTGATGAAAACATCCCTGTTGTTTTCAATAATCCCCAAAATGTCACAGGCACCTATCTCAATGGAACCGAGATTAACTTGAAATCGGGGGAGCTCCTGAAGGGATTACAGGACGGAACCTACAACTTGACGATAACCTATGGAGTCACTTCAAGAACAGCAATCTTCAGGATTGACCGAAAGCATCCAACTATTTTTGTGAACGGAAAACCATTCAATGCAAGCCAGACCTTTGAAACAGGACAATGGGTAAATGTAACAGCAACAGATCCAAACATCAACTATCTAAGGGGATATGTGCATAATGGTATCCATTCCCAAGAGTGGCATGAGCAACTGACATCAAGTGGAACAGAAACAAACATTTCGATGAGTTATAGGGTACAGGGAAACGAGACAAAAACAATGTTCGTCCAAGCAATTGATGGAGCGGGAAATACCATTACCCGATGGATACGACTCAATCCCAATGGAACTGTCAAGATTGCACCACAAACCATGCCCATTGCAAAAGCAATCAACAGTACCCATGCAATGGTAATAATTCCCCCGTTTCCAAATGAAACTTATGTTGAGCTTCAGGTAGGCAATATCTGGACAAAAGAATGGACAAGCTATCCCTTCAAAGTCAACGGAACAAACCCAAATAATGGAACTGCAATTGCAATTTTCCCCCATAATGGAAAAAACATTGTGTACAGGGTGGCCGCACGAGTCAATAATAGAACCAGATATTACTATTCCATCCAAAAATTCCCTGGCAACAAGAACATCCTTTGGCTGGAAAGCAAAGAAAAGGCAGGCAACATGACACTTCTTACCATTGGCATGCTAAGGCAACCATTTTCAAATTATTCCATTGCAGGGCTGACAGCTGATGGAAACAGGACAATCATTGAAAATGTGTCGAAAACCTTGATTTCAGAAAATCGCATGGAAGTGAAGATACCGACGTCACAACTAGAAGGAATCCATTTTCTTATGTTGTCAGGCAGAAACAACTATTCCATACCCATCTATTCAAAATCCATTTTCATCAGGTCATACAACGCAATACCATCATTGACACAACCAACCACCACATCCACTTCACCAATAACAACAAGCCCAACATCTTCAACCGACACACCC
>WAKA01000016.1 GCA_015523565.1 Candidatus Heimdallarchaeota archaeon | reverse complement strand
ATATTGATATATTCGAAATAGGTTCTGGAATTTTCTAATCCATTTGAATCCTCAAAGTTTTGGTTTTTTGTCCACATAATATCAATAGCCTCATGATTTCCATCTTCGTAGAGATTTTTTAGGAGACATAAGGAAGCTGAAAGTAATTGCTTTTTGCAACGAAGAAATATTGTGAATAGGTGGATGACATAATCTGAATCTCCAAGTCGATGCAACAAGCAATTTGTATTTGAAAGGAGGAAAATACAACACACTCAATTTCGGGTAATATTTACATTCTTTTGATTTACATTGAAATCCTTTGACATGATGAACATTTAAGATATGAGTATGCGGAAAGATTTTTCAGAAACGCAAATGTGGTGAACGACATCTTCGGCTTTGCAGGATCTGTGATGCAGACCATGAAAAACGCAATGCAACAGGCAAGGCATCAGGTCTGGCGCAACCTTTATCTTGAAGGAGATGTTCAGGGCATTCATGAGTGAGTTTACCTTTATTGTCACCACTGCATTGGAGGGCTTTCTGCATTTGCTGGCTGCGTTAGCCTCTACTGTCTCTTTGGATTTTACTGGCGACCTGCCAAAATTGAATGGTATGGAAATGGGATTGCGTTTCTCTAATGACAACTTGGACTTCCTTTTTGGAAAGGGGATTCGATTGGCGGATCTCTTTGGAAATCCTACCATTGAAACTTTGGGCCCTCCACCTGATGAGGTGTTTGCACCCATTATAGGCGCTATGACACTGGAGGTGTTGGGAATTTTTTCCACATCAACAATTGGTCTGCTCTATAAGTCACGAACCCTCACACTAGGGAAGGCATTGATCGCAACCATTGCCATGAAAACCCTGTCTGCACTTGGGGAAATCCTTTTGGTCGAAAATGAGTTGAATTCCATGCAAAACGGTCAGACAAAGGGGCTGATCGCGGAATTCCTTGGTGAGCTCCATTTCGGCAGGGTTCTTGGTTTTGTTGTGAGCTTGGTTTTGATATTATTTATAGAATTACTTCCTATATCTAGGTCTGCCAAAATAGTGTCAATAGCGACTATTGAATTTCTCGTTGATATTTTAAAACAAACATTCTTTGAAAACTTCTATGGAAAAATAGTGGGTTCCGAGATACCCTCAGACAGATATTGGCTGATCAATGAAGAAGGAACTGGTTTAAGGTTGGGTCTACTGTTAGGTACTATTGAAGCTTCCCTCTTCCTTGTAGAATTGAATAAGGATGACGCAAGCAACATTGTCTTTGATTTCTTGACTGGTGGTCTGCAATTAATTGATTTGGAAAGGATACAATTTATCACAAATTACGTTGTTGATTCGGATAGAACAAGCCTATCTATTAAAACAGGTTTGTGTATTATAATAGGAGTTCTTGTGGCAGCACATTTAATCCAATCCGCCTATTGGCTGGAAAGGACGGACAATTACCTTTAAGGGGTTATGAAATGGAATACAATTGCTTTGAACGACTCAAGTTCGAGGAGATGTCTAAAAGAGTAGGGGACAGGAGGCTGGCGTTCAATCTCTTGATGCCGGACTTGGAAAAATTCAATAGTCCCGATTATAATAGTCCGGACAGTATTGTAATGGCCTCTTTCTTTTTTGTCGACGTTGTCATCATACACGCTTTTATGGGTTTGGGATTGCAACCGTTGGAAGCATGGGACATGGTTCGCAAAACTTGGCCCTATATTATTTTCGGTGGATTAAGGATCGGGTATTTGTTCCTGAATCGGAAAAAAAGAGGATTGAATAAAATCCGCATTGGTTCGGGAAATCCTGGTGGAATCTTTTTTTGGATGTTCCTCTTTCTTATTGGGTTCGGTTTGGGTTTATCCGTCATGCAAACTTCTGGTCTTGTCCATCGGATTTTTTTGGGACTGTTCTTGGTTTTTGGAGTCATTTTGATTGGGTTAGTCTGGTTGACCGAAAAAGCATATCTCACTTATGATCAAGGTATGGATAGGCATCGATGGTTAGTTGCACAGATTCTTCAAGAGGAGGTCAGATTGGTTGCACAAGTCCATCATGATCTGGGAGAGGAGGTGAGATATCAACATAGGCTTTATCCTGTCCCTTTATGGCCAGATGAAAAAATCGATCAGTTGATCAAGATGTCTTGGCAAAGGAAAAGATCCGTAAGAATAACATATATTTATATAACCATAATTACGATACTAATTTTGTTTCCTGCTAGTATGGCAGTAACTGAGTTCAGTCAAGTCAATGGGGTGCTTTTGCCATTTGCAAAGGAAAGGACTGAGTTGTATCCTCAAATTTTGGAATTGTCGTTGATCATTTTGTTTATTGTCACTGTATTTGTATTTTGCCAAGGAATTCCAATTAATTCAATTCCTCTCGCTTTGTTGTTCCATTTTCTCTTCGTTACAGCAGGTACGGATAGCATGATAAACCTTCTTCTTATTGGCTATGCAGTAATTATCTGGAAGGGGGCAGTTGATTATTTCAAAAATGACCACAAAGACATTGTGGAAAGATATTTGAAATATATTAGGCTACTTCGTTAGCAATCATTGGATGAGCAATGAAAGTCTACTCAATTCCCTGTGCCAACGTTAGTAGCAGTCAAGACCTGTTTGCACCCCCAACCTGACAACCGAAACCTTTGTAACCACTGCCTTCACCAGCATTGCGTTGATGCTCGAGTAGCTCTCCCCCTCCATTGATGTGATATCGACCAACCCGTTGCAGATTTCGGTTGGGGGAACGCTCAGTGAATTCTCAATGAACGTGGTCGATTTGGGTCTTATGATCTCGTTTGGCGACATGACTTTTGACCTTAAAAATGTCCTTGAGATGCAAACCGAGACCTTGGGAATAGGAGATGATTTTGACCTTTTCACTGCTACAATAATTCCTGCGGCAGCAGCGGAAGCAATATTTCTTTCCATAATTAGGTTACTGTTAAGCAGTACAAAAGGAATGTCCCTGCAGGCAATTGCTACATCACAGGCAATTGCATTTGGAATTTTTACGGCAAATAACGGGGAAGTATGGACATTTGCCTGATGGGGCTCTTCAGCCCGACAGAAACGCTTGGAATGACCTTTGAGCAGTACATGACAGAGCAAATGGTGGATGAATACAATTGGATGACTTGGATTGTGATTGCACTTGACATTGCCTTTGGGTATGCCGCCATGGAGACAGGGGGTGCGCCCCTGCTCATTGGCATGGCACCTGTCACAATTACGTTGATCATTGCCTCCCTCTTTTCCCTGATGTGGTGTCATATTGCCTTTTGGGATCGTGAATTTCGCCAAGCATGCAGGCAACTTTGATTCAGTTGAAGAACAGCAGGCTTTTGCATCGGACACAGCGTCATTCCTGAAAACAATTACATTTATCATTTAATTCTGTCGTTATTCCTGAGGAAAGTATTATTCGATGTGAATTTTTTAGATGCCATCTTGAAATGGAATGTTTTTAGGACAATTGTGGCTTCCGACTATCC
>WAKA01000015.1 GCA_015523565.1 Candidatus Heimdallarchaeota archaeon | reverse complement strand
ATATCATTTCCTATAATTTTAAATAAAAATACGAGTGTTGGAAAAGATGGACAGTGAGGATAGATGATTCTATGAAGGAAACAAAGGTTGAGGGTTGACAAATCAGTGATTTTTTGTGTAATTTGTTGTCAAAAGTATATTTTGGGTGAAATATAATTAAATCACAGTGGGCTTTAGTAACAATGATGCGGTTGGTTGTATTCTCAGATGTGCATATCGGGGGCAAGTTCAATGAGGAGATGTTCCGCAAGGGTGTCGACATCATCAATTCAACGGAGGCAGACTATTATCTGTTCACAGGTGACTTGACAGATCAAGGAACACTTCATGAATACAAATCGGCAACAGAGAAGTATCTTCCTTTGATCAAGAAGCCAGTCCTTTATATTCCAGGGAATCATGATGTAAAGAATGTTGGAGACCTTCTATGGGAAGAGTTCATAGGACCAAGGTATTTTCTCCATAATGATTTGGACAAGAAAGTCAAGATTTTGGGATTGGATTCGAATGAACCCGATAAGAACACAGGCAGGATTGGGGAGGGGGGCATCAAGCGAATTTATCAGGAGTTTGAGGGACTGGATGATGAATGGGTGAAAATCTTGGCATTCCACCATCAAACCTTACCCATTCGTTATACAGGAAGGGAAAGGAGTGCAATCACGGATGCAGGGGATGTGATCAAGGCAATCTTGGACACCAATGTGGACATGGTCATCAATGGTCATCGGCATATTTCAAATGTATATCTGCTTTCTGACAGTGATTATTCTACATTGGTTGTCAACTGCGGGACAATGTCATGCAAGAAGACAAGGTATAAGGAAGAATATTCAGTCACAGTCATAGATTATGACAGGCAGATGAAGGAAGCAGTCGTAAAAATAGTGAAACTCAATGAGACACCCCCTAGGCAGGTAACAAGATATACAGGAAAAACAAACCTTTCTTTGGCACCAGATCGTGTAAAGGGGATGACTGTACCGACATCCCGCATTATCCAAATAGGCAACACAGAGTTTTCATATGACACATTTGATGCAAAGGCTTATGCAAAGGCAGTGACAATGCTGAATTTCATGAATTGTGACTTGGTGATCCATTGCGGGGATGTCACAAATTCCTCTTTCATGGAAGAATTTGAGATGGCGCAGGTTTATTTGAATCAAATCAAGCATGACATGCTGATTGTTCCTGGTCCGAGGGATTATTATCCGTTGGGGTATGAAATGTTCAGGAAGACATTTGGGACGACTAACCCCATGTTTGAGAATACCACCATAAAGGTTCTGGGAATCAACACCTGCATACTTGATGAAAGTGAAGGGCGTTTAGGGAGATCAAGTTTACGAAGGATAAGGGAGGAACTTTCCCATACCAACAAAAATTCTGTTGTGGCATTCCATCACACATTGATACCGTTGCCTCGAACCCGTCACAGTGCAGAATTGCAAGATGCAGGAGACACAATGGCATTTTTGATAGGAATGGGTGTGAATCTTGTCTTGACAGGATCAAAAAACACATCGGGATGTTGGAGGGTTGGGGATACCATTTTTTCAAATTGCGGAACCATAGCATCAAAGAACATAACATCATCAAAGGGGAATTCATTCAATATAATAGACATCTATGAGAAACCAGATTGCAAAGTTATTGTGGTCAGTGAATTTTTTGTGAATACGGGCTTGACACAAGAAATCGGGAGATTTTTGATTGAAAAGGGATCAAAGCAGGCAATTGAGTCAAAGACAGGTGGGGTCACAGAGTCAAAAGAAAGTTCTTGAGCCGTTGGGGATAGTTTGTCAGGATACCATAGATTCCCATATTCATAAGAAATTTCCATTCTTCTTCATTATCTGCAAAAAAAGCAGTGATTTTACTGCCGCTATCCTTAAGCAACTGCCAATCTGCATCATTGAATGTTTTCCATCTGATTTGGGAGAATTCCACTTGATGATCATTCACCAATGAGATAAATTCTTTAGGAGGTCGTTTCTTTTGCATTAGACCTATTGGATAATCACAATGTTCCTTAAGGAAATCATATGATTCAATGGTTCTTACAGACAAGTATCCCGCGCCCAGATCTGTGCCATACTGTTCCAATAATGAGAGAACTTTTTTCTCTAGGGCAAAGTTGTTTTCCATTGGGTGGTTCTGGGGTTTCAATTCAATGATAAGAGATTTGTATTTTCTTTCCAAGACATCTTTGAGAGTAGGGATATGAATATTTTGAAAGCCCTTCCAGCTTCCTACATCCAAGTCCATTATTTCCTTCAATGACAATTCAATCATGCCCCGTGGTTCATTTGCGACTCTCAAGGCATCCCTGTCATGGAATATGACAAGACAACCGTCCTTTGTGAATTGCACGTCCAGTTCTACAATGTCAGCACCTGTTTCAAAAGCCTTGTCAAATGCCAAGAGAGTATTTTCTGGGTAATCACCTGAAGCGCCCCTGTGTGCAATAATTTTCATCCTTGACCACCAGGGATTGATTTTATTGGATAAACTTGCATTAATGGTTCAAGGTCAAACAGAATATCAGCCAAATCAGTCTTAGCCACCACCCTCATTATTTCCCATTTTCTGCGATAAGTCAACCACTCGCGGACATGCCTGAAGGTGGGGAAATTCATGGGATGTTTATCTTTGAGTTGCATATCAAATGAAGCAATACCATTTTTGTCAAGGTTAACTTTCAAGTAGTTTATGGGAAATCTAGATTCATATCCTCCACCATGCGGGGTTATGTCAAGGTTCATCAATTCTTTTTCAATTCCAAAGTCTTTTGCCCTCTGACCATGTTCCCAATTGTCCAAGAATTCTTTGGAAAGATTGTGGCGACGGATTGCCGCAACAAGTCCCTCTTCGGGATTAAATGCGATTGGAGCCATGCTGTCATGCTTTTGTGTACCTATCAGATGGTATTTCCCATTATCCAAGAGTCCTTGATGGGTAATGCTTTCCAACCTGATAAAATCCAAGTCATGGAATATTTCTGAGGCTGTGTGATCACGGTTTTGAGAATTTGATGCTTCAGTTTTCTTGAACTGATTCACATAAAGCCCCCTAGCCTCACCTTCCAAAAAGATGATCGGCCCATGGGGAGTTTCAATCTTATGGAAGCCTTCCTTGTCAGCAAGCCATGTATCGGGGAAATACAGCAATTCACCACCGACATGACCTGAACAGTGAACAACAAGATACCTCATATTTAGGTCTTCTCCAGAGACTGGATCCTTGACACGATACATGCCTGCAAAATGATTCCCTTTGCCGAGTTGTTTCAGTTCTTCTTCACCAAGCCTACATTGAGCCTCCTTCATTTTTTCAATGAGAGTTTCATCATTGATATCCTCATTCAACTTGTAGATTGAAAACCCACAGCCGTTAGGCATTGAGTTATTGGTTCCCATCAATCCATCAAACGTGGTGGAAAGGATGCCCCCATAAGAAAATCCCCTTTTCGTACGTTCAATATTGAGAGAGCAAGTCCCATCAGGAGCAAAGAAAACAAAGGTTTTAGTTGAATCAATGTCAACACCAAGTTCAGTTGCGGCATAAAGTAGCTTTGCATAGCCAATCTCCATGATTCTTGGAGCGACCATTCCCATCCTGGTTCCTGCGGCAATGGAGAATATCCTTGCCCTTGCTTTTTCAATCCAAGGATGGAATTCGGGATGGGCATTGGAATAACCCAACTCAATTTTTTTTATGAGCATTTTAATCAACTCTTTCGTTATTTTTTATCTTTGGAATTTAAACATATCATGATTTGAGAATGAACTAAAGCGAAAAAAATTCGTACTTTCAGTTATTGGCAGCTGAGAAACGGAAAATGAAAGAGTAATGATTTAGAAACCAACAAGTAAAATCCATAGCAAGAGAAAGAGTGACATATAACCAAGAATGAAAATGGAGAAATAAAGCCAATGTTGTCTTTTCCACTGTTCTTTCCATCCCCAATAAACATAGAAAATAAACCCTGCTGCTTCAGTGATTTCCGTGATTGGGTTTTGGATTCCCTTGAGGAAATCATTGGTGTGCCCTATGGGAAAATCACCTAAAAGGGGCCAAAAAATGACGATTGGTGATATGGTAGGCATGTCACCTAAAAGATGCAGATACATACCGATCCATATCAAATAGGGGGTAAAAGATGGAATGTCCCCAAAATATCTTTCCATTTTGGATATCCAAAAGTCTTTCGTCAAGACAAGGGTTAAGCCAAAAAGGTTGATGAAGAGAAGTGAATGACCAATCCACCTACCTGTCCCGAAGAAAATGGATCCTATAGGTTTGTCAATAAGGTCAGGGATCATAGCAGAGAAGGCACCTATGAAAGGCGTTTTTTTTGACTCATTTTTTGTAATTTTGTTGGCAATTAATCCCAGCATAACTCCTGTTGCAGTATGACCTAGTAAATACAATAATTGACATATCGCATTTGGTTAATTAAGTCCTGCGATAACATTGCATCATCGAGCTATTTTTCATAGGGATCTGCCGACAATGGATTTCAAGATAAAGAAAAAACCTCTCATTTATTCAATGGGAATTTCCTTTTTATCTAATGGAGAACTCCTTTTTTTATTCAATAGGAGACTAGCTTTTTTTATCCAATGGGAATTGCCTCTTTTATCCAATAGGAAACTAGTCTAATGGAAAGATTGATGACTTCAACTTGAAATTACATTTCAAATGTTGAGAAACAAGATATTGGAATGGATGGATACAATTGACTGGCAAGGGGAATTGAAGGAATATGTCAAAATCCCAAGTGTCAGTGCAAATAGGGAGGGCATTGAAAATGCAAAAGAATTCGCACAAGAACTGCTGAAAAAGGGTGGATTGAAACCACAGGCAATAGAGACATCAGGAAATCCAGTCATTATTGCCAACAATGAAGGATCAGGCAAGTCAATATTGATTTATGGACATTATGATGTACAACCGCCAGGGGATTTAAGGTTATGGCAGTATCCACCATTTGAACCAAGGATATCGGAAGGGAAATTATGGGGAAGAGGAAGCGCAGACAACAAGGGACAGCATTATGCGCATCTGTTGGCACTAAGGTACTTGAAGGAGGAAATGCCAGAGATCCATGAGGGATTAAATATTAAATTCATTTTGGATGGGGATGAGGAGAGGGGATCGTTCACCATGAAAAATGTGCTTGAGAAAAACAGAAGGAAACTGGAAAGCGACCTCATCATTGTATCAGACGGACCTGCATTGCACATGCGAAGACCTACAATTGTTGGTTCTGTGAGGGGCATATTGGGATTTCAAATCACAATTGATTTTGGACAGGATCTGCATTCTGGCAATTTTGGAGGGATTGGCAGGTCAGCCGTCCTTGAGATTGTCAAGTTATTGAATTCAATGGTTGAGCAAAACGGTAGATGCAAAGTTGAAGGATTTTATGATGATGTAGGTGAACCTAGTGAGATAGAGTTAGAGTTTTTGAATGATCTTGAGGAAATTTATAAGGAAATCATTCAAGGGAGAGGGATTGTTGCCGCACCATACATCGATGGAAAGGATAACAAGTACCTAAACCAAATGTATCCTACATTCAATATTAATGGGTTACAAGCTGGAGGGGTTGATGAGAACAGGAGGACAATAATTCCAGGTATCGCCAAGGCGTCAGTTGATTGTAGGCTGGTGCCAAACATGGATTCAGAAACAATAAAAGGAAAAATCCAGAACCATGTCATGAATTGGGCAGAAGAAAATGGGATAACAAAATATGTGAAAGTGAAATTTGAAGCGTCAATGGAACCGGTACAATCATCATTGATATCGCCACATTTGGAAATAATCAAGCAAGGGTTGGAAGAAGGATTTGAAAAGCCTGCAATATTGGTGCCAAGATTGGGAGGATCTCTTCCCATTTACCTTTTTCCAAAAATTTTAGGGTCACCTACATTTCTTGTTCCTTATGCACTTCCAGACGAAAACAATCATGCACCAAATGAAAATCTTGACATAGAATATTTCAAGAATGGAGTCATAGCATCGATCATGGTCATGAAAAACCTATGGGAAAAAAGCGATCGGTGAAAATTCTAGAAAGCTTATATTTTTTGTCGAGGTAATATAAGCAAATTGAAATCACAAGTCAAGATCTCATACATTTCTTCAGAACCTTTTACGAAAAACAGGCTTTCAAGGCACATTTCAAGCTATTTTTTGAGAGAAGACCTTTCAGAGACAGGGTTTGATTATAGGCAAAAAGAAATGGAAATGAAAGGAGAAAAGGTATTGGTGAATATCTGGGATGTCTATCTTTCTGACAGGACAAGACCAATTCTAAAGAGATTCTTTATTGGCACAAATGCAGTCATTCTTCAAATTGATTCAATGAAAACAGTTTCAGAATTGGAAAACTTGGTATTGATGATTAGGAGGACATATCCAAAGGCAAAAATTGCAGTTTCTGTAGACTGCATGGATATTGAGTTAAAAGAAAATTTTGAGGAGATACGGCGAAAGTGCATGTCTTTTGGGATATTTGATTTTTTTGACATCAATGACAATGAAGATAGATTGATGGAATTCATTGCAAAATTGAGGGAGAATTAGATTTCATTTTCTCTTCTTGGACAATGCAATGAAAACAGTGACAAAAGCCAGTGAGAAAACAATTGTTTGCATTTGGTAAGAGAGGGATTGTTGGGAAACAGTGACAGTTTCATTACTAGAAACAACAATAGTGATTGGTTCAGGTTTTAATTTTGAAAGGTCAAAAACCAAACTGCTTTTTCCTTCCCTTAAGATGTGATCCTCAAAAGTTCTGAAACGAGCAGTAATTACGTCAAATTCATCTCTAAAAACGCTCCAATATTGATTTTTGGTGAAAACCTCATCAAACCATCCTGTTGTTGGGTCAATCAGAATGGCCTCGGTCGAATTATATAAGGTATCTATGGGATGGGGATATTCTCGTGACCAAGGTAAAGTTATGATTTTGTCGATTGAACCAACAACAGTCATAGTTATGGTGCGGAAATAGCCAATCATATAATTCTCATTGAATGCACCGTAAACACTTGTCTTGATATTGACAAAAATATCGTCCAACATGGACAGAACATTTGTGCTGATATCAGGGTTATAAGCCTGATAGAGAAATGAAAGGGAAACCTTGACTGAGGAGATCGCCTCTTTAAATACAAAATCCTTTGAATCAATTGATGCAGACACGTCAATGCCAAAATCATTTTTTGAATTGCGTAAACCAGCCATGACATTTGCACGTATGCAATCATTCTTTATGTCAGAAACAGGGTACAGCAGAAAATCAAAATTCAAGAACGGGCATGCATTGCCATCCAAACCCAATATTAGAATATAGACTGAGCTGTCAAAATAGCCTGCATAAGTTGTAAAGCTGGCGTTTTTGTCTTCCTCATGGAAAATTCCATCCTGATAACTGTATTTTGCAATGACATGTTGATTGCCTATTCTGTCAATAGTAACAGAAATATTTCCATCTTGTTCAAATTCCAGTTCGGACAATATTTCGGATGTATTTCCTTTGAAATCAATGCGTTTTGTCAGTTGTGTTCGATCGAAAAACATTGAATCTCCTTCCTTAACCCCAAATTCAAGACCAGATACGGGTTGTATCATCAAAATGATTAAAAGGGGGATTACTAGAGCATGAGTTTTCATAAGTGTTTTTTCCAACGAAGGTTAAAAAGTTTTTTCACTACCCTGTGGAAAAGTGATAAGAAGGTAAAAAGGTCAAACAAGAAATATATCCTCAATATCCAATGCAGTTAGTTTTTCATGGAGTTGGGGGATTTGCGAAAGGCTGTTTACATGGATGACATAAGAGAAATCGTTGTCATATTGAACAACATATTTTGCTTCTTCAATATCCAATCGTGTTTTAGAGTTAACGACAAGGGTATGAAATGGGTTGACAAAAAGGGGACTTTTTTTGGGGAGATTGGGGAGAAGATATGGGAGGATCTCGATATTTCGAAATGAAAGGCTGGTTCGGACTTGGGAAAAATTGGCATCCATAATTTTTACTTTTTCAAAACCGATAATTTGGACATCATACCCTTGTTTCCTGAAGGAAAATGTTTCTGAAGAAAGGTATGCGTATTTTCCATTCAATTTTCCAAGAAAAATCGCATCATTCCACCTATAGGAGAGCAATAATTTGTTTTCAGACAGGAGGATATGTGTAAAGTTGACGGTATGTGGAGAATGAAAATTTCTTTGGATATTTGTCGGGAGAGGTAAATGTCCCTCGATTTTCAGAAGCTCAATGACAGCATCAAGGGAAGAGGAACCAAGGTTCATTTTATGGAGTTCAGGGATAAGACTCAAAAATGCGTTGACTTGATGGAATGTTACCTGTGTATACATAATGCTTTCCAATATCAGAATAAAGGTGAATGCAAGGTTCATGAAATATTGATTGCCAGTAAGCTCGACTAAGTATAGGATGGGAGTTATCAAGGATGAATAGATTGAGGCTAATTCCAAATTGCCCTGCGCTAATTGGAACAGGTGCCTATACTTATGAAAGAGCAAGACAGTAATGGATGAGACAACGACAAGTTCTTCGGGAGTGATTTCTTTTGGATCAGGCACCATTATTAGAAGCAGGTAGGTATTACAGATTTGGAGGAAGTTTAAAAGATGGACTGTTTTTTTGAAATTGATTTGATTGTTTTCCAAGGGGTATCTAAAAAGCATTTTAAGGTTTTTTTCCCTGTTTGCGGAAATGCTTCTCAAAACCCATTTATCCCCTTTTTTAATGAATTTTCCAGGATAGAGCGAAGGAATTTTGTCGATGAAATAATGTTCCATAATGCCTGTATCTTTCAGACCTTCTTGTGAAAGGCGGATCCCATGTTTAAGAATCTTTTCTTGAAACATGTCATGCACGATTTCCATGAATTTTGAAAAATCCATTTTAACATCCCTTACTGCGAGCATTTGTTTGAGGATTTTTTGCGGATAATCCTTTAGGGGGAGATAGTATGAGGGGAAATGCATAGTCCATTCAAGCAGTTCTTTGGGAATAGGGATTTTGTCAGTCACATCAATCACGCTGGGATAATTTCACAAACATAGGCAGGATGATCAGAGTATGATTGCATTATGTAATCTGCATTGAGAATGGTGAATTTTTTCGAGACGAAAATATGGTCAATTGTACGAGACATGTTTAAACCATCCTTTTTGCCATTGGGATAGAGAGTCCTCCATGTATCCAAATAATCAACTACAGTTCTATTATAGAAGCTTGATGTTTCATCCCAATTGAAATCACCCATGAGGATGGTAAAGGTTTCGGGGTCACTTGCATTTAGAACAGCGTTAAGGTGATCCCATTTTGCATTTTGGCTTCCAGCGGGATGATTGACAAATACATTGACAATGAGACCGTTGATATCCACTTTTGCTTGGAGAGTGCCGATTTCATCCTTGTCCCCATAGGTATAGAATGTTTTTGCATCAACAATAGGATATCTGGAGAGCAATGAGACACCATAAGTCTGCATCACGGTTTTGGGACCATAGTAAGAATAATATCCAAGGTTTTCTGCAAAGTATCTAACTGCATCGACATTCCCAGTGTTTATTTTTGCGATATCTGATTCTTGCAAACCAATTATGTCAGGGTTCAAGGATTTAATGACGTCAAGTTGTTTTTTGAGGCCGAAATTTCCCCCCGCGTCAGTCCCCTGTTGAATATTGAATGTCATTACAGTAAGATTAGGGGAAGTATCTGTCAATGGTCGATTAAATGAGAAGGTAAATGCAACAGAGGAAAGGGATAGCAATAGAACCAATATGATTGTGGATAGGGAAATCCCATTAGGAAGGGGGTGTGACCTTAAGGTAGCAGGGAAAACAAGGATGGTGGCAATGGCAAAGGGAAGCCAGAATAATCCCCTAAAGTATCCGCTTACAGGATCGACATAACCCCAAACATTGCTGAAGATGTTCATAAAGACTAAAACAACGAAAATAAAGGTAGCCATAGTAAAATGTTTTGCCAACGACTGCCTTGAATAGGGGAATCCAATTGAAATTGTCTTCAAATCGAAAAGCAGAACATGAAAAAACAAAAGATTCACATAAAGAACACCATTATTCAGCAGATTACTTGCAGGCGCATAAATAGGAGCGGCACCAACCTCATCAATGAAATGGACTTGGTTGAGAAGGATTGTGCCCACCAAAGATGAAAGGAATAGAAAATTGGAGAACAAAAGGATTCTGGAGTTCGAGTAGATTCTAAGCATAAAATGTTCTGAAAAGACAAAAAATAAAATGGACAAAAGCAATAGAGACATTATCAAAAGATAATTGCTGTCAACCCATCTTGCAAGTACACTAGGACTTCCATAGGCAAAATACACAAGAGTAAGAATTCCGAGAAAAGAGTAGATTGACCATATATTTTTTTCATCATTATCATCTCTCTTTGAATTTTCACCATTGTAGGTTTCTGAAAGTGCAGAATCAGTCAAGATTGCATATAAAGCGAAAATTGCGAGGATCCAAGCCACTATCTGACCCCAGCCGATTTCGGAGAGATCAAGAGTCATTCCAGCACTTCTGAAAAGAATCGAAAGAAGTATGGTTATCGCCATTGCATTTGGAAGCACGTTTCTTTTGTTTCTTATGAGCAGAGGGGTTCCTGCCATGAACAGGAAAACAGCAAAGCCAGATAGGATAAGCCTTAATGTTGTCTCAAAAAAAGGGTAGACAAGACGGAATGCAATCCCTGTCGACAGTGTAATTTTTTGCATCATTTCATCATCAAGAGGGATAAAAAGGGAAATTGAGCCAAAAAGAAAGAGGAGTCCCAACACATTCGCATCAAGTTGTGTATTCAGGAGGTCTATCAAATAAATTGATTTGATCAGGTTGGTAATGGACTGAATTAAAAACAATAAGACAATTGTAACAAGAAACATGTCGTTTCGGTTTTGTTTCACATGTTTGCAATTCCAATGAAAAATTTAAGCCTTCTCAACAAAGAATGGGGAAAATTAATCATACAAGGAATATTCACCTCTAGTGAATCTATCCAAAATCTTGAGGATAATAACATTTTTTCTTAATTTTGTGAGACCTGTAATTCCATATTTCTTTCCAATTTTGATAAGCGAACTCCGAGTCATTTGAGCCATATTATCATAATTTTCTTCAAGGGTGTGATCTTCAAGCCAGTAAGTTTGCCAAATTGGTTGGTTTTTACTGTCTGTTGAATAGCCACGATCCAATAGCAACTTTATGAGGTCCCAATTGCTCAAGAAATAACCAAGCCTTATCCAATACTTATGGCAAAGGAGAATTAAAGTACGTCTTGACATTTTTTTGAGTGCCTTGAGATTCTCAAAAAAGTCATGATCCTCAAGCCAATAAATTTTATATTCAACTGGTTTGGGATCACCAGGTTTTGAGGGAATGTTTGTCAAAAGGAGATGCATAATCCCTAATTTGTTGAGATGGCTATATCGTTTCAACCTATACCGCCGACACAGGTAAAGCAATTCATTTTTTTTCATCCGTTTCAGGTTGTCATAATTCTCGCAATAATAATGATCTTCAATCCGATATCTTAAACGGGCGATTTTCTGCCTTATATGTGGAATCTGCGATTGAGGTGCGACCAGAAGGAGCAGAGCCAATTCTTCCTCACTGAACAGGTAATCAAAATCCCAAAGCGGTACACGATGTGTTGAAACAAGATCCAGAATAATGTTGAAATCCCTGATTTTTCGAACAGAAGGATCCAAAGACCATAATGTGGAATTTTTGATTTTCCAGTTGACAATTTGTTTTAATAGCTGTTGAAATCTCATATAATGAGGATGTTGTTTGGAAATTGAACAAAGGCGGACGATATTGTCAAAAATGAATTCAACCTCTGTTGTTTTCTTATCTTTCCATTTGTCAAAAAGGAATTCCAATAAACTGGTAGGCAATTGATTCATCTTGAATTTCCTTAGTAGCGTCGTAACATAGTACGCTTTGTTTTCTGTGAGCAGAAGCCAAAATATGGCACCTTGATATTGCCAATCATGGGGATGGGAAATATAATGCAAAATAAGGTTTAGAGGTTTCCAACCGTAGATAAACTCATTCAATTTTGGAATGGAAGCGATTTCCTTGACCTTTTGCAGTGGCATATCAACTATGGAAAAATCCATTATGTATAATGCCCATTTATTGAATTAAAATTTTTAGGAGGAAAAGATAACTATGTCAAAATTCCCCATTCACAGGGTATTTATTGTACAGTTTCAAATATTATACGATGTCTCAACAATACCTTGTTATTTCAAAGGAAAATGAGCAAGTCGCCTTTTGTATCATCAAGAAAGCCATTGATCAGTACATAAGTGACAAAAGCAGATATGAACCAGATTTGGACAAACTTCCCGATGACTTTAAGGAGAAAAGGGGAGTGTTTGTCACACTTTACCTGAGGGATTCGGAAGGGAACGAGAACCTCAGAGGATGCATAGGTCTTCCCAGAGCGGTCTATCCTTTGGGAATTGCAATTGCACATGCCACCCATGCATCCTTGATGAATGATCCGAGATTTTTGCCAGTCAAGGAAGAAGAACTGGATGAAATGACCATTGAGCTGGAAATCTTGTCAGAAATGCAAAGGATTGAATATGACAGTTTGGAAAATCTATTAGAGCAGATTGAAGTGGGGAAGGACGGGTTAATGGTTGAATCGCCGCCGTATTCAGGATTATTGCTTCCAGTCGTTCCCACAAAATATGGATGGGATGCAAAAGACTTTGTATATGCCCTTGCACAAAAAGCAGGCATGCCTTTTGATTTGATCATGGCTGATAACACAAGGATATTCAAATTTCAAGCCCAAGTGTTCAAGCGAAGTTATGAAGATCTATTGGAGACATGCTAGGGATTTCAACAAGTTCAAAAATAAAGAGATTGGAATAAGTTTGTGACATTCTCCATTGTAGCAATTGATTTGGAGACCAATGAGATAGGGATTGCAGTACAAAGTAAATTTCCAGCCGTTGGGGCAGTTGTACCTTGGTTGGATATCAAGGCAGGAGCAATTGCAACACAGGCTTGGGCGAATCTTGAATATGGGAGAACAGGATTGAAATTGCTCAAGGCGGGTGCCGATGCAAATCAAGCATTAAGAATTCTGTTGGAAAAGGATGACATGAAAGAGCATAGACAGGTAGGTATTGTAGACCTGAAGGGCAATGCAGTTTCCTTTACCGGTTCAGAATGCTATCCATGGGCAGGAGGGGTGACCGCGGATGGTGTTGTGGTTCAAGGGAATATATTGGCAGGGGAAGAAGTTGTCTCAAAAATGTTGGATGCCTTTCTTTCGACAGGCAAGGATCTTGCAGAGAAATTGATGAGGGCATTGGAAGCAGGGCAAAAAGCAGGGGGTGACAAACGGGGACAGCAATCAGCGGCAATCAAAGTTCTTAAGGAAAATGCGGGATATGGAGGCGGAAGCGATGTTTACATAGACGTCAGAGTTGATGACCATCCAAATGCCACAGCAGAATTGAGAAGAGTGTTTGAACTGTATTCCCTGACCCTTTTGGAGCGAGAGGATCCAAAAGACATTACAAAGCTTACAGATGAGCTCTATTACAAAATTGGAAGGAAATTGCATGAGATAGGCTTTGTAAAATCCCCATTGAATTCGGTGGATGAGATCAAGCCTGCCTTTATTCAGTGGTTGCATACAGAAAACTTTGAGAATAAGGAAAGGGACGATGGATACGTATGGAATTCAATTCTGGATTATCTCTTCAGCAAAAAAGGATAGATAACCTAAGAAAGCCACAACCAGAAATCGTATGCCAAATGTTATCAAGAATATCAGACACTAAGGGGTTTTTTCAAAGTTCATTCATCTGACTCTTTGTTGGGATTGACCACTGCCTTCATGATCCGATAATTCGAAAGATCATCCAGTGCTTGACTCATTTCATTCAACGGATAGTCCTTTGAAATGATTTGCTCCCAAGGGAGATTTTCAAAATGTTTGACAAAATTAACTGCAAGATAAAAATGGGAGAAATCAGAGCCCCAAGACCCTTTGATTGTGACATGTTTCTTATTGATATGATTGTGTGGATTGAGTGTGACATTTCCCGCATCAGTATATTGACCGACAATTACGTAAGTACCGCCATCACGAACCATCTCTAGTCCTTCCTTAACAGCAGAAGGGACACCTGTTGCTTCGATAACTTTATCTGCACCCCTATTGTGTGTCAATTCCATAATCCTTTCAATTCTATCAGAAACACCATAGTCTTCGATATTGATTGTGGTTTCAATTCCAAACTTGTGTGCAATGTCTAGCCTGTGTTTTGGGCCTCCAATAAGAATGACATTGAATGATCCACTTTTCTTTGCCAAGATAGCGGCCATCAATCCGACGGGTCCAGAACCCTGTACAACCACAGTTTCACCCAATTGGATATTTGCCCTTTGTATAGCATGGATAGCGGTAGGTAATCCGCACCCACCAGAAATGAATTTTCTAGCAAATGTTTTGGAAGGCAATCTAATTATCTTGACTCCAGGTTTTAGATAGATATATTGACTCCAGCCACCGAGGGGACCATCCCTTGCAGAGTAAGTAATACCATAGACTTTTCTTTTTGGACATCGTGTTGTCTCTTTTGCCACAAGACAGTACCAGCAGTTATTACAGGTTTCATGCACATCAAGGAATGTCACAATGTCACCAACTTGAAGGGAAATCCCATCAATATCATCGACATCACCATTGATTTCCGCAATCTCACCTGTTGACACATGACCGGGAATAATTGGATACGGCACGCCAGCAAGCCGTCCATGTTGCAAGTGTACATCAGTTCCACAAACTTCAGAATACAATGTTTTAATCAATATACCGCCTTTTTCCAATTCTGGTTTTGGCATTGTGTTAATTTCAACAGAGCCATCTGAATGAAGGAGAGCCACCTCAAATGTTTCCATGGGTTCTTATCAGGTCTCTTTTCAAATAGGTTGGCATAAGGGTAAACAGATAGGTTTGTTTTATTCCAATCAAAATCAAATTCAACAAGACAAACAAGTTAAATTTTTTGCATGTCATAATAGGCTGTATTAAATTAGATAGATAAGAGGCAAAAACATTGAGAAATTTGATTGCAGGTATGGATGAGGCAGGCAGGGGGCCTGTGCTTGGACCCTTGGTGATTGGTTTAGTGGCATGCACAAAACAGGAAATCGAGATTCTTAAGGAATTGGGAGTTGATGACAGTAAAGCCCTTTCAGAAAAGAAAAGGGAGAATTTGGCGAATTCAATAATGGAAATTGCAGAAATTGCAGACACGTTAGTTGTTTCAGCCAAAGAGATTAATGAACTAATGGAAGACCATACGTTGAATGAAATTGAAGTGCTGATGTTCAAAAAATTAATCAGGAAATATTCAAAAAGGATTTCGGAACTGTATTTGGATGCGGCTGATGTTAAGGCGGAAAGATTTGGAGAACATTTTTCAGAGTTCAACATTCCTGTTGTTGTATCAGAACACAAGGCGGACAGCAAATATATTGTCGTTGCAGCGGCAAGCATTATAGCAAAAACAGAGAGAGACAGGCAAATGAGACAACTTCAAGACAAATATTCAAAGGAATTCCCAAATCTTCCAAAATTTGGCAAGGGGTATCCTGCAAATGCAAAGGAATTCCTGAAGGAATATTATCTGAAGTATTGGGAATTTCCCCCAATCACACGCAAAAGGTGGAAAACAGCAAAAAAAATAGAGAAAGAAAATGCACAGAATAGTTTGGAAGATTTCATTTGAACTTATTGTTTGATATTAGAATGTTTTTTGATTTATTCAGTGAACCATGGGGCAATAGTTGGAGTCCAATCGACCAATTCATCATCTGAAAAATAGATGGCAATTTCTGTTTTGGCGTTTTCTGGACTGTCAGAAGCATGAATGAGATTTCTCCCGATATTGATGCCGAAGTCTCCTCTGATGGTACCAGGGGCGGCTTCTGCAGGATTTGTGGCTCCAACAATTTTCCGTGTGATTTTCACGGCATCTGGCCCTTCAATAACCATTGCTACAGCAGGTCCAGAAGTGATGAATTCCACTAGTGCAGGATAGAATGGTTTGCCTTTATGAACTTCATAATGCTTTTCAGCAAGATCAGTTGTTACATGCAGGAATTTCATGGCAATTATTTTCAGTCCAGTCCTTTCGAGCCTGTTGATCAGGGTGCCGATAAGTCCTCTTTGAACTGCATCTGGTTTTATCATGACAAATTCTTTTTCCATTTTGGATCATGATGCAATAATCATGAGTCCTATTTATATACACTGATATTTTCTCAGAAAATGCGAAATCTGTTCTTTTGCCCCAAAAAGGTTTATTTGCACTGTTGAAAGGTAGAAGTATGAGTTTTATTCTCTATGTCATAACAATGGTGACTGCGGCTTTGGGCACTGTTTTGTCTGCATTGATTTTCCAGAGCTTGAATATTTCGAAACTGGGAGGATTGACACCTGCGCAGATTCAATCGCTACTGAATGCATTGTTTTGGTTTTTGATCTGTGTAGGAACATGGTTTGGAGCCTCACGCACTGAAGAGAAACCTTTTGGCTTTTTGTCCATCAAGTTCTTGGTTGCATGGATTTCATGCAATGTTGGGGCAATGATCGGGTTTGTTGTGGCTGTCCTGATAGATCAGGGATCAATTACTTTAAACGGTGAACAACTTGCAAACCAATTCTTTTTCATTTTACCCCTGACAATAGGACCTACAGCAACCACATCATTGGGATTGAAGGACAAATAGACAGCAAGAAAGCATGTTGAAGAAAAATAAAAAGTTGTAAAATAGGTTAAGTTTAATGATTGGTAATTGTCTTATTCATATTTATAGAAGCCTAGTCATATTTATTGATTAGTCATATTTATAGAAGCCTCGGCCAGATTTCCTCCCTAGAAGACCAGAGGCAACCATCTGCCTCAATAGTGGGGGAACACGGTATTTGCTGTCTTGGAATTGTTTGTAGAATTCGTCAGAGACCATTAATGCAGTGTCCAATCCAATAAGATCCAACAATGCAAGTGGTCCAATAGGCATGTTTGTTCCAAGAACCATTCCCTTGTCAATGTCTTCAGCGGATGCCAACCCTTCAGAGTATGCAAAAACAGCCTCATTAAGCATTGGAACCAATATTCGATTGACAACAAATCCAGGATTGTCCTTGGCTACAATTGTTTCCTTGCCCATTTTTTCTGCTATTGTTCGGGTCACTTCATAGGTTTCATCAGAGGTAAGTATTCCACGAATGATTTCGACCAATTTCATGACTGGGACAGGGTTGAAGAAGTGCATTCCAATGAATTTTTCTGGTCTTCCTGAACTACCGCTTAAAAGAGAGATGGAAATGGAAGAGGTGTTTGATGCAAATACAACATCATCAGGCATGATCTTGTTGAGTTGCTGGAAAAGATTCACTTTTGTCTCCAAATCCTCATAAACGGCTTCAATAACGAAATCTGCACCTTCTGCGGCTTTTTCCAAGTCTGTAGAGGTTGAAATTCTGGACATAATAGTCTCGATTTCCTCTTCAGTGATTCTTCCTTTTTTCAGTCCCCTGCTAAGGTTCTTGCGGATTGTAGCTACACCCCTGTCAAGAAATTCCTGCTTGACATCATAGGCAGACACTTCATATCCGCCCTGTGCGGCAACATGTGCTATTCCATTACCCATTGTCCCTAAGCCTAGAACCAATATTTTTTTGATTTCACGCATAACCGTTCATTTGGCTTGGACTTATTGAACATTCTTCTCATTGCACCATTTTTTGTTCAATATCTTATCTTGTTTTTCAACTCAAAATATACAACAAATCCAATAAACCAGATGGAAAAGACGACAGCAATCCAAAAATCAAGAATAGAGTTGGAGCTTCCGAAGTTGAGAAGCAGTGTTTGGAATCTGCCTACAAGGAAGAGGATGGTTGCAAGGTAAATTATTCCCCGTTCAGTAAGCAGAGAATTGAGGTTTGGTGAGATCTGTGAAAAAGGAAACGTTTCATTAGTCAACAGTTCAGGGAGTCCAATAAGGGATCGTGTAGTTTCGTCAAGATAAATTTTTTGCGATTTCAATTCAGGAGAAGCCTCAATGTTTTCGTCACTGAATGCCCTGATAGTTAGATATTTCAGCAAAAACGAATCGTCAACATAAATAGGCACAATGATGTCTATGAATTTTCCTTCCTCAATGCCAATCAATTTTAGGTATTGTTTTGGAACGATAGCTATGTTTTTCTCGATAATGTCAGATTCAAGTTTTTGTACTTTCAGCAGAAATGTCCGTGGGTAAATCGACTTTTTGATATACAGGTAGGGTATCCATGCGAAAAAGATCAATGACAATAGTGCCAGGACCCATTTCAGCACTTTCTCCCCAGTTGTATAATCAGAGATATATTGGGATTTAATGGGATAGATTGTCACTGTTGCACGTTGCAGGGTTTTCTCATCAAGTCCCAAGACATTTCGTATTGACTTGTCAAGCCTACAGATGCCAGGTTCGACAATTCCCGTATCTACTTTTTGGATACGGGCAGGCGCATAATTTGTTCGATATGCGACAACAACATCCTCGCCATCATCAAAACCAATTTCATTGAGACTTTCCCCATCAATTTGGATCAGGTATTTGCCACGGGTGAATGTTCGTTTTCTCCTCTTTGTTCGATCTACAACAAATGTCCTTTTCAGTTTGGATTCGATCAGGTCAAATTGTTCAATCGGGATGTGATGCTCTTTGTAGCTTTCGAGAAGTAGGTTTAAGTAATTGAGAGAAAAATTGCCTACATCAGGGAGTGTTCCATGTTTACGAATGTAAGTTTCACATATGACCGTTTCATTCTTTGTTGTTAACACGGGGAGGCTAATACGTTCTGTTTCTTCTTTTTCAAGCCCTTCAAACATATCCAGCCTATCCATACTTTCCTCATCAGTTTCGAAGATCACACCCCATGTGTGATGACCGTCTTTCCTTTCCAATGTGGCTGTCAGTCCATTCCATTCAGCGGAATATCGATGGAAGGTAATTGCATAGTCTTCCAGTTTCCCTTTCCCAATCAGCTTAAAGTTCAAATTTCGTGCCTCGATCATTTTTTGCGACATGTTCACCCCATAAGAAAAATAATAGACAGTCATTGTTTTGTCATTGTTCAAAACATTCTATGTATTTCTTTTCACAATTCTACAGACACTTTGCAAAAAGTTTCTTATTATTACTTCCATTCAGGTGCAGTCATGAAAGACAGTTATCCAGAACTTTTTGGGGAAACAACAGGCAGAAGGCTTGTTTCAGTTTGGCAACATTTTCCTGAGGTTGATTTTCAGCCTGAAAAATTGGTTGATGAAATAGAGAGTTTTCAAAAGGCAGTTCCGTCCGATATCATCAAGATTCCACTTCATGGCAGGTATCCCGTAGTTGATTTTGGATGCTCTATTGAGAAGGGGAGCAATGAAAAAGGAAAAAGCGGGAGTTCTTCTTGTAAAGAATGCATAGTGAATTCATTGGAAGACTATGAAAAGATCCAATGGGTTGATCCGACAGATGGACATTATGCAGATCAATTGAGAATTGTCAAACTTTTGAAAAATAAGTTTCCAGATACCCCTTTGATGCTAACAGTATTCTCTCCCACAATGGTGATGAGGAAATTAACAGGGAAGCGCTTTACAAAAGATTTTCTTGAAAATCGAGAGGCAGTGATGGATGCATACAAGATTGTTGAAGACGTAACCATCCAATTCATGAATGCAGGAGTGGAAGCTGGAGCCAGCGGAATTTTTATGGCCACTCAGGAGGCAGAAAGGATAAATGGCATTTCAGATGAGCAACTAAAGGAAGCACTAGAATTAAACAGGAAGTTTGCCAAAGCTTCCAAAGGTGAATTCAATGTACTCCACGTACATGGAGACAATGTACTTTTCAAAGAGGCAGTGGATATTTTCAATCCAGATTCAGTCAATTGGCACTATAATTCTTGGCCGTCGATAGGGGAGGCACATGAGTTGTTTAAGGGGGGATTGTTGGCAGGATTGGATCCAGATGCCTTACTTGCAGGAACCTCTCCTAACGTGGATATGTTGAGGAATTATGCAAATGAATACCCATTTATCTTGGCACCTAGCTGCGTAATTCTGCAAGGAACACCAGTTGAGACATTAGCCGCCATTGTGGGAAAATACAAACAAGAGTGAAATTGAAAGACAAATAAGACTTATTTGTTCTGCTCTTGTTCACCCAGTCGTTGTATTAATTGGCTCAATCTTCCCAAAAGTGGCTGAACTTTTGATTCAAAGTGAATGCTGATTTGGTTCTGTACTGTTTCAGGAGTGATTCTTTCCTCCTTTTGCCGTTCTTCTTCAAGGGCCTGAACTCTAGCGCTTAATCCCCGAATTTTGTCGTCAAGTTCATTGATTTTGTCCGTAAATTGGGTGGATGAATGAAGTTCACTGGTTATTTCAGATATTGCCATTTTTTGTGACATTTCATCGTCATGAACATATCCCCTGTCCAAATAGATTTCAACAGCCCTGTTGATTAGATCAGTCAATGTGGATCCCATGCTTGAAGCTGTCTGCTGAAGGCGTTCCTTGAGTTTTTTGTCGAACCAGAAAGTTGTCGCAACCCTGTCCTTTCTTCGGTTGGTTGTCATCTAACATAGAAAGGAGACCATGATAAAAAAATTTGTTGCAAAGGGTTAATGCCTACAAAGATATGATTTATTAAATTGAATTGTTGAGAAACATTCGAGTTATGCAAGCCGAAGAGCAAGCCCACATAACGTTGCAGGTATATGATACACAGACCCATTCGATCAGACCATTCAAACCTTTGGAGAAAGGGATTGTTAGGATGTACGTATGTGGGCCGACGGTTTATGACAATGCACACGTAGGTCATGCCAGAAGTCAAATTGCATTTGACATAATTCGACGTGTTCTTGAGTATTTTGGATACAAGGTATACTATGTTTCCAATTACACCGATATTGATGACAAGATGATCAATCGTGCCAATGAGGAAGGCATTTCAGTGCCAGAGCTTGCAAAACGGATTATCAGAAGTGTAGAGGATGATTTCCGAAGCTTGGGCATTTTGCCGCCTACAATCAGGCCAAAGGCAACGGAACATATAGATGACATGGTTGAGATTGTCAAGGGATTGATTGACAAGGGATATGCATATGTCAAGGAAAGTGGTGTCTATTTCCGTGTGCAAAAGTTCGAGAATTATGGAAAGATGACCAATTTCAACCTTGAGGAATCACAATCGGTTGAAGAAGATGGAAACCCTCTGGAAAAGGAACACAGGGCAGATTTTGCACTTATGAAGAAATCAAAGGAAGGAGAGCCTTATTGGGAAACTCCTTGGGGAAGGATGAGACCGGGATGGCATATTGAGTGTTCAGCCATGTCCATGCATTATTTAGGTGAGACGTTGGATATCCATGGCGGTGGTCAAGATCTTGCATTCCCGCATCATGTCAATGAAATTGCCCAATCAGAGGCATATACAGGAAAGAAGTTTTCAAATTATTTCCTTCACAACGGCTTTGTGACAATCAACAAAGAGAAGATGAGCAAAAGCCTGAAAAATTTCTTCACAATCAAGGAAGTGCTACAGAGATTTGATGGGGATACACTTCGGCTGTTCATGTTGCAAGCACATTACAGAAAGCCCCTAGAGTATAGCAAAGAAGGATTGGAAGAGGCAGAAAACCAGATGAAGCGTTTCAAGACCACATTGGAACAATTGGTTGCACGGACACAAAAGAAGGGGCATTTCAAGAAATCAAAAGCCTTGGAGAAATTGGCAGAAAAGGGAGTGATGTATGAAAACCAGTTTGCAAAAGCACTTGCCAATGATTTCAACACTCCTGAGGCATTGTCAGTTCTCCATTCATTTGTGAAGGATATCAACAATACAATCAGAAAGGAAACGGAGAATGACGGCACTTTTTGGGTTGACATTTCTTTGAGATATAAGCGAATGCTCTCTGTCCTTGGATTATTTGAACAGACAGAAGAGACGTCTGAGACATTTTCAGGGCTGATGGATCTATTATTGCAGATCCGACAACAGGCACGTTCTGAAAAAAATTGGGAAATGGCGGATCATATCAGAGATCAATTGAAATCTTTGGGTATTGTGCTAGAGGACGTTAAAGGTACAACAGTTTGGAAACGCCAATAGCATGAGCTAAAGCAATTATGAAAGACAGTCATTTGAAATTTCGTCTATACAACCATGGTTTTCTCTTGAAAAAATTTTTGAGCATGACACCAGGAATTGTCCAAGTGTCCTTGAACAAGGAAAATTTGGAGACACGGTCTTCAAAGTAAATTGAAGGTAAATGCACAGTCTCAATCTTAAGTCCCTTAATTCTTGCATCAATCAATATTTCCGTTTCTGCCTCAAATCCATATCTTCCTTTGCGTTTCGGCTTGAAATTAAGGATTTTGGCGGCTCGTCTGCGATATGCTCGAAACCCATTCTGCGGATCCTCCACAACAAATCCATTATATAGTATCCAGAGTCCGAACCGAGAGAGTAAGTTTGAGAGCTTTCTTATGAAAGGCATGTTTTCAATCCAATCAACAGTTCCAAATCTTGATGCAACAACCATGTCGACCGAGGGGTCCTCAAATTTTTTCATGAATTCAGGGATGTATTCAGGTCTGTGTTGTCCGTCCCCATCAATTGTAAACAAGAATTCGCAGTCAGATTCCATGAAATATTTTGCACCCATGTATAGTGCGGTTCCCTTCCCCATGTTTGGCAAATAGCTAATTACAGTGGCACCATGCTCTTTTGCAATTTGTCTTGTCCTATCCGTGCTTCCGTCATCAACCACCACGACTTGATCAACATATGGCTTGACAGTTTCAACAGTGCTACCAATCGCCTGCTCTTCATTGAATGCAGGGATGATTGCCATTATTTTATCACCACGCATCGAAAGCACGCCAACTTTTCTCTTATTTCTTCCTTCAAAATATGTTCGGTTAATTCTTGCAAAAATAGGAAGAACCAAGCAAGTGCAAAGGTGATAAAATTCAACAAATTTTGTTACCCCTTTGGGATAAACAAATGACAATATTTAAATCATTAATGCACGTATTGTAAATTATGGGAACAAACAAATTCATCCTTGATCGATTTTTTGACCATTTCAAATGGGTTGTGAAGGTTGGTCTGTTTCTTGTTTTGTTGCTGATACCTGCAACAATGATTTTGGTCAATTCAGCCCAGCCTAATTATAACGAGGTTATTGTTAAAGGCAACAAAGCCTCAGAATACATATTCCAATATGATGGAGGAAACAGTGCCCAACTTATCATCGCTCCCATTCCCCAAAACAATGGCAATTCTCATGACAATAATCCAAATGTGGAAATTGAGCTTTGGGAAAAAACCAATGGAAATTGGACATTCGTTAAGAACTTAAGCCCTTCACAGGTCATTCATTTTGAGTCATTGGAAAGACGTACGTATAAGTTAGTCCTAACAAACAATGAGAGTTTTGAGGTAAGGTTTCACATTGTATTGGCCCATGCAGACCTTATGGCAATTATTCTTTTCCTGGGAATATTAAGCATGTTTGGGGTTTTCATCATGATTGCACAAATTTCCATTCCATTGTATTTTGTTTTCCTTGTGATCACACTCATTTGGTACTCAGAGAAGTATCCAGAGAAGGTCATGTCACCATCAAGCGAATCACAAATCAAAAATCAGCAAACATTTACCGAAGAAGATTTTGCAGTAAATGACAAGGCAGGGTTCATTATTGCTTTGGCTTTGTTTTTCATTGGAGTTGCTGGCAATTCTGGCGGAATTGTCATATTCAGCATAATAATTGCAATTGGCACTTGGGCAAACATGCAGAATCGGTACAAACTTAAAAGACGTATCTTGAACTTGCTTGACAGACCTCCATATCCAGCAACCCATAGTTTGGATACGATCAGTGACATTTTGCAGGCAGATCCAAACAAAGTTGAAAACATGATCATGACATTGATATTGGATTATGGCTATCCAATGGAATATGACAAGGCAACCAAACAGGTTAAAGTCCTTAGTCAACTGAAGAAAGTGAAAGAACATAAATCAAAGACAGATCAATTAATTTCATCAAATCAGCCAGTGCAACACCAAACAACACTTGAACCAGAATCCCAAGCATTGGATAATCCAGAAAATAGATATTGCAACAATTGTGGAGTTGAATTACCAAAAGAAGCAATTTTTTGTCATAATTGCGGAACAAAAAACCAATAAAAAAGTACAACGAATAATTAAATTTGTACCACAACCATAGTATTCAGTTTGTAATGAAAACAACATACAAAATAATTAAAATTTGATTTCTGAGATACGGAATAGACTGTACATTGTTCAATTGAAATCCATATTTAAAATAGTCAAAATTTGATGAAGACACTATCCTTTAAGTGGAGAATAAACGAGAGTTCAAATTGGAAACATATCGGAATAATTTTATTTTTTTTACATTTATCCCATAATTATGGTTAGATATTTTTATGATTTAGATATCAGTTCAAAATATGTCATATGAATTCACTGATGAAGAAGCAGAAAAGATGTGGATTTTTGGAAACCAAATTATGATATTCAGTTCTGCGATCTTCTTGATTGGTCTTTTCGGGTTAAGCACAACAATATTGATTATGATAAAAGAGCCAATCTCATTAAAACTTATAAATAATCTAATAGCATTTGCAGGAACCTTGGGGGTTTCATTGCTATTGTTTAGACCTTCAGATAATTTCAAGAAAATTTCAGTAAGTGAAGGACGAGACATAGAAGAATTAATGGAAGGATTGAAAGAGTTCAATTTTGGATTTCTAGTGATTTCCATTTTCTTCATTTTGACCACAGTCTTGGCAATGATCCAAATTATAATAGGTGATTGAAATGACTTTTGAGTTTACAGAAGATCAAAACAAAATCTTTCTTCAGTTTGTGATGAGAATACTGCTTTTGGCATTTTCATCATTTTTGGCGGGGACAATGTTGATTACCCTTTCATTATCAAATTCATTTGAACTTGAAACATTTGGTTTTGGGATTGGATTATTTGTATTGGGTGCAACATTCATTGCACCTCTGAAGCATATTCAGAACATTATTTTGACATCTGGGTCTGATATTGACGAATTGATTACAGGAATGGAGAAAATGAACAAATTCTTCTTTGCGACCATTGCTGTTTTTTGGCTTTTGGCGATAATGGCATTTATCAGGTTCATTATTGTTTTAATTGAGAATTTTTAGATTCCCCGAGTGAATATTAGCCATAATCCGCTGAGAATAACAACTGCACCTACAATCTTTTGGAGGAGTTCGCTTGATTTATTGAGTGATTGAATGAATGTAGCTTTCAATTCAGGGACTAGAAGAGCCATGACAGCAAAAGGGACAGAAGCGCCAAGTGTGAAGAACAGAAAGGAAAGTAAACGTTCAGGAAATGGAAGGAATGCAGCGGAACTCCAAGACAAAAGGAAATATGATGCTGCACAAGGGGCAGCAATAAATGTGAAAAAAAGTCCGATAAGAAAGCTGGTATAGAGAATATTGTTTTCTGTTTGTTCACCGTAAAGCATGTTATCAACAAATTTTGGAATTGGGATACGACGTATTATTTGTGGAGAGTGGATAAGGAGAATCCCAATAGCAATGAGGAGCAAACCTTGGAAAATAAAGAAGGCAGATTGATTGGCAAGCACGAATTCAGAAAATGAGATGATAGTTGAAGCAATTAGTCCAAAGAGCGTATAGACGATTAGTAATCCAGCCATCATGGAAAGGACAGAAAGGATGGCATGGAATGTAGAGTTTTGTTTGTTTTTGGCAAGGATTGCAAGGTAGGAAGGCATTAATGGAAAAAGACAAGGGCTAAGTGAGGTTAAAAAACCAATTGGAAATTGAACAAGGAAGATTTCAAGTAAAGCCATTTAGTTAAGGGAATGGTTTTAGGTATTTAGGGATTTCTAAATGTCTAATATCCAGTACTCATTCTGGAAGAAAGCATTAGTGTCTTGAACAGTTCATCGTACATTGACACCAAGGCAACATGGGCGATTTCGCTTTCAAAAGTTTCCTTCTTTTCAACCTTCTTTGAGAATATGAGCCCTACCAGCCAAAGAATGAACTTATAGGCAACCTTGAATGGCAAAAGGACGAACTCAATCAGTGCAACACCAAGTTGGCGGAAGATTCTCTTGATTTGAAGCTTCTTTTGCTTTTGCTGTTGCTTTGTCTTTTTATCACGTTTCTTTATTTTGGCAATACCCTCCCTTATTTTTGAAGGGATGACTTCAAGTTGATCCACAATCTCCAGATAACGCATTTTAATGAATGAAAGGATATTTCGTCTTCTCATCATTGCAAAACGTCCGACCCAATACCTGTAAAAGCCGATTGCATATGCATACAAATCTTGAGACAATACGATAGGCAAGGCAAATATACCAATAAAGAAATTCTTTATCCTGTCTTTTCGTTTTTCCCAAGGGGTCTTGAATGAATAATGATCTTTCAAGAATTGACGTGCACCAAAAGCAAGACCTGTGCTGATCTGCCCGAGTTCCAAATCCTCGAAGTATTCAGAAAACTTTTGTTCTTCCATGATAATGGCCTTTAGGGCGGCAGTAATCAGAAGATTATTTATCAGGTCTTCATCTTCCTGTCCAGCCTGTATTTTGAAACTCATATTCATAAGATTAAATTCAGCTTCTTCTGGATCCAAGTGATACTTTTCAGCAAATTCTTTCAATGCTTTTTTTCGTTTCCATGGTCTTAATGGGAATTCCAGTTGATAATACTGCAAGGCAAATTCCCTGGCCTTTTCCTCCCTGATGTTTCTGAAATCCAATTTTGCAAGGTTTTGCTCATTGGCATCCATCAGCTCAGAGATCATTTCTCTTGCCTTTTTAGGCATTTGCCCCTCTTCCTTTCCCAAAATAGTGGATAACTTTTCAGCAACTTCTTCCAATTGTTCCTGCATTTCCCCTTTGAATTCTTCAAGTGATTCTTGATCCACAGGGGGCATGTCAAGAATAAGAAATCCAGCTGATGAGCTGATGAATGGAATTGCAAGGATGGATTCAATAGCCTTGAATATGACTGCACCTCGGTAATTTCCATGTCTTAAACAGAAAAGCTTTGCCTGTTCTGCGAGGGCATAAGG
>WAKA01000014.1 GCA_015523565.1 Candidatus Heimdallarchaeota archaeon | reverse complement strand
GGTTATTTCGACATAATATTCACTCAACCTTCCCTGACCCCCAAACACAACTTCTGCCCCTTAAAGGGATATAAATTGAATCTTTTTTTCAAGAATTGCATTGAAGTACGTCCTCCCATTGCAAACATAGTTGATAGGTACATAATTAATATAAACTTTTTCTGTACCTGATGGCTTTTGCCAATCATTCTTGAGCAATTTTATTCTCCAAATTTTTTTCATCTCAATCTCCAAGTATTCCTTGAATAAATTAATTGGCTTTCCTATTTAGTTTATTGATCAATCCATGACCAACGACGATTTCAGTTCTATAGACTGAAAACCCTAGTAATAGATTGAAACAGAATGCACAAATGTTAGGTGGTGATACACAATGCTTATTTTTCCTATAGCTATTTTCACTTATGGCAGAGGAAATAGCTATAAAGACAGCAAGCATTGCCTTTGAAAACGTTGCTCCGAAAATAGTTGAA
Organism: Candidatus Heimdallarchaeota archaeon; assembly: GCA_015523565.1. Taxonomy (GTDB): domain Archaea; phylum Asgardarchaeota; class Heimdallarchaeia; order Heimdallarchaeales; family Kariarchaeaceae; genus WAKA01. The sequence continues at coordinate 1,799 of WAKA01000014.1, read as the reverse complement.
AAGCTTAAAGGTCTTTTATCTCGTCAGCCTTCTCAATTCAAGGGATTGCCCTTAATCAACATGAGTGGTCACAGCCTTGTTCCAAGCGCAATTAAAAAGTTAGAGGAGATGTTTGGTATCCGTCGGCACCAAATCTATGACATTAATCCAGGTGATGCGAAACTGGACAAATTAGTTGAACACTCACAAAAATTGGTTAAAGAGGCTTATGAAATAATTGGCGATAATTTGCTGACTGGACATTATTTAATCATACCCCCAGGATTTTCCCCGCTGTCTCTTTGTCTTGTCTCATTCCTCCATGGGCTGGCGGGGCATTTTCCCCTTATTGTTGTATTGGGAAAAGAAGGGAGGGATTATCTACCGAAGAGTATTATTGACCTTCAAACCATACGAGATGAAGCAAGGAAGCTTAGATCCTAATTCTTGAAATACTTGACCTTGACTTTTCCGAATCCCATGGCTCTTTTGCCTCCGATACCCCAGTGCTCCATGGTCTGGACGAGTCGATTGAGATGATCCAATCCTTCATTGTCCTCAACAATGAACTTGAGATAGCCTGTAGTGGCGAACACTTTTGCGGTCTTGGTGATGCTGACACGAATCGATTTTAACTCGAAATTTGTTACGGCGACCTGTTTCTCGATCTTTTGGGGGAGGTTTTCATCAAGCTTCTCACCCGTGATCATTTCATATGTTTTCTTGGTGGTATGCCAGAGTTTTAGGAGGTTGATATATGTGTCTACCTTGCGCTTGCGGTTTGGATCAGGAAAAACGGCAGGTGTCTGGAACCTGAGTGCAAAGCCTGATCCTATTTCAGGGGGTTTTGACGGAACAGGGTTTACCTTGTTGAACTGGATCTGATAGACAGGGAAGTCTTGGTCTATAAGCCTGATGGTGCCGTAATCATCTTCAACGATTATCCTGAAGATAGTCTGTGAAAGTTCTTCATCTGTTGTGGCAACCCCGATAGTGGCACCATTGGAGATCTTGGTGAAAGGGAAAATTGAATATGGTCTTTCATAATTGGACTCATGCATTTTTTTCCAAAGGTTGGGATTTTTGTCCTTGAGATAGGTGAGGATTGCTCCTTGTGAGACTTTTCCTGTGAATCCTCCGATCCTGAAATCTGATGGTACGTCAATGAAGAACTTGAAACGCTGGATGAATCTCAATGCTTTTCCTCCTCTGTTGGTGATTTAAGGGTTAGCCCCGATTCGTGACTGTATTCATGTTTTTGGCTGTTGAGTATTGGCCGTAGGTTTCGGAACCTCTGTCCTTTTGGTGAGTTGATGATATTGCCTTTCTTGATATAGGTAATTGTTGAATGATCCACACATTAGGATTTTCATTATGTCTAGGGCAGATAAGCCTTCCATGCGAATTTGTACAATCTTTTTCTCAATGCATTATATTTCTTTACCATTTTTTCAGACCAGTTGTTGGGATTATCCTTAAGAAATTGATATAATGTATCAACCTTGCCCTTTTCACTTGTTTGGATTCCCCAGTCTTTTTCCAGAAAGGGATAATGGACTGTGGATTCTGCAATCATTCCAGAGTTTTTTGCGTTTTGAATATTTCTTTTGATATGGTCATTGATTTCGCTATGGAAGTCACTGCTTGAATCGTTGTCATAAATCACATAAAAGGGAATCTTTGCATGCGTAAGTAATCTTGTGAAAAAAGGCATGGCAAACTTACCTCCTGTGGTAATCATTTGACATCCCAGTTCATCAAAATTCATTGTCTTGCTGATTTTTCGGTTAATGTTTTCGTCTCCTACATTTCTGATGGGG
>WAKA01000013.1 GCA_015523565.1 Candidatus Heimdallarchaeota archaeon | reverse complement strand
GTTTCGTCCTCTTTATCACAGATTCCCCCTTTATCCATAATTAAATGGCATAATTCATGAAAAATTGTGAACACCCTTGCATAATGAGTGTCTTTTGTATTCACGGCAATGACTGGAAAGGGAGGTTCTTTTAAGAGAAAACCTCGTGTCACATCCCTGCTGACCCCCCTGAATTGAAACACAAAAATGCCCAATGAAAACAATCTCTCTCTCCAGTAGTTCAAGACTTTGTTATCTTTTTTTCCTTTCAAGTCTTTTTCTGAATAGGGAAGAAGTTCCTGCATTTTGACCAATATCTTATCTTCTTCAACTTCCGAGCCTATGTAACTATAATCGAAGCCCAATCCCAAGCTATTCGCAATATACTTCAAGTTATTCTTCAAATAGTTGAACTCTCGGATAACTACATCCAATTCACCCGAATAATCTGTAGAACGGGATCGGAAATCAGGTAATGGGTTGTCCATGGGTTCTTTTTTTGAATAGAAAAAAAAAGGAGACCTCTGGTACACCTTGGATGCTTTCAAAAACTGATTGAAGGTAAGTTGCGTCATTCCAGCCTCTACAGCCTCAAGCTTTTCTTTTGAAATCCGTATCTTTTTTGCGGCTTCATCAACACTTAATCCTCTGCGTTTTCGAGCCCATTTGAGAAGGTGGGGATTTACAAAAGCTTCTGCCATATATGATATAATTGCTTAATTAAATTAAAAGTTTGGCAAGGTTATTTAAAAGTGAATAGATGCCCTAGGAGAAACTCAAAATGGTTTTGCACAAATACAGACAATATATAACCTTCAATTAACTAAGCTTACCATTCAGAATTTTTACAGTAATTTTTCACGAATCCAGTAACCAACTTCATCAAACTGACTGTTTTTTATACCCCTTGCTGTGGGATGGGGAACAAGAACCAACTTCCCATCAGTCTCCGCAAAACCATCGAGGATGGTCTTGAACTTCCCATTCCCCAAATCACGGAAATGTTTCCAATATTCTTTACCATAACTTAACACCACCTTTGGCTGATATTCGTGGATTAACTTACGAAACAATTCTTTTCGCCTTGGTAGCCAAATACGTTCATATGTTTCTCTGCTGACCAAATCTTTGCGGTTTGTAAGGTGAGCATATTCCCAATTGGAATTCGTCCTGCTATGTAAGGGCATAAGTTCAGCAATAAGATGGTCTCCTCCCCTCCTGCCAAACTTGTCGCGTTGGAACAGTCTTGCCCTTTCTTTTAAATTCCCACCACCTAAACCCTTTGCACAGAGAAATGTTCGAATTAATTTGTAATAAGTGGGTTGGAGTGCAGGACGAGGACGGATCCATTTCATTTCGATACCACCTGCATTGGCCATCTGTAACATCGCCTCACGCCAATCACCAATCGGGGGAAGCCCTAACCTAACATTGACCATTGGTAACGTGACTTCACCTCCTTCTTCCATACCGAGTATCCAAAATTCACTGGATAAATTTCCATATCCTATCCACATAGATAACCTTAGGTCAAGCAGATCTTCATTAAGCACTACAATAAGATTAGATCCAATTTTATCTAAATATTTTTTGTTTCAGGTTGATTTTTCTTAAGTTCAATGATATACCTTATGAGTAATGCATTGCAAAAAGCAATGAAAATAGAATCAATTAAAACCTTGAACAAAAAAGATGACACCGGCGGGATTTGAACCCGCGCGCCCAGAGGGCACTGGATTAGCAGTCCAGCCTAGTACCTGGCTCTAGAACGGTGTCTTAAACGCATCATCCATGGATGACGTCTATTGACAATTCATGTTATTGATTTGAGCTATTTATGTTTTGTTTTCATTAACGCCTTGAAGGTCTTTGGGTTGGCTTAAAGTTTTGACAGGCAAGAATTGCCGTCCCATCTTTTAGATTATCTATAAACTCACATAACAGGTTCTGTTTTAGATGGATTACAAATGGGTTGATAATGATAACTTGATCAGTTTGAACAGATCAACTGTTTTTTATTTGGAGTAATACATGCTGTAACCCACCATTCGAAAAACCCATGTCAATGTTTACCTCTATGTTTTTTGATAATCTTTTGAAGAACCTCAGCAGTCGCAATTATTTCATGGTGAGTGCGCAACTTGATGGGGTCATAATTGTTTTCATCAAACAATTGCCAGACAGACTTACTGCTGTCTTTTTCATACTCAACGCCAAAATGTGAAAAAATCTCCCTTGCCAAAACAGGACTCAAATTATTGGGGGAAATATATCCGAATGCAGCATTTGCGAGGTCAAAGGGATGATGAGCCAAGTAAAGCTCAAAGAGATCAGGATTAGGAGCAATTTTATGAAAGCTGGATCTGACATATAAGATCGGTAGGTCAGTTCTGGCAATCCCTATCCCTACATATTCGATTTTTTTCTTCGCAGGATTTTTCCACCCCCTCTTTTTACGATATTTTTCCCGATGTTCCCACATTTCAATAGCAAATGTATCAATGAAATCGTAGATTTTACGGAGTAATTCCTTTTCTGCATCAAGAAGAGAGTTCTCAAATTGTTCCTGCTCCCAGATCCAAAAATCAATGAACTTAAGACCCTTTTGCTTGGGTGAAAACGTGACGAATGTTCCCCCCAATATGATATGATTTTCCCTAGCAGGATTCATAATGAGGCTTACATTAGATAGTTCTCTTTCATGAGGAGGCACGTAAAATTCGAGATCAAACAAAAGCACAATCCCTTTATTGCAATACGATACTAAAAACCTAACGAGACACTGGGTAAAAAAATACCCCATATCAATTTATAGGAAAAGATACAGTAATAGTTATGAAAAAGACAATATTCTTGTTTTTGATATTGTTATTTGGATTTTTGCCGCATAGCAATGCCTTAGAGATAATGGTTTCATGGCCAAATGAACCATTGAGAAATGAGAAATATTTTATTGTGTTTTCAGTCAGCAGCGGCATTTTCACAGTTGCTTATGAAACAGGAGAGACATTCGAGGTGAATGTTGAGACCTATGACCAAAAAATATGGTTGAATATTCCAGAAAACCATAGTGCAGTAGGGCAAGTGGAAGTTACAATCAATTCTTCTGGTTGGAGAACGACACGCACATTAAGTTGGAATTTAAGTGAAAGTTTGACAGACCTCCCAAAAGTGATGAATATGACAATCAGATTGGGGAGTCATTGGATAGGAACCGAAACAGTCGTTTTTTCAGTAAATGGAAGCGAATACCATGCAAGAAACATAGTAGATAGCGATTTTTCAGTTCAAGAGTGGCTATGGAACAGTAGTTTTGATATTAGTGGGGAGGTGCCCAATGGGTTCATGAAAGATCTTTTTGGAAATGACACGGATTTCATGAGGTTTCAGACGCTAGAGTATAGTCCAACAATAGTTACAGCAGACGGGTATTGGGAATATGAGGATTGGAAATTTAGATGGGACAACGCAAGCCTTGATCTTAAGCACTCTATATCAATGGGAGATCGATCATGGGGAGCGTACACAATGAATCATGAAAAGCTGGAAGATGTTCGTTTAAAAATCCTGAGTTTTATAGACAACGAGATGGTGTCGAGTGAGAAATCACCATTAATTAATTCTACATCCTCTAAAAGTGAGATGGTTCTTGCCCATTATCCTACAGAAGACATTTCCTCCATTTCTTTTCTTGTGTCAATTGGAGGGATTACAGTTCTATTCCTGAAACGAAAGTCAAAATCCATATTCAAAAAGAATTAAAGAGCCATTGTTTTCATTCCGAATGTACTATTGAAAGGCATTATATTCATGGCAGAGAATTGAAAAGTGTTGAAACCAAAATATGTACCCGTTGTGACAAACAAAACACTTGCAATACTTGGGAAACTCCAAGATTCTGAGGCAGAGATAAGTGTATCCTTGGACTTGGGGTTGACAGAGACTAGGGTCCAAGTAACCCAAGGGAAGATATTTTTGCCAAATGGACAAAGTTTCCGTGTGCCTGATTCATTTGATCCTGCGCAAAACCTTTGTTACTTCATTAAGGATGGACAAGTGTATCCTTTGCAAATTTTTAACCAATCAACCAATTTTTTGTACCAGTTGGCACCAACGTCTTTCAGACCGATTCTCAGGATTTCGGCCACACAAATGCATAAAAAACCATTTCTTGACAGGTTGGAGAAAGAGAGGTTAAAAGGAGATGTACTTGATGGAGGAACAGGATTGGGCTACAGTGCAATCATTGCGGCAAGGACAGCAGAAAGTGTTGTGACTGTTGAATGGGATCCCAATGTACTGGAAATGGCATCATACAATCCCCACTCCAGAGAACTTTTTGAGAGGGAGAATATCCGGATAATTCAAGAGGATATTACTGTTGCAGTGAAAGATTTTTACGATGGAACTTTTGATAACATCATTCAAGATGGAGGAATGCCAAAAAGCTCAGGAGGGTTCTTTTCCCAAGACCATGCATATGAGCTCTATAGAGTGATCAAACGCGGTGGAAAATTGTATTTTTATTTGCCCAAGAAAGGACAATCAAAAGGAAGGGATTTTGGAATGGAACAGATTAAGCGTATGAGAAAAGCGGGATTTCAGCTTATTGAAAGGGATAGAACAGGATCATATGCAATTTTCGGCAAATAAAGAACATAAGCACAATGTTCACTTTTAAAGACCCCCCTTGGGATATTTAAGGGATCGGGCAGATTTTTAATTGATCGATCATGGGACTTGGCATAGTAGTGGCCACTGAAACCAGTCCAACACCACATCTTCTGCATTTTGTCATTTCTGAGGAAAATGCCAGAGCCATAGCTGAAAACGGAACTTTTGTTCAGATTCAGAATGCAGACGGTTCTTTGACTGTTGGAATGATACAGTCACTAAGGAGAACAAACAGGTATTTTTCATCCACAGATGTGGTTCACGGTTCTTCGAGTGGATTTGCACCGCCACAACTGTTCCCTGCTGAAAAATGGGATTATATCATTGCTGAAACAAAAGTACTTGGAATTTTCAGGAATGGAATCCAAAGTAGGTCTACAAAGCCTGTCCTCCCAGGATCTGAAGTTGAGTTGGCAGACCCCAAAGTATTGGAGCGTTTCATAGGCTTGGATCAGAAAGGCTTGGAAATAGGAATGTTGAAACAGATGCAAATGCCTGCAAAGATAAGCATGGATAGGTTGCTTCAAAAGCATTTGGCAATTCTCAGCATTTCAGGGGGTGGAAAATCCTATACAACAACCGTCATTATTGAAGAGTTGTTGAAGCGAAGTCCACAAGAAGGAAGACCTGCATTGGTAATGTTTGATGTGCATGGGGAATTTTCAGGACTTGAAAGCCTAAACGGGCACCCAAAATTCAGGCATGCAAACGTCAAAGTCATTGATGGCTCAACCATAAAGCTTGCAACGGGCACAATGAAAAGCGGTGATTTTTTGGCAATGCAACCTGCAATGAGCCATGCACAAGCAAGGGAACTGAGTCGGGCAATTGCCATGCAAAAGCGAAAGGACAAGCCAATTACAATTTCCACATTAAAGCAACAGGTTGCTGCAATGGAGATGAACAACCTTGTTCAAGACGCATTGTTAGGCTGGTTGACTGTTCTTGAGAACATAGGGGTCTTCAGCTATTATGAGGAACCAGACCTCCAAGAATCATTGCAGCCAGGAACACTATTGATTATTGACTTGTCCAACATTATCTCCCTTTGGTCAAAGCAAGTGATTGTTTATTATTTCTTGAAAAGAATTTTTGAGTTGAGAAGGGAGAGGGTCATTCCCCCTACAATAACATTTGTTGAAGAGGCACATCAATTCTGCCCGGAAATGACAGTTTCACCAACTAAGAAAATAATAGAGACAATTGCAAGGGAAGGACGGAAATTCCTTTGCTCTTTGGTTCTCATTTCACAGAGACCAGTGAATCTCTCGACAACTGCATTGTCACAGTGCAATTCTCACTTGATCATGCGAATCTTAAATCCTCATGACTTGAACTATATCGCAAAAACGTCTGAAGGCATAACCAAAGAAACATTGGACACGATTACCTCGTTGGGGGTAGGAGAAGGTCTTTTGGCAGGAAATGCAGTAAATTACCCCATTTTTGTCCAAATACGAAAGAAGATATCCCGTGCCTCATTTGATGAAATAACCCTTTCTTCAGAAAGTCAAAGATATGAGAGATTGTCACCCAAGATCAGTTAACGGGTTCGCTAAAGATTGAAATTTTGAATTGTACGGGACGGATTTTCAGGAACGGCTTTTTTTTCGGAAACGTTCCTTGCGTTTCTCACGAGCCTCCAATGCATCATTGAACCGCCTGCATGTGAAAATGACTTCAGATGCAATTTCCCTTGGAATATTGAATTTGTCAGACAATGTTTCCGAGCTTTCTTTTGCAATGTTGGAAACAGTACCATATTCCTTGAGAAGCATCTGTTTACGTTTTTCACCAATCCCGTAAACCTCATCCAAGATGCTTTTGAGTCCCTCCTTTTCCCTTCGTTTACGGTGGTAGGTAACTGCGAAACGGTGTGCCTCATCCCTTCCAGCCCTTACCAAATGCATCCCAGGTCTATTCTTTTTGAACTTCAATGGAGTCTTTTCTTCAGGCAGATAGATTTCCTCCTCCCTTTTTGCCAAGCCAATTACAGGTTTATCAAGATTGACACTTGCCATTGCCTCCCTTGCCTTTTTTAGCTGGATTTCACCCCCGTCTATCACAATAAGGTCTGGAAGGGGCAGACCGAATTTATCCAAACCATTTTCATGATCTGCATATCTTCTTTGAACAGCTTCAAACATTGAGGCAAAGTCATCTTGACCAATCACAGTTTTGATTTTGAATCTACGATATCCCTTTTTATATGGCTTGCCGTTGACAAAACGGACACATGATGCAACCGTGTTCGTGCCTTGAAGTGTAGAGACATCAAAAGTATCAATGATCACGGGCGGTTCCTTAAGATTCAACATTGACTGCAAATCAGCTACACGAGCAGAATAGGTTGCCTGAATGTCTTTCCTGCTTTTCTTTCCAAGTGCAAGGGATCGGCGAATATGATTTTTCAGGTTCTGTTGTGCAAGCAGGACAAGTGATTTATGTTTTGATTGTGGAGATACAACCTTGAAGCCCAAACCCTCTAGAGAAGGTTTTATTGATTGGTAGCCAGTTGCATCATAAACCCTTTTCACTTCACGCAGTATACCAGGAACACCCAATATCTGAAGAACACCATGCCTGACATAATCTTCTCTGCTTTCATCCCCAATATCCTCCAAAAGGACAAAGGAAGGAGTCTGTTGCACAACACGTTCATTGATGATTTTCAAAAGATTGAAGCCAAAGGCATTTTCATCTTCCACGGTGACAAGCAAAAATGAATCAGGAACGTCCACAACAACCGTCTGTCTTTGCATCGTTCGTTGCAAAGCCTTCAAAATGTCCCGATACTCGGCGGCTTTTTCAAACTCCAATTTTGCAGAAGCATCCTTCATTTTTTGGGTGATCCGTGGGATGATATCTGTTATCCGACCCTCAAGAAAATCAATCAAGTGCTTAACTTCCTCCATATATTCATCATGATCTACAGCAATTTCACAAGGGCGAAGGCATGTTTTTGTCCTTCTTCGCATACATGTCCTTGCCCAGCCCTCTGCATCGCCTAGATGTATCTCTTGATTGCAGTCGGCAACAGGAAAAAGTTGAAGTCCAAACTTGAGGCTTTGTTTCAGGGATTTCACATTGGGAAATGGACCAAGATATAATTCGCTTTTCTTTTTTGGGTCTCGGGTCATCCTCACCCTTGGGAACATTTCACTTGTTGTAATTTCAACAACAGGAAATGATTTTCCGTCCTTCCAATGGGTATTAAGTTTGGGTTGATGCTCCTGTATGAGATTAAACTCCAAGAGGAATGCTTCCGCCTCGTTGTTTACAAAAATGACTTCGATGTCCCTTCCCAATTCCCTTATGAATTTTGATTTGGAAAAATCATTGGAAGGGGCAAAATGGGATCGTAATCGATTATGCAAATCCTTAGCCTTGCCTACATAAATAATCTCGCCAAATTGATCTTTAATCATATAGACCCCTGGTTTGTGAGGCATGGTTGCAAGCTGCTTTTCAATATGATCATCTGGATTTGCCATGGTTCTATAAGAACAAAGCAAAACCATTTCACAAAAAAGTTTGTCAATGGCTAGTGAAAAACAGATAAGTAAAACAAAATTATTGAATATATAAACCATATTGAACAATATCGGATTTTGTTCCCATTGGAAGAGTAACAGTTAAGGAATCTTTATAAGCAAATATCAAGTACCCGATATTAGAAAGAAATAGGTGATTTATTATGGTAGTTCTTTCATTGGCAAGAAAGTATGTGTTTCGAAGACCTTCTCAGAACTTGGCAGTTCTATTGGGCATTACTTTGGGAGTTTCGCTTTTTGTGGGGATACAAGTGGGAAGTGCTTCCTTAGGGGAGGGATTTGGGAATTTGCAACGATATGCAATGGGAGAACGTGATGCAAGCATTTCCCCTCTCCTGACACCATTTTTTGTTGACAATGCGACTTTGTCATATGCAATTGCAGAAGCTTTCGGAGCACCGACGAATATAACTCAATTACAGGATTATGCGAAATTGTTGGAGGATAATGGAACGGTGAAACCACATGTCTTGGAAATCAGTCCGAGACTTGACCTTGCGTTTACCATGCTTCATGAAGAGACTGGTTCAATTCAGGTATCTGAAACAGTGAGAGGGATTTCACCCAATGAGACAACTTTTGGAAGCTTTTATGACAAGGATGGAAATGAATTGAAAATGGATAGTCTAAAGGATGGTGAAGTTTACATTGGAAGGAGATTGGCAGATGTACTTTTCCCGAATATGAATCCGGTTGGAGAGAGTCTGCTTCTCAGCACAACTCTTTTCAGTTTCTCAATCCCAACACCTCAGGGGTTCATCCCATCCAAAATAGTTTATCTCAATACAACAGTTCAAATCAAGGCAGTGTTTGAAGAGACAGGGCGGGGAAAAGAACTATTGTCCTCATTTATTGCGGCACCCCTAGATTGGCTTCAAGGACTTGTGCATAACGCGTATATTTCCGCTCAGAAAGCGCAACCTGCACAATTGCAGTTTACGGAGCCAATTATCGGATATGGACCACACCCAATTAATAGGTTACTGATAAATTGGAAAGAAGACATAGATGGAGACCCCAAACAAAGGGAAATCGCATTCAATGCTACAAGAGACGCATTTAAGTCAATAGTTGGACCAGATTTTGCAGATTTCTATTCATATTCAAATGATCTGCAAATAGTGGATGACATTGTAGAATCCCTGACGCAAAGCATGACACTCATCCTAAATATTTTTGGAACCCTGATTGCCATTGCAGCCCTGCTTGTTATTGTCAATATCCAATCAATGGCACTTCAGGCAAGAGAAAAAGAGACAGGAATCATGAGAGCCATTGGAGGGAATCGTAGGCAGTTGATTTTCACGAACCTAACGGAATCCCTTTTCTTGGGGATATTGGGTTCATTGCTTGGATTGATCGGTGGTGCAATATATGGAAAGATACTTGTATTCCTGTTAAGCTATATTTTTGATTTTCCATCAGAAGGAATTCCCCTAATTATCACAGCAAAGATAATTCAAAGTTCATTTTGGGCAGGGGTTGTTGTTTCGCAGGTAACTGCAATCGTCCCTGCAATCAACGCCTCAAGGATAAACATAGCCCAAGTACTTAGAGGTCTAAGACCACCAAGCAGACCTTCTTTTGGCAGGAAAAGCCTGTATTTGGGAATTTTTGCGTCCATTTTAGCAGTTTTATATGTCAGCGGGCTGAAACACAATCCATTCGTGGAGGGGAAAGACGCCTTTGCCAAAATGGAAGATACTGCCCAAATTTATTTGGCGATTGCATTTCTTGTGGTTGGACCCTCATTGATATTTGCATATTACAAATCCAAAAAAATTGGATTGACAGTTGCAAGCCTTGGCCTATTGGCTTGGGGATACTTCAACATCTTTTTTGTGTTTGATTGGATTGAGGAAGGCGGAAATGGTCTCTCCTATATGTTATATATTATGTTAAGCATATTGGGAGGAACCATTACCGTGATCGGTATGAATCTTGATGTGGTTGCAGCATTTGGAGAAAAACTGTTTGCCATTTTTGCAAGGAGGAAGAAAACACCCATCAGGGGAACTGCAATGGTGGCGTTTCGCCAAATGAAGAGCAAGAAAGTTAGAAGTACCCTGACTTTTGCCCTATTTGCAACTATTTTGACACTCAACATATTTTTGGCAACGTGGAGCACCAGTTTCAGGTATGGTTTTGATAATGTGATATTGGACACCACCTCAGGATCAGACATCATGTTCATTGCAGATCAACCCATTCCATCAAATATCCAGTTTGCGAAGCAAGTGATGGATAATTTTGGACCTGACAAGAAAACAGAAACAGGATTGCATATGCAGTTTTTGAAGAGCTTTACAATTTCAAAGACAACAGATGCTCTTCTGGATAAAGACGGAAATGCAACCATGTCAGTTGGATTAATCAAGACATCACCAGACAGTTTATGGGAAAACGACAAGTGGGTGTTGAAATTTGATCTTGAAGACAACAAGACAGGCACTCCTTTTGAGACACAAAAGGAAAACCCCGATGAGCCAGCCGCAAGCCCAGAAGACGAAAACGTATGGAAGGCATTGGTGAGTAACCAGACTTTGCTCAACAAGAATGGGGAACCAAGACCAATGATCTTGACAGAATTAATCTTTCAAGGTGGATTTGGTGGATTCAAACAGACTCATCGACCAGGAGATTCTGTATTTCTTAACCTGACAGATGGTTCGGTGCAAGAGTTTGTCATAGGAGCGATTGTAACAGGAAATCCACTTGTAGATTTTCTCTCTCCCCAAGTGAATGGACCTCAATTTGGGAATGTCTGGTTTGTCAATGAGTTTTGGAGTAAAAAGTTGCTTGCTTTTGACGGGTTACATAATGTAGACAATGTTTTCTTAGGGAAAACAGATGCAAAAAAAATAACTGATGAGAGGATTGACCAATTGGCAACCGAGGTAGAAATTTTCGCCAACAAGAAGGGTGGAAAATTCAGGGAAGATTATGGTCTTTTTGGAGTTTATGGATTTTCAGTGTATTCCGTCTACGAGCAATTCCTAGAAGGGCAATTCCGTTTCTTTAACTTCCTTCAAGCATTTACCTCAATGGGATTTGTTGTGGGCATATTAGGATTGTTTGTAGTAGCCATGCGATCTGTTGCAGAACGGCAAAGGGAAATAGGAATGCTTAGGGCACTCGGTTTCAGGAGAAGGGATGTTGTTCTGGCAGTCATAATTGAGCTTATTGTCATGGGACTTATAGGGTTGGCCATCGGCTTCTTTAATGGGTCTGTGTTGGGATATGCGCTTCTCAATATAGATTCAGGAGGAAATGCGACATTCGTCATCCCATGGATGGTTATCTTGGGATATGTCGCGTTGACATTGGGCTCTGCATTCATTGCAGCAATATTCCCAGGAATAAGAAGCTCAAGAATCCCACCGAGTGATGCACTCAGGTATACTGGTTAAGGAGGTTTCAAGATGAGAAAGGTAATGCTGGAACTTAAAGATGTGACAAAAATCTATAATGAAGGGACTGCAAGAGAAGTGGTTGCAGTAGAAAATATCAACCTGAAAATAATGGAAGGGGAGATGGTTGCATTGATGGGACCATCAGGATCTGGAAAGTCAACCCTGCTTAACCTAATTGGGGGATTGACACCAGTAACATCAGGAGAGATAATAGTGGATGGTAAAAACGTGACCTCGTTTTCAGATGAGATGCGTGCGGCATTAAGAAGAGACAAGATAGGATATATTTTTCAACACTTCAATTTGCTTGACTTCCTTACTGCGGCTCAAAATGTCATGCTTCCACTGCTGATTCAAGGTGAAACATTTGCTGTGGCAAGAAGAAGGGCAGTAATGATACTTAGAGAGCTTGGTCTTGGAGGAAGGATAGACCATTATCCCAATGAGCTTTCTGGAGGGCAGGAACAAAGGGTTGCCATTGCAAGATCATTGATTACAAGACCCGCCATACTTTTAGGAGATGAACCAACAGGAGATCTAGATTTGGAATCTTCAACAGATGTTATGAGGCTATTCAGGCGAGTCAATCAAGAGGAAAATCAAACCTTGTTGCTTGTAACGCACTCAGAATACATTGGATCCTTATGTGACCGCATCCTAAGAATAGATGATGGAAAGATCGTTGAGGAGGTAAAGGCATGAATAGTATTATAGTTTCAATACCAATTTACAAACCCTTCATCAGAATCAATGAACAACTTATGTCAAAAGTTGAGAAGATACTGAAGAAGGGGTATAGACCATTCAGCAAGAAGAAAATAAAGATTCAGGAGCATAATCAGTTTTTAATGGCCATTGCAACAGACTTGGGGGAAAGAAAGATTGAGAACCAAATCAAGCGATTTGAAAAATTGTGGCAAAACCATATGTCCAAGACTATCAAAGAGATTAACAAATTGGTCATAAGGGACCCAGAACTTAAAAATTCAATCGAAGTTTTTAATCAACTGGAAAAACTTTTTTCCAAAAGTTTTGAAGGAAAGACATTGACGGAACAATTAGCGATCACCATTGTCCAACATGTGAAGACATTATTTGATAACGGATATCTGTTGGTTGTTGAAAAAGGAGAGACAAAATACATAACATTGAAGCAAGAAACCATAGAATTTAATGGACAGGACAAGACAGGCTCTACGGAAGAAATAATTGATGAAATGACATTGGCGGTTTTTGGTCGGAAGCATGTTGATTTGATCGCCAGACAAACGGAAAAGATGCAAGAAACATTGTCAACTGTCATTGAAGGTCTAAAAGATTTTCTTGACCAATTGGAAAACATAAGCTCTATGGAGAAAAAAATGCAAATGGTTGAACTTTCAAGTGTTTTCCTTGGAAAAATACTGGGGATTAGAGAACCACTCAATTTAGCCAAGAAACAGATCAGGCGATATATCCAATTGCGTGAAGAAATTACAGAAGAGACTGAAACAGCAGAGGGAAGAAAGTTGTTGGAACTGTTCGACCAATGGTTTGCAATTCATAATCTGGAAGAAATATATCGTAAATTGGAAATCTTGGAAGAAACCATTTCCCAAAATGTGGATGAATTTCGGTCGTTACATACAGTGATTGAGAATGCAAGTATATCTGAAAAAGGGGATGAAACAATACTCAAATTCATTGATTTCGCATCAAAGGTGTATGCCTCTTTTGAAGAGTTCAGGTTTTCAACAGAATTGTTCCAAGACATCCCAAGCTTTACAACTCTTCAGGGAGGGTTATTGGGAGAAACAGAAAAAGAATATACTGTTGATGAGGACACAATTATTTATGTAGATACAATTTTCAAGAGTTTCCAGCTTTTGACCCATACAGTTTATGCGGTAAGGGGAATTGACCTTCAGATTAAAAGAGGGGAATTCGTTGCAATTATGGGACCATCGGGGTCAGGTAAGACGACATTGTTGAATCTCCTGTCTGGATTGGACAAAGCAGATAGGGGAACAATAATTGTGGATGGACAGGACATGGGCAAGGCAAGTGAAAAACAGTTGGTCAAGTTCAGGAGGAACAAGGCATCTTTTATTTACCAAAGCTATAATCTCCTGCCAGTTCTCACATCATTGGAAAATGTCAGGTTGCCTTCTGAATTTGGTACGGACAATAAAATAGGTAACAAAACAAGGAGAGCGAAAGATCTCCTCGCAAAGGTGGGACTAGAGAATTTCATGAACACCAGTCCAAAAAACCTGTCTGGAGGGCAACAACAACGGGTGACAATAGCAAGGGCGTTGCAAAACATGCCCAGAATTGTTTTTGCTGATGAACCCACAGGAGATTTGGATCACAAAACAGGCAATCAAATCATGGATATTCTGACAACCATCAACAAAGAACTGGGAGTTACACTTGTTTTGGTTACACATGACCCAGCTGTTGCAAAAATGGCAGATAGGATAATCCATATGCAAGACGGAAAAATCATAAAAGAAGAGATTGTGACAAAATAAGTAACATTTTGAAAGGATAGTGATGTAAAAAGAACTGTAAAGGTTCATGCTTAACTCTACAAAAATTACAAAAAAAAGAAGAAAAAATCTGGACGGCGAATATTTTTTGTATTATAAGGACTATGGCAGACTATGAAGTTATTTCATGTTCAAGGAAAAGAATTGAAAGAAATGGAAGCTTCAGACGAAGTTGTCTTCTTGGACGGCGATGTATATGTTGTGGACACAGGTGACAAAATCTGGATTTGGATAGGCAAGGATGCCGCCGTTGAAGAAGGAACTGTTGCAGCATGGGTATCCAATAAAATGGATCATGAAAGAGACGGAACGCCAGATGTGATAACAATCAATCAAGGGAAAGAGCCAGAAGAATTCATGACCGTCCTATCATTCAAGGTAATTGATGGAGATACTCCAGGATTTCTAGTCCCTGCAGAATTAGATATGGTTCAACTCAAGATGTTCAGAGTGTTTACAAAAGAAGAGACAGTCAATTGGGATGAAGCGGAAATTGAGGAAGTGCCATTGGACAAGTCCTCGCTCAATTCCAATGATGTTTTTGTTGTTGACGGCAATGAAGTCATCTTTGTTTGGATTGGAAAGAATGCAAGCAGGGAAGAGAGATTCCAAGGACAAAAACTTATGCAAAAGATTGATTCTGGAAGGAATTATTTGCCTGTCCAAGTGACAATTTATGAAGGTGAGGGAAGTAAAGCAGAAAAAGCATTTTTTGAATTCTTGGAAAAGGCAAAAGGTCAAGGTCCGCAGCTTTCTGTAGAAGACCAAAGAGAAGCAACATACAAACCAGAAGAATACAAGACAGCTGAGGAACATAAGGCAACAACGCCAGAAACAGTGAAGGCATCGAACCAACAAAATATGTCAAAAGATGATGAACCAGTAAAGAAAAGAAGCTGGTGGAAAAGATTGCTTGGCTTAAAATAATTCATGATGAAAAATTATATTAAGCATGATAAAAGCTCAAGATACCTATATTTACAACATGCATCAAGAAAAACATAACCTGAATGATTCTTAAGCAAAGAATGTATTCCATTTTCAGAAGTAGCAATGAATTGGTCAAGTGAAACATTTCCAGAAAGGGAACGCCGGTTCAGATATGCCTTGGCTTCTTTGCTGAAATATCCATGATTGTAATAAATCCAGAGAGAGCTATTTTGCAGCTGTTGATAGCCCTGCAGTTCAAGCAGAAATTGGGGGGTATCTGACAGGATGTCCTGCAACCCTATTTTCTCAGCAAGGATAGTGCTTCCGCCAATCATCTCAATTGTCTCGAATTGAGCAAGTGCATGGGAAAAGGCATGATAAGCATTTTTGACGGTGCGCACCCCATTTAAATATGCAGAATTTCCTCTCACTAGAACTGATTTCAGGCCAGAGTCATCAAGAGCTTGCAACTGTTCAATGCTATCAGCTCGTTTCATTTGGACAGAAACAAGTAATCGTTCAGAATGGTCTTCAGTCTCCTGCCTGAATTGGTGAAAAAGCACATGGTCAAGTCTCTCATATTCTGCATCAATCAGAATCTTGTACTTTTTGGTGATTTCCAAGAGCTTTTGGAATTCGATACCCAATGATTTTAAACGACTCAATTTAACGGCAATCCCTGAAAAACCAGAAATTCTTTTGGGAAGGGCACGTGCCATATTATGGGAGCAGTTGTTCAAATTACATTTTTCAGTTTCATTTAGGAAGGTATTCACCTTGTCTCATTTTTTAACCTCCATAAAATTGCATGATTGCCTTGGGTTCCCTAGAACAGAAGAAAATGTGTTGAAGAGATCAACTTCAGATAGGAGGAACGCAAGACCTCATCATACTAATCTATTCTACCTTTCCACTTTTTTAAACATATTGAAATACACAAGGGGAAAAAAATATCCAATTCCCACACATAAAAAATCCATGCAAAAAAACGAAAACTAAATAGTCATATTTTTTCAAATTTATTGTCCATGTCGAAAGATAGCACAGTCCAGAGAAAACAGAGAATTAAACTGAAAAGTACTTTTTTTCGGGACCTAAAACAAAAAAGCAGAACAAGGGATCTAGAAGAGATTGTCGAGATGTTTAAAATTGACAATATAATTGGTTTGACAGATTTGGCAAAGGTTGCTGATGTCCTCAACAAATATACTCAAAGTGAAAAAGAGCAACTCATTGAAACACTTGTGCAAAAAGAGAACCATTTTCAAATTGCGGTCGGGTTGAAATTGGCAATTGAAAGTAAATGGTGGATTGAAAGAACTGAAGAAGCCATTCAACTGATAAGGAAATATGGAGTTGATAAGTTTTGGCAGTTAAGGGATCTTTCAGCAGAATTATTGGCAAATTTGGTCATGCAAGACAAGGAAAAACTGAAGGTTCTCCATGAATTTGCAGTATCAAAAGACATTAGGGAAAGACAACTGGCTACCAATGCCATGAAACTTGTCATTAAATTGGAAGAGGATTTGACCCCTTACCGAGAAATAATAATGACCTTATTGAACGATGAGGACTTCTTGGTTCGGAATAATATTGCATATAGTGGATTTGGGTCTGTAGGGCTCAAATATCACCCAGAAAAAACAATGGAATTCATCCAAGGCATTGCTGACACACAAGAGGAACGTATAAGGGAAACGGTGTTGGCAGTCCTGTCACATGATTTGGCATTGAAGTTCAAAGACATTGCGTTTAGAATACTGGAGAAATATCTAGACGATAACCGTAACGCAATACGAAGAATGCGCCACAGTGTATTTCTCACCCTTTGTAAAGAATATCGGGATGATGTGCGTAGGTTTTTGGAAGGAAGAATTGAATCGGAAGAAGCATTGGAGCATTGGGCAAACCTTTCAGCCGAAGGCCTATTCGACACTCAATGAACAGGAGTAAGATTCAGGAATATAAGACTTAAGATCATCATCAGTCAATGCATTATAGTTTGAAGGCAATGACATTAAAAATTCATGCACTTTTAGGATGGTGGAAATTTTAGTGGCTGTAATACGCCCGAT
Organism: Candidatus Heimdallarchaeota archaeon; assembly: GCA_015523565.1. Taxonomy (GTDB): domain Archaea; phylum Asgardarchaeota; class Heimdallarchaeia; order Heimdallarchaeales; family Kariarchaeaceae; genus WAKA01. The sequence continues at coordinate 12,707 of WAKA01000013.1, read as the reverse complement.
ACGAATTAAGGCACCCAATATCACATCCGCATTGCTTCCTGCACCACCATACTTTTCCAATGAGATTTGAGTAGAGGTTTTGTGGGTATAGTTGCTTTTTGGCAAATCAGGAATTGGAGCATCCCCTACAAGCATCTTATGGAATAAAAGCAACTTGTCGTCCAAAAGAGTTGGATAACGTTTGACAAGTGCATTGACTGCCTCATCAAACAGAACATGAGTCAATTTCCGAGCATTTTCCTGCAAAAGCCCTTGAGGATAGGGCTGTTTTATTAATGCAAGAACTGGAGAAACAACATTTAATGCCAATTTTCGATGAAGATCAACATCTATGTCATCGCTTATTTTTGATGGGAAATGTGGTGCAAGCAAACGAGAAACATCAATCACATTTGCGGTTGAAGTGTGGTTGTCCTCTTGCTTCCTTCCCAACGTGGTTTCTGATTTACGATGATAATAAACAGTCGTAGGATTGAGCAAGGTGGCAGACCACCAAACAACACCCAATACCAATGGGTTTGATTTAAGTTCTCGGCGAATTGCCTCATAATTGCCAATTCCATTTTGAAGGGATACAAGGATTGATTTGCTTGGGAGGCGGGAGGATAGTCCTTCAATCAGATTTTTTGTATCTTGGGATTGCACAGTAATAAAAACATAATCATAATCCAATTTTGAGGGCAAGGTTTCAAATGACATGACGGGCAATATGGCGGACGTTTCCTGTACACCAACCACTTTGATCTTTAGGCTAGGATATGATTCATTCCGCCTTAACAAGGTAACCTCGTGGGCTTCTGCAAGGAAAGCACCCAATACAGTTCCTATAGAACCGGAGCCTGCAATTAGGATACGGGACATAAGTAATTCTTATGGTCAAGGTATTAATTCATTTTTGTTAGTTTCCTAGAGGAATATGAAGCAAAAAATCATTTTTTGCCGTTATACCCTGATCAAGTCGACAGTCACTTTTTTCCCTTTTGGTAGAAAGGTTGTATCTTCAGGTACAACCAATATTCCATCAGCTATTGTCAATGACATGAGATTACTTGAACCGTATTTAGAAATTGTTCTTGCGACAAGCATATCTCCAGTTTCCAATATTTTTACCCTGATGAACTGCATCTTTCCCTTTTTTGAGGAAATATCTTCATCAAGTATTGCCTGAACCTGTGGAAATTGAATGTCAAACTTCCTTGTACCAAGACAATGCAACAAGTATTTTCTCACGATATATCTAAATGTCAGATAACATGCCACAGGATATCCAGGCATTGAAAAAACCATTGTGTCTCCAATTTTCCAACAACCAATCGGTTTACCTGGAGAAATGTCCAACCCTTTAAAAATCCGTTTCCCCATGGAATCAAGAATTGAGGGGACAAAATCTTTTGTACCCATGGATGTTCCCCCTACAATAAGCAAAACATCTGAAATGTGGATGCCTTCTTTTATTTTCTTCAAAATCTCATCTTTGTTGTCTTGCACATTGCCTAGATGCAGAGGTCGGGAAAAGGAATTTTTGATTTGATTGATTAACATGATACTGTTTGATTCAATAACCTTACCCCGTGGAACAGGGGGCGTATCCACCAATTCATCACCTGTATTCAGGACTGCAACAGTGGGGAAGGATTTGACGGGGACAGAAAAGTAACCCAAAGATTTCAAAGTGGAGATTTCAGGGGCATCGATAATTTGCCCCTTTTGTATCACAACAGTTCCCTTTTTTACATTTTCACCAACTTGGATAATGTTTTCTCCTTCCTTTGGAATTTTCTGCAAAATGATCTTGTTATCCTCGATATGAACGTCCTCCACCTTGATAACCGCGTTTGCACCATTTGGGACAACCCCACCAGTATTGATTCTGATTGCATCACCTTGCTTCAATTCAAGTGAGGGGTTGTCACCTGCATTGACCATGCCCGTAACATTATAGGTATTGCTATCAGTAATTTTAATGGCATAACCATCCATTGCAGAAATTGGCCATTGTGGAAAATCAGCGGGACATATGATATTTTTAGAGCAGATACGCCGATAAGCGTTGGAAATAGGGATGAATTCATCAGGAACATGTAGAGGGTACTGTTCCAATATGGATAATCCTTCATTAATCCTCACAGTATTTTTTTACGGATGAGCTGTTTTAAAAGCAAGACATAGGACGCAGGTCTCATGCATCATGGTTTTGAACCATTTTTTCAATAAGCCATTCGAATGCATCCCTGACGCCCTCGCCTGTTAGGGCTGACGTTTCAAACGACCCTATTTCGAATGATTCATCACGAGGCAAGCGTTCCCTGATATAATCAATGATTGCCTTTTTTTCAGCAGTAAAGATTTGCCGGGCATCCTTCAAGTCAATCTTATTGAAAATAATGGCAAGTTGCATTGTATTCGCAATTTCTTGCTGAATATAATCATCCACCCATGGTTTTACAAAGGTGTCCAAGTCACCATTACTGGTAACGTCAATGACAAGCATCACCCCATTTGTTCCCTTATAGTACATTGCACGATTTTTTTTGAAGCTTGCATCACCGGCAATATCCCATATGACAAGGTCATGCTCCTCATTGTCTCGTTTGAATTTCATATAGGAAAGATCGACACCTATTGTTTTTTTGTAATCTTTTGCGAATCCAACGCCCATGAAACGTTTTCTTAAGGTGGTTTTCCCGACCTTCTCATTTCCAGTCAAGACCAATTTAAAGATATAACGATCTTCTGAGGGAATATCCATGAGTAATGCTTTTTTTTGTGCTCTATAAGTTTTGCTGTAACCATTATTTTAAATTAATAATTTAGTTATAATATCAAAGTTTTGTGAAAAGTTCATAATACTTTACATTTAGATACTTTTTGTGTGCATCTACAGACAATGGAATGCCAGTTATTTGTTGTATCAATTCCATCGGATCATAGCGACCTGCCAAGGAGAATGCATTGGAAGCCAACCATTCAGAAAGTATGGAAATGTCACCCATACGTACATTATCCCTCCAATCCGGGACATCGTGATCAACTTTTTGGAGAAGTTGCGAACCCATCAGGTCTCCCAGCCCATAACCTTGGAAATATGCCCAATAAACACTGTACCAATGAAGGTCTTGAAGTACCCCCTCAGCGTCATTTGGAACTTCAACCCCAAGATATTCAGAGTACTTCTCATTCCAAATCCCAGGCAAGTCCTGGATTGAGATTTTGTCTTCAAATAGCATCTTTTCTATTTCAAAGCGGATAATGATATGGGTCAAATAAGTCAATTCATCTGCTCTAAGTCTACTTGGATTCGGATTGACTAGGTTTGTGAGAGCATAAAACTCATTCCATTGCATATCCTTGAGTTGTGGAAGATGTTCTTGCAAGATGGGGAAGAAGTATTGCCAAAATTCAGATGATTTGCCAACCTTATTTTCTGTAAATCTGGAATAACATTCAGCAATGCTAGGTGTTCGAAATGAATCGATTGGACGACCCATCCATTCTGGATTTCTGTTTAATCGATCCAAGGCATGACCAAGTTCATGGCACGCCGCAAATATGCTCCTAGTGAATTCAGGCTCATTGTACTTTACAGTCACCCTTACATCATCAGGACCGCAACTGATTGTAAGAGGATGTTCTACCTCATCAATTCGACCTCTTGCCCTGTCACCTTCAAAGGGGTATCGATAAAAGCGAGCAATTTCCTTTACAATCTGTTTTTGAACACTTTTCTTGACTAAAAAATCCAACCTGTCAGTCCTTAGTTCTGCACTTTTTTCAGCATATTTTTTTGTCAAGGGTTTTAGGAAGGCAAGTGCCCTTTGGAAAAGTTGACTGACGGAATCAACGGTCATTCCAGGTTCCCTTACATTCAGCAAGGCTTCAAATGGATGATCAATTCCAATTGCCTTTCCTATAAGAATGCCTCGTTCATAATTAAGTTGGAAAGACTTTTCCAGTTCCGGGAGAACGATTGAAAAATCTGATTTCCCCTTGGCTTTTTTCCAAATCTCTAACGTTGTGTTGGCTTGTGCCGTTTGTCTCTTCACAAACTTGTCAGGTAATGCAGTCCCAATTCTGATTTGCCGATCCAGAATTTCCAAATCACGTCGCTGTTCTTCATCAAGTTTCTCTGCGTTTGCTGCCTTGACAGCATTGATAAGTTCATCTGATGTTTGTAGTCCATGGATTAGCTCACTGATATATCCTGTTTGCTCAGATCTGTATTGGATACCCTGAGCAGGAAGGGAAGTGTTCGTATCCCAATAAAGAACTGAAGAGATGCTACTTAAAAGTTGAATTTTTTCGAAAATTTCCATTGCCTTCCTGTAGTTTTCCATAGCGCATGTTAATGGCAAAAGTAAAAAATGTTTGAATTCCTTCGCGCGAAATTGGAGGAAAATTGACGGCTATTCATCATCGAGATCCCATTGAACATTAACAGAACCATTTTTTTCCTTGGTTTTCCCAACTGTATCCCCCATTCCCTCCTCGTCGTTTTCCCATATTTCTTCTTCAATTTCCCCTATTTCCTCTTCAAGATCCTCCATTTCTTCTGCAACTTCCTCAACCATCTCAACAACTTCTTCAATTGTATCTTCAAACTGATCCATAGCCTCATCTATTGTTTCATCAATATCCACATCGTCATGCCCCAAATCAACCGTGATTGGATCAAATCCATCGATTTCAAGTTTAAGGCGAGCTTTCTTCAACTTCTTAGACAATTTCTCCAGTTTTTTTGCTTTTTTCTTTAGCTCCTTTTCCTTGATGGAAAAATCAGTAGCCATATCCCCCAGATTTTCTAGAGGCTTTAGAGCCACCTCAACAGAAGCCAATGCAGTGGTAATTGCATTTGAAACGAGCTTTTGTGTCTCTGTCAATATGGGGACAATGGGTAACTCAAAATTTTCAGGATTCGGGATGGATTGGGGAATTTCGGACTTTATTTTCTGTTTGCTTTTCTCAATTTCCGATTTTGCACGTTCCAACTCTTTTTTCAGGTTTTCCCCAACTTCAACACGGATATTTTCTGCAAATGCATGCATATCAATTGTCCGATCTTCTATTGTTTCACCCTTCACGTCTACAGGAGCATCCTTTGAATTGACCTCTTGCTTGATACTATTGATTTTTTCCCTGATACGTGCCAGTTCATCATCGATTTCTGTCATAAGAAAATCTGTCGCACAACACTATAAAAAAGATGTTTCAGCATGGGATTTTACATTTAACCTAAAGGTGAAAGAAATATCGTTTTGGAACAAAAAACATTCAGCCGCATTGTCAGCTTCAGACAACTTTACAAGACGATTTCACCACTAACTAAAAAGTTACGCTACATGGTCAAAATGAAGATATCACACTCCCAAGAAAAAATGATATTCAGTTCAAACCAGAAGGCGAAATATTTATATATAACGACTATGATATTTTAATTATAATACATACAATACAATAGAGGTGAGTCAACATGGTTAATCTCAACAAGTTTACAGTAAAATCACAGGAAGCCATTAGTCAGGCACAGACAATTGCTACACAATATGACCATGCCTATCTTGATGAATTCCATTTGCTCAAGGCAATGATGGATGAAGACAATGCACTAATTGACCAAATCATCAACAAGGCAGGGGTCAATTCGGATACACTTTATCAAAAGGTCAAACAAAAGCTGGAGAGCAAGCCAAAAGTAACTGGTGCATCCATGCAAATATCCCAGACATTGAACAAGGTTTTGGCAAATGCGGAGAAGTTGGCAAGCCAATTGGGAGACCAATATGTCTCTGTCGATGTCTTGTTGCTCAGCATCATTAAGGAATCAAGAGACATACAAAGGGTAATTAAAGAAATCAACCCTAGTGTAAATTACAATGACTTTCTCAAGGCAGTGAAAGAGACAAGAGGGACGCAAAAAGTGGATAGCCAAGACGCAGAAAACAAGTTCCAGGCACTGGAAAAATATACGATTGACTTCACAAAACTGGCGGCAGAAGGAAAATTGGATCCAGTTGTAGGAAGGGACGATGAAATCAGGAGAGTGATACATGTCCTTTCCAGAAGGACAAAGAACAATCCTGTATTGATTGGAGAACCAGGTGTGGGTAAGACGGCAATTGTAGAGGGATTGGCACAAAGAATCGTAAAGGGTGATGTGCCCGATTCGCTGAAAGACGTTCGTCTACTCGCACTTGACATGGGCAGTCTCATTGCAGGGGCAAAATATAGGGGTGAATTTGAGGAAAGGCTCAAGGCAGTGCTGAATGAGATTGAACAGTCAAATGGAAAAATTATCCTCTTTATTGACGAGGCACACACCATTGTCGGGGCAGGTGCAAGTGAAGGGTCATTGGACGCATCCAATCTGCTCAAACCCATGCTTGCAAGAGGAAAACTGAGAACGATTGCTGCGACAACCTATGATGAGTACCGAAAGTACTTTGAAAAGGATGCCGCATTGGAAAGAAGATTCCAGCCCGTATTTGTGGACCAGCCATCCGTTGAGGACACAATTTCCATACTTAGAGGTCTTAAGGACAAGTATGAAGTCCATCATGGTGTGAGGATCCAAGATAACGCACTTGTAGCCGCGGCGCAATTGTCCAACAGATATATTACAGACCGATATTTACCAGACAAGGCAATTGACCTAATTGATGAGGCGGCATCAAAAATTTCAATGGAACTTCAATCCATGCCCGAAGAACTGGAAAAGGTGCAGAGGAGAATAAACCAGTTGGAGATTGAAAGATCCGTCGTCAAGAAGGAGAATGACGCCGCATCAAAGAGAAGACTGCAACAGATTGAAGAGGAACTTGAAAAGGAAAAAGAGGAATTTGCCCGTATTAAAGCACAATGGGAAAAAGAAAAAGAAGTGTTTGAGGAAATTGCAAAAATCAAGAGTCAGATAGAAGACCTAAAAATTGAGGCAGACAGGGCACAACGGGACGGTGACCTTGAAACAGTGGGAAGGATCATGTATGGACAAATCCCACAGTTGCAGAACAAGCTTAATGAATTGCAGCAGAAAGTTGAGGAAATGAAGAAAAGTGGCAAAACATTCCTCAGGCAAGAGGTAAGTGAAGAAGACATTGCAGAAGTCGTTTCCCGATGGACAGGAATCCCTGTCTCCAAGATAACACAAGAAGAGGCGGACAGGATACTCCATATGGAAGAACACTTGAGAAAAAGAGTGAAGGGACAAGATGAGGCTATCCAAGCATTGGCACAGACCATAAGAAGGTCAAGAGCAGGACTCAGCTCAGGTGAAAGACCCCTTGGAAGTTTCATGTTCCTTGGTCCCACAGGTGTTGGGAAGACAGAACTTGCAAAAGCCTTGGCAGAGTTTCTATTTGACTCTGAAAAATACATGGTCAGGATCGACATGAGCGAATACATGGAGAAACATTCTGTGGCAAGGCTGATTGGTGCGCCCCCTGGTTATGTCGGACATGACGAAGGAGGTCAACTTACAGAAGCAATCAGAAGACAACCATATTCAGTCATCCTGTTTGACGAGATTGAAAAGGCACATCCAGATGTATTCAACGTACTCCTGCAAGTGCTGGATGACGGAAGACTAACTGATTCCAAGGGAAGAACAGTTGATTTCACAAACACGGTAATCATATTCACATCCAACATTGGAAGTCAATTGATATTTGAGATGACAGAACGTGGAGAAAGCTATGAGGCGATCAAGAATGCTGTTATGGAAGAATTGAAACACTTCTTCCGTCCAGAATTCCTTAATAGGGTTGATGAAGTGGTTGTTTTCCACTCACTGACCGAGGACTTGATGGTCGATATTGTGAAAATTCAATTGGAAAGACTCTACAAACGTATTGAAGCACAAAACCTCAAACTTGAAGTTTCCGATGACGTTGTCAAGTTCTTGGCGAAAGTGGGATACGATCAGGCATATGGAGCAAGACCACTGAAACGGGCCATTGCAAAATACCTTGAAACACCTCTTGCAAACTATCTGTTGTCACATGAGCTGAAAGAGGGAACAACTTTGGTGGCAAAGCTGAAGGATGACAAAGTAGTGGTCAGTCACAAATGATCTCGGCTTCCTAATGGCTCACCTCTGCAAAAGGGAGGGAGGCATTCCACCACCTCCCTTCCAATGCAGACAAATGAGCACAACGCATCCATTTTTAGTACATCACCAGAATCAGTACAAAAAAACATAGTGTAAATTACCACATGAAAGGTCATAAAGAAGATATTTACTTTTAATCCCGTCTTATCCGAGATATTATAAACCATCATGGGTAAGGAGAAACAATAGCATTCTTCATTTAATGAAGGGTGAGGAGACAGGTCAATGCAACAGAGAAAACTACCCATCCCCCCTTTGGAAGACAAGAAAGAATGGATAATTGTGGAAGAGGCAAGAGAACACAATCTGAAAGGCATTAATGTGGCAATTCCAAGAAATAGGTTCGTAGTGATCACAGGTCTTTCAGGGAGTGGGAAGTCATCATTGGCAATTGATACGCTTTTTGTGGAGGGGCAAAGGAGATTTGTCGAATCCCTGAGTTCCTATGCAAGGCAATTTTTGGGCCAACTGGAGAAACCCCATGTCAAATCCATCTCTGGCCTCAGTCCTGCAATTTGCATCGAGCAAAAAACATCATCGCACAATCCGAGATCAACTGTGGCAACTGTGACAGAGATAATGGATTACTTGAGGATAATGTATGCAACAATTGGAAAACCTCATTGCCCAATTTGTGGAGATCCCATAACAGGACTTTCCGCAGAGGAAATAGTGAATCAAATCATGGCTTGGGATGAAGGGACTCGATTTAAGGTTATTGCACCGATCATCATCAATGAAAAGGGAACACATAAGAAACTGTTTGACCAATTATTGAGAGAAGGATTTTCACGGTTATTGGTCAATGGTAGAGAAGTGTCACTTGATGACGAAATTCCGGATCTGGATAAAAATTACAGACATGACATTTCAATTGTCATGGATAGATTGATTTTGAAAGAGGGAATAAGAAGCAGACTGACGGATTCCATTGAAAAGACGCTTGAGAAATCAAATGGACAAGTCATCATAGACATAGTTGATAAGAACAATCCAAGAAAGGTAGTTTTCAATGAATTTGCAGGATGTGCAAAAGATGGGATATCCATCCCGGAACTGACACCAAGAATGTTTTCATTCAATAACCCCATTGGGGCATGTGAAGATTGCATGGGGCTTGGATCTGTAAGACAAGTGGATCCGACCCTTATAATTCCAGACCAATCCCTGAGTCTTAGCGAAGGGGCAATCAGGACAGTCCCTGCAAACCAAGATTCTTGGCAATACAAACTTGTGAAGTCCATATTGGAACATTTTGGCTATGATGAGAAAACTCCAATAAATAAAATATCGAAAAAGGCATTCAATGCACTGATGTGGGGAAGTGACAAAAAAATAAGATTACGGGTGGAACGGTCGAAGGATGAAGCAAAAAGGAAAAACAAGTCAACCTTCGTGTATGAGGCAGAAAGAAGAATCGAGGGGCAGGTCAATATTGTTAAAAGGAGATACCTAAGTACCACATCCCCTGGAATGCGAAGGTATTATGAACAGTTCATGGCAGATCAGCCTTGCAAGACGTGCAATGGGATGAAACTTAAGCCAATATTCCTTGGGGTTAAAGTTGGGGGCAAGAACATCATGGAAGTCTCTAAACTTTCAGTTAAGGAAGCCATAGACTTCTTTGCCAACTTGGAAATGTCAGAAAAGGAGAAAAAGATAACAGAACAGGTCATGAAAGAGATTAAGGGAAGATTAGGGTTTCTGGCAAGCGTGGGACTGGAATATCTCACCTTGGATAGAAGAGCATCAACATTGTCAGGAGGCGAAGCACAACGCATCAGGCTTGCAACACAAATTGGAAGCAGGCTTGTAGGAGTCATGTATGTGCTGGACGAACCGTCTATCGGTCTGCATCAGAAGGATAATGAAAGGTTACTTAACACATTTTTGGAATTGAGGGATTTAGGGAACAGTGTAATAGTCATTGAGCATGATGAGGAAACAATCAGAAGTGCAGATTACATAATCGACATGGGTCCAGAAGCAGGGATTCATGGTGGAGAGGTGGTCGCGGCAGGAACTGTCGAGGACATTGAGAAACATGAGACATCACTGACAGGCAAATACTTGAGAGGGGAATTAAGCATCCCAATTCCAAAAAGAAGAAGAAAGGGAACTGGGAAATCCCTTTGGATACGGGGCGCACAGCATAACAACTTGAAGAACATCGATGTCGAAATCCCTCTTGGAAAGTTCATTGTTGTTACTGGAGTATCGGGAAGCGGAAAATCAAGCTTGATAAACGGCATACTCTGGAAAGAGCTTGCAAGGCAGTTTAACAGGGCAACAGACCGTGCAGGCAAACATAAAAAAATCGAGAACATTGAGGAATTGGATAAGGTCATCATGATAGATCAAAGACCAATAGGAAAGACACCTAGAAGTAACCCAGCCACATATACAAAAGTCTTTGATGAAATCAGGAACCTCTTTGCCAATCTTCCAGATGCAAAAGTCAGGGGATACAAACCAGGGAGATTTTCATTTAATGTCAAGGGGGGGAGATGTGAGGCATGTCAAGGGAACGGCTATAACAAAATAGAGATGAGCTTTCTTTCAGATGTATATGTGGATTGTGAAGTTTGCCGTGGGAAACGTTTCAATAAGGAGACACTAGAGATAAAATACAAAGGGAAATCTATCGCAGATGTATTGGAAATGTCAATTGATGAGGCCGCAGATTTTTTCCAGAATATCCCCAAAATCAAGAGGATATTATCCACTTTGCAAGCTGTCGGGTGTGGATACTTAAGATTGGGACAATCGGCGACAACCCTTTCTGGTGGAGAATCCCAAAGAATAAAGCTGTCAAGGGAACTTTCAAAACGGGCAACAGGGAAAACATTGATAATGTTGGACGAACCAAGCACAGGACTCCATATGCATGATGTCAAAAAACTTCTAGAGGTACTACACAAATTGGTTGACAAGGGGAATACCATCATTACAATCGAACACAATCTGGATATCATCAAGAATGCAGATCATATTATTGATTTGGGACCTGATGGCGGAGAACAGGGGGGAAGGATTGTTGCACAAGGTACACCTGAACAGGTGGCAAAAGTCAGGGAATCCTATACAGGGCAGTTTCTTGCAAAGATATTTGAAAAAGAAAAGAAAACAAGGATAAAAGTCAAGGCAAGATCAATAAAAAAAATCACCAATTAATGTAAATCGCTTGAAAACCTGTACATTCGTCCAAAAATTTGTAAACGCAACATTATTGGTAACAGAAAGATTTTCAGATTTGAATTGAACCATAAGTCAAGACATTATCAACAATATTTTTAATCATGCCATTTATTTCAAAATTTAATTCTGCTTTTTCAGAATATAGGTATGAGTTGATTTCTGGAATTGCCAACAGCATTTCAGAGACCCGTTTCATTTTTGTATGAAGCAGGAGACTCATGCCCTTGTATATATAGGAGAACATCAGACCATTTTTGATTAAGACAAAAACCTCGTAGCTACCGTTTCTTGTCTGTTGGATATTGTCTCCAGATCCAGGTTCAAAAACCTCATCTGAAAAACTGGAAAACGCAGCAAGGAAATTGGAAACAAGGGTGGCATTAAACCCTTCCTGAAAACTCTGTTGGTAGCGGATCAAGCTTGATTTTGCTATATAGAAACTAAAAGGTTCCTCAGTGTCTTGTAATGAAATGTCATGTCCAGAAAGCCCATCCAAATTGAAGGTACTGATAATTGAAACCACAGTGGAAAAATAGTTTTTTGAAATAGAGGGATGATATGGTTCCATAAGTTTATTGGCAATTTTTCGAAATGTCCGTGGGAATTGGTATTTTGTGAAAACCAATGATTCAGGGTAATTTAAAACAGTTGTGGCCAATAAAAGATGACCTGCAATAACAAAAATCTTCCCGCCAAGTACGATACCATTAGAAAAAGAGCCCATAACAGGGAAAGGAAATAGGGTTAGTACCCAAGCAATTAAGAAGAAACTTACTGCAACATATCGAAACTTCACTGCGGATAATCGAGAGGTGATTTCAGGGGATTGATGCGCAGGAAGTTCAACCATTGTTGTTTGGTAAAGAAAAACAAGTGAAGCAAGAAACCAAAAAAGGATACCCAAAAGTTGATGGCTAGTGCTATAGATAATGGTGTTTATTCCATTCCAACTGGTACTTAAACCTGCGCCATTGGGATGGGCATCCCCACGGGTATTTGGGAGGTTGTCAAAAATGAACAACACATTTGCATTATCTGGTTGAGGAAAAACCTTCCAGAATATCAACAAAAATGCCAATAAAAAATACCATCCCAAAGCAATGAAGAGAATAACTTTCCGAAATCGAATTTTTTTCAGGTTAAGGGAAAATAAAACATAAAACAGGGCAACAGTATTGAAAGAGAATGTTGTCATTTGAAACCAAAATGCAGAATTTGGCATTAATAATGAAACATTGTTTGAAAATACCGCTAAAAAACCAAATCCAAAGATACCAGTCATAATCAAAAAATCCGAGACCCCCGTCCTTTTCCAGAACTCAAAAAATTTCATTGTGAGAAAAAAAAGGAAAGAGATTATGATTGTATTAAAAACAATGAGAGCTTCATGCATGGGAGTCCATATAAT
>WAKA01000012.1 GCA_015523565.1 Candidatus Heimdallarchaeota archaeon | reverse complement strand
CCCCATCAGAAATGTAGGAGACGAAAACATTAACCGAAAAATCAGCAAGACAATGAATTTTGATGAACTGGGATGTCAAATGATTACCACAGGAGGTAAGTTTGCCATGCCTTTTTTCACAAGATTACTTATGCATGCAAAGATTCCCTTTTATGTGATTTATGACCATGATTCAAGCAGTGATTTCCATAGCGAAATCAATGACCATATCAAAAGAAATATCCGAAACGCAAGAAACTCTGGAATGATTGCAGAATCCACAGTCCATTATCCCTTTCTGGAAAAAGAATGGGGGATCCAAACAAGTGAAAAGGGCAAGGTTGATACATTATATCAATTTCTTAAGGATAATCCCAACAACTGGTCTGAAAAAATGGTAATGAAATATAATGCATTGAGAAGAAGATTGTACAAATTCGCATGGCAGGCTTATCTGCCCTCATAAAAGAGAAAATCCATTATGCTATACGGATTAATCAACCATTGTTTAGGTCTTAATTTGTTTGATCCCATTTTTGTCAACATGTAATTAAATTGTCCAACATATATTCTGATATTCACATGCATGACATTTTTTCTTGTTCTTGATTGGATTGGGAGGTGTATTTTCCACCAAGGAATTTCGCAATTCCCTTATGGCAGACACGACCTCGTCTCTGAGTTGGGAAGACACAATTATTTTGTACGTTATGCCATTAAAGCCAACAATTCTTACTTCCTTTAATGGGAGACCGAATTGTTCTTCTGCACACAGACCACCAACAATTGCCTGGGAGATGACTGAAAAATGAGGTTTCCCCAAAAGGAATCTCTTGTGTTCAATTACAATGACATGATCATCATAAACAAGAATGAGATCAGGCACTGCCGCAATATCGAGAGTTATTGATTCTACATAGTGTTGGTAATGGGTTTGACAGTCTTTGAGTTGATATTTCCTTTTTGTTTTGACTTGATGGTAAGTTTCTCCTTTTTTCATGCTGTAGGTTGAAGTCCGTGTTCCGAAGTTGTGCCTCAGAAACGGGATTCTTGGGCAATAAATGAATTGCCTAAGCTCCTCGGCGAAAATCTTCAAAGTACAACAACCCCCTTTCCTTTTTCAGGAGGAGTTTCCAACCCTTTCTTGCTCTTTTGCTTATCCTTCTTTTTGGGGGGTTCTTCAGTCTTGTTGCCTTGATCATCGAGGGTTTCTTCTGGAGAACCAGAATAAATAGAGAACGTGTTTTTCTGGCAAGCTTCACATAACTCAAAAATCAAGATGTCGGCAATTTCATCCTTGACAAGATCCTCAAGCTCCCGCACAAGATCCTTGAGTTTTGATTTTGGCAGCAACCCGTTGAAGACGGAATATTGGAGGCGAACCATGCCATATGTTTTGAGAGTTTCAGACACTTGTTGTCGAAGGGAATCATCAGGGATGTCATAGGAGATTATTTGCATCGTCATGGGTAATTCACCTTGTTTTTGAATGGAGAGTAGGTTTTTCTCTTGCCCATCAGGTAATTTGCCAAGGCCCTTCCCTGTTTGATGATATGCCTACGCAGGGTATGTTTGCCGAATTCAGTTTCCAATCGGTTGAAGATAGTCATCACCCATTCCCTTTTGATTTCAGATCCAATGCGGATGTCAGACCCTTCTTTTTCAAAGAAATTGGGCTCATAATCCATTTGGGATATTAGCTCCATCAACCCCTCATCGACAAGAACCTGCCTAAATTCTTCCTTGATATCCTGGAGCAGGGAAGTCCTGCCCGAACGATCAGTATGGAGAAAGCCAGCATAGATATCAAGTCCCGTAATGCTTACCGCACCCAACGTCTGTCCTTCTAGGATTGCATAGCCATAATTAAGAAGGGAATTCGTGGCGTCTTTTGCAGGTCTTTTAGTTCGTCCATTGAACGGCCAACCATGATGCTCTACAACCAGACCAAAGGCCTTCCAATATTCCTTTGCCGCCTTCGCCTCATATGCCATAAGCTGGTTCCTGCACTCCTCTATTGAATCTGAAAGGGAAGGAGGATTTTTAAGGAAGCTTCGGATCTGCCTCAGATTGTCCTTGAGATTGACGTCATATCTTTTGTTCCATTTCGACAATGTTGCAATTCTGTTTTTGATGTTATAAGTGACTATCTGCTTGGCAATGTGTACCCCTTGCTTGTTTTCCATCGCCGCATATTGCTTACGCCTGAGAGCCGCCAATCCGTTCTGATAGGTTGGAAGAACATAAAGGCTTCTGTTTTCAGGACCTACCCAAACGAATGGGATTGCATGGGCTGACAATGCCGCCATTGCCTGGGCGGTAATTGTGCAACTTGTTTCCGAAATGATTTGATCAACAACATCGATCGGAATTTCAGATACAGGCTTCCTTGAGTACCCATGCGTTATGAGAAATCTGTTTTTCTTGATTTGGAGCTTGGAGCCAGTTTCTGTGATCACTATTGTAACCATCATTCATATCCTCCTCAATTCGGTGATTTCACGGTGAAGGAGATCCTTGAGATTGGTCATAAAGTATTCCTGCCTATAGCTTGAAACGACTAATGAACCTTGAAACCAACAGATCTTCCCCTTAAGAGACAATTTGGAGGACTTTAGCCCCGAATAGCCAACATCAGGAAAGACTAGGAAGTGTCTTATCTTTTTGGTCGGAAATCTCTCGTTCCAAAGATCATGTGGAAATTCAGACAACAATTGTTCACTGTAAAGGTCGGGACTGAAAAGATATGTGGTCATTTCTTTCTCGGCAGTTTCAACCTGCATTTGACCAATGTCCAATTTTTTATGTTTCCGTTGGAGAAGTTGTTCCACTTTCTCCTCATGCTTGATTGAATCGGGAAAACCAAGATCCTTAAACCACTTCTCCTCCTTACTGGTCAACGGAAGGTTTTCCAGTGAGTCCACAAGAATAGCCTCGTTCAAGCCCTGTTCCAGAAACCTTCCCCAAAAGCCACCCAGCCTGCCCTTTCGTGTGATACCAACCTTGATGAGTGACCCAATCCTCCCAAGATAAAGAAAATACCGCGTATAGCATTTGGAGAGATGAGCAGGAATTCCGCATGCAGGATCTGCCCTAGTGCACCCAATCGTGTTGATGAATGATTCTTTTTTGTTGTAAAGACAATTGAGCCAGATTTGGTGCTGTTCGTCCAATTCGAAGCAGTCTGCACAATACCCATCTTCAAGACTGTCTGCATAGTTATTGCAAACCTTGCAGACGTATTCCCCAGTTCTTAATTTTTTGAGTGAAAGCACATCAACTGGGAAATATTCTCCCCAATAGTTTTCAAGCCAAAGTACAAGCTTGAGTCTCGTATCCTCGAAAAAATATGAAAATCCACGGAAAGACCTGTTGAACTTGTCCATGATACCTCCCCCTTAAAAAGAGGTGAAACCAAATTATGAGGTTATAGTAAATTAGGAGTTTTAACTAAATAAGTTTTTCGCACAGACTTTTCACTTTCAAAAAAGTGCAACAAGTTTATATATTTTACATGATACTATAATTCAGGGAGTTTTGTGATAATAAGTTGCATGATTTTGTACAACCTCCAAGGGGGGTTCTTGAACGGAGCTGGAGCCTCTTCAGGAAAATATCCTGTAACAGAAGTCAAGAAGTATCAAATGAGGGGAACCCAATACCCTTACATGTCTGCACAAGCATGGAAAAAGCTGTTGCGGGACACTTTTGCTTTCCTGAAAAATGAACCCTCTTATTATGACAGGTTAAATGGTAAAGGGAAAGATGTGTTGGATCCGATAGCATTTCTCGAAGATGACCTCTTCGGATACAGCCATCCATTCAATAAACCCCCAGAACAGGACAACCCTCTTAGATACAAAGTGGTGAGTGCAAACAGGATTGCACCCCTTGCGCTTTCCAACCTAGTCGCACTGGAAAGCAATGTATCGACGGAAAAGGGATTCCTGCATCTCCAAGATGACACTCCATTGCCATACTCAACGGAATTCTCTTCAGGATGGTTTTTCGGGAATCTTGCTCTGGATATAGACAGAATTGGAGTATTTCAAAATTCTGCTGACATGATAGAGATGTCTGAGGAAATGCTTAAGGGAAATAAGGCACAGATTGTCAAGGTTGAGGAAGGAAAATACGTGATCAGCGACCGAGAAGAAAGAGTCAAGGAAGCTGTGAAACTTTTGTTTGATTCCATCATGGGATTGACTTATCCACCGAAAGCCAGCCAATTCATGGTCGATTTTACACCAAAAGTCCTATTATGCACCGTTTCAGACGGCATGGCACCATTTGGAAGCTTCCTTTTATCTACCCAGGAAAATCTCACGATAGATGTGCAGAAGATACGTGATCTTGTTGCTTCAAGAGGACACACATTCAGAAGTCCAGTTTTTATAGGATACAGGTCAGGAATCCCAATCACTGATGAAGAAAGCCTCAAAAAATTACAGAATGAAAAGGTCAGGACAAAAACAGGAATCTTGGAAATAAAGGTGACCAGTCCAGGTGAAATCAAGAATGAAATTATGAAATTTTTGGAGGGAGTGTTGTGAACAGAAATATGCCCAATTATGATTTTTGCAATGACCAAAAATTTGATGAGCAAATCAAGGAACGCCTAGAATCTCTCAAAAATGATTACTCTTTGCCAATAGCGTTTTCTGGCAATCCGTTTGTTGACGCTGGACTCATTGCAGTTTCCGCCATCCAAAAGAAGGAAGTGCATGAAGTGACACTCGGAGACCTTATCGACGTGTTCAGGTCAATTGGTGGACAAGATACACTGGGAACAAAATTTGCGGAACGGAATGCAGCAACAAAAGCTTCATTTATGATTTTCCCAAACAATCCATTAACCCAGTCCGCGTATGGGAAAGCAAAAACAGATAACCCGTGCCTCAAGAAGCCAAGTAAGGGCTTGCCATCTGCTCTTCAGAAAAACGTGTATAGGGCCTATCTGACGGAATTCATATACCAAATCCCCAAAGAGAAAAATTCAGAGAACATATGCATAAGT
>WAKA01000011.1 GCA_015523565.1 Candidatus Heimdallarchaeota archaeon | reverse complement strand
CTCCAAGATATTGAAGTTTATAGCACGACGTTTGAAGATCATTATATCATTATAATTCCTGCTCTTGGTCATCTTTTTACCTTAATTCAAAATGGCATAGGGTGGACATATCCGACTTATGATTATAAATGGGTTCCTGTATCCTATACAAAAGCCAAAAGAAAATCTCTTACGAAACATGAAAAAAGAATGGAAGCCACTGTAGAGGCAATTCGAGCATTAGCTGGCAAAGCCAAACGCTTGCTTATCATGACCGACTACGATCAAGAAGGGGAAGTAATTGGCGGTGTAACATTTTCCGAATTGGTTGATGTACCTCTTGAAAATATACTCCGAATGAAATTTTCATCATTGACAAAAAAAGAAATTACCAATGCACTCTCAAAAACGCTTACAAACAAAAACGGAATCAACTTTGGGATGTATCAACGGGGGCTCATGCGCCATTATCTTGATTGGCTATGGGGAATAAATCTTTCCCGCGCACTGATTCTCAGTCTCAAAAATGCCGCGGGCAGATACCAAACCCTTTCAATCGGACGGGTTCAGGGACCAACTCTGTCTTTTGTCGCTAACCGGATGCTTGAAATAGATACTTTTGTTCCAATCCCTTACTTCAAAATTGAAGCGGAAGTTAAAATCAAGAACAACTTATTCCAAATTAATTATTCACCTGCACAAATTCAAACACTAGAAAGGGCTAAATCCATTATTGAGGAAAATTTCTCCCCTTCCGCAGAGGTTTCCGATGTCGTGAAGACCAAAAAATCAATTCCTCCACCCCCTCCATACAACCTTTCTGAATTGCAAAGTGATGCTTACAGATACTTCAAAATCACTCCTCGCCGTGCACTTGATGCCGCTGAACAATTGTATCTTAACGCTGCAATTTCCTACCCACGTACATCCAGTCAGAAATACCCTCCAAATACTGACCATGCCAATATCCTCAAAGGTCTTATTAGACAAAAAAAATTTGCAGAGCTTAAGCCTGATATCCAAAAACTTCTGAATAAAAATCTAAAACCACAACAAGGTTCCAAAACTGACCCTGCACATCCTGCCATTCACCCAACTGGTCAGGCTCCCTCCAAATTGACTGCTGATGCAGAAAAAATCTACGACCTCGTTGTCAAACGTTACTTTGCAACATTTGGATCCCCTGCCCAAGTGGAAAACACAAAAATAACATTCTCTGTTAAAAATGTCAAATTAACCCTATCTGGCAAAAGAATCATCCACAATGGCTGGTGGAACTTGGCCATGCCATATGGAGTGCCTACCTTTAAACCTCTTCCTCCTGTAAAAGTGGGTGATGTTTATCCTCTTACCAAATTTGACTACACTAAAAAATTCACTTCTCCTCCACCCTATTACAATGAGGCTTCTCTCTTAAAGGAAATGGAAAATGCAGGTATCGGTACCAAGGCTACAAGAGCAGAAACCATTCAAGTTCTCATAAATCGAAAATATATTGAAGGAACTCCCTTGAAAATAACTCGATTGGGGAAAATTGTTCATGATGTCCTTCTTGACTATTCTCCACAGGTTCTCTCAGTTGAATTGTCCAGGGAAGTGGAAGCAATGGGTGACCAAATTGAACAGACCATCAATGGATCCCTCAGTAACGGAAATTCGCTGACTTTAAAGGACGCAGTCTTTCAAGGAATTGAAATTCTTCATACCATACTGTCTGAACTCCAACAAAATGAACTTGAAATTGGTTCAATTATTGCAAGGGAATTAATGCAACAAAACCGTGAAGCGTTGGAATTGGGATCTTGCCCAGTGTGCAAAACAGGAACACTCAGCATTGTTAGCTCACGCGCTAGCGGGAAAAGGTTTATTGGATGTTCCAGTTACTTTAAAGATAAAAGTTGCAATGTTACATTTCCATTGCCTCAAAAAGGAAAAATATTACGGACTTCCCAAACTTGTACCTTCTGTGGTCTTCCTTTGTTAAAAATCATGAATGGAAAAAGACCTTGGATATTTTGCCCTGACCTAAATTGCGAAAGAAACAAGCAAAACAATCAGAAACGTCCTGCTAATAGAAAATTCCTTAAGAAGGCAGTTTCAAAATAATCCTGTGGATAAAATCAAGTCTTTGGCAAAACGAATCAAGGAGGGGGACAAAAGGGCACTTGCCAGAGCAATCACCCTTATTGAAAACCAAACTGATGAAGGAAATGCCCTGCTAAATTCACTTGGCGTTTTAAATGACTCTAAAGCCCATATCATTGGGATTACTGGTCCGCCTGGAGCAGGAAAATCTACATTGGTCAATAAAATGGTGGAGATGCTCCTGAAAAACAATCACAAGGTTGGTGTCATTGCAGTCGATCCTTCCAGTCCATTTTCTGGAGGGGCTGTATTGGGGGACAGAATTAGAATGCTTGACCAGACACTTAAGGAAAATTTCTACATGCGAAGTATGGGTTCTAGGGGGCATTTGGGCGGTGTTGCCGCTGTCACTCTTGAAGTCCTCTTCCTCTATGAACATTTTGGGTTTGACACAATAATTGTAGAAACTGTTGGTGCCGGTCAAAGTGAAGTGGAAATTGCAGAACTCTGTGATACAACCATTGTTGTTGTTGTGCCTGGATTGGGGGACAGCATTCAACATATAAAAGCAGGCATCATGGAAATTGCAGATATTTTTGTAATCAACAAAAGCGACATGCCAAATGCTGAACGTCTTGCAAATCAACTCCATTCAATGCTGACTCTTATTCCCTCTGAAAACCCCATTCCCCCGATCATCAAGGTCATCGCAACAAATGGGACTGGTATCCCGACCCTTCTTGATTCAATTCAGAAACGAAAAGAGAAGCTGGTTGCAACTGGCACTTTGATGAATGCCAAGAAAAATCGAATACTTAAGGCATTACGGAATCGCGTCTTGTCAACAATCTCTTCTGAAATCCTATATGTTGGTGATGATATTGCAGAACTGCTCTTGCTTCACAAAACTACATGGAATGTTGCTTCAAACCTCTTACTTGAAGACTTAATTAAAAGACTTTCACAAAACAATAAGTCTTGAATTGTCTATTTTTCTATTTTCCCTCTAATTCCTTTTTCAAAGCTTCTAATTCATCTTCCAAATTTGAGCTTTCTTCTGAACTTTCTTTTGTCTCCTTTTCTTCTTCTTTGCTTTCTGTTACTGAGGTGGTGGTTACTGGACTGGCTCCCACCTCTGGTAAGGTACCATGCTTTTCCGCCTCCATTTCGAGTTCCAATTGTGCCAGTTCGTTATCAATGCTATCTGCAAAATCATCCTCAAGATCCATCTCCAATCCTGAAATGTCTGATAATGCTTCATTCAATACTCCCAGCCTGTCACGTTGCTCTTCAAGTTCAACCATCACCCTGTCTGCATCCAATTCTGAAATCTCCCCAAGGGATGTTTCAACAACATCACTGCCTACTTTCAATGCTTTGACTGTTTCAACGGTTTCTTTTGCAGTGCTTATTGTTTCAATCTGTGTATGGAGATTTAACATCAGGTTCTGTGTATTGTTATACTTTTGCATATACAATTTGCTTCGCATCAATGCCTGTCGTGCCCCTGCCTTATTGCCTGACGCCAGCATTTTCTTGGCCAATGCCTTTTGTTCATCCGCCTTCTGTTGAAGATTCCTTGATTCTATTTCATACTTGTTCAAACGTTTCTTCAACAATGCAATGGCTTCTGCCTCTTTATTTTTCGTTGATTTTTTGTCTTTCCCAAATAACCAATCCTTAAGCTTTCCCATCATCCATCACCTAATCGTCTTTTCGTAATTCCTCAATCTCTTTCTCAAGATCGGAAACCTTTGAGGTCGCAATAGGTGTCGGTAAACCACTTGATGCACTTATGCCAACCTCTGCTCCATATTCTGCAAGGAGATTGTCAACCTCTCCTTCATCAATGTCACTGGTAAACAAGCCTTCCACTGAATCCTCCATGACCTCGCTGGAAATCTCCACCTCTTCCATTGCCTCTTCCATGTCTGCAATGACATCATCAAGTCCTTGCATCTTCAACGCCGCGCTTGCCTCTCTCAGACTCGTAGCAATTCCCTTCATTTCTCCAGCTAAGGATTGAACTGCATCCGTTCTTTCAAGCTTGAACATCAAACCATCTATCTTCGAAATTAGGCTTTGATATCCTCTTGCCCATTTCTTGGCACGAACTACATCATTGGCATACATTCGTGCCGCTTCCATATCTCCCTTTTGCAATGCCTGCTTGATCTTTCGTTCTGCCTGCCTCTGTTTGCTTTCAAGCTTCCTTTGTGATCGTGCAAGCCGCTTTGATACTAGTTTCAAGTTTGTTATTTGCTCTCGACTAGATTTTTTACTTTTGCCACCTACAAGCCAACCTATTAAGTCACGTACCACTTTAGGTCTCCTCTTTAAACATATTTAGATTTGTAACTTAAATAACCTTTGCTTTTCTTGTTATCCCCTTCAACATTCTTCTTCTTGCATTTTTTCTCACATGGTCAATCATATACTACAAATTGGATGTGCAATGGGAATTTGCAATCATCCAAATCAAGTTCAAGCTTATCATTGCTTGGGTTGTTGGGATTATTGTTTATTAAAAATAATGTTCTGAAACGATGTGTAAATTGGCTGAAAAATGAAATAATGCTTTATTCCATAATTATATATTCTCGCCATCTTTTCATAAAAAGATATTTTTTTACTATTTCTGCAATTTTAATTTACAAAAATTATTCATGGGGGGAGGGAGGCAACCACCTAAAAAAAGATCAGGTGGCTGCAAGTTATATTACGATCTCGTCATTAATAAGGTTTTCTCCCAAAAACTAGGGCGAGATCCCAAAAAATAATAGTGCGTATCAGTAATCTACTTTTCTGAGATTTATTCCCTAAAATATCACATAAGCAAAAATCAATGAACTGATGTTCATTGCAAAACAGATCCCTATTTTAGGTAAATGTCACATCATATCCTCTACTCTTATCCAAAAACGAGGCTAGTGGGATTTGAACCCACGACTTCCTCCTAACCACCTTTTTCAGTTAGAAGGGAGGCGCTCTTCCAAGCTGAGCTATAGCCTCATATTTGGAGTTAATTCCTCCGAATTGCCTATTGATGTCATGTCTAATAAATTTTGACAAAGGTTCATTGTGTAAGTCTGCAACGATATGGATAAAATGCACAATGTTTTGTAATGATGGATGTGCGCCTTAATCTAAAATATCAAATTATTGATGGTGTTTCCCTTCAAGTTTTGATTTTAGGAAACGTACTCAACCCCTTCAAGCATTTGGATTTCTTCAGGGATACTATATGCTCTGAAGGTTGCATCAGTGAAATATTTGTGAAGATATTCTGGAATTGGTTGGTTCAATCTCCATTTGACGGAAATTGGTTTCTCACCTGTATGGGCGATAAGGCTAACTGAACCAATAATGAAGTAATTGTATTTGAATAATTGATCATTTTTCTTGAGTCTAACAAAAAGCAATTTTTCGTAATTATTATATCTTGGGTCTTCACAGATTATTTTTCCGATTTCACTGCTTCGTGTGGTGTTATTTTGGGATTCCCATTGAAAGGTGTCATGTAGTTTGAGTGTTCAATTGAGACTCAGAATGCCAATGGTGGTCGTTTGCTGATTTCTCGATATTCCTTAAGAACAGATGATGCCCGTTCTTCACGAGTCAATGCAACAGTCAGTTCTTGTGTATCATATCCCTTTGACCGTTTCCAAGTGATTTGGGTATAGTCAACAATGTCATCTATGATCCCATGAATTCGAAGGGAACAAGCCAATTATTTTCAATTGCTTCTGGAAGGTTACATATGATGATGGTGATTTGGGAACATGGGATTATACTACTCATCATTCATTTGAGGTTTTAAGTGCTTTAATGACCATCGCTCGTGGTGCACAAGTTATTTTTATTGATGTTGATAAATATTCTAAAAGAGTTGATTATGACGCGGGATACAAATTGGACAGTGACGCCCTTGTGAATTTAATTCTTGAAAAAGTAGATCAATATGCCGCGAAAGTCCTGTTTCTTTCGATAGGTGATATCAGGGGGATATATAACACTGGTAAATTTCAAAATGTTTTGCA
The DNA here is from genome assembly GCA_015523565.1 of Candidatus Heimdallarchaeota archaeon. Classification (GTDB taxonomy): domain Archaea; phylum Asgardarchaeota; class Heimdallarchaeia; order Heimdallarchaeales; family Kariarchaeaceae; genus WAKA01. Next base: position 5,746 of record WAKA01000011.1, on the reverse strand, counting down.
GAAAGGGGTGTATTTAATAACAAGCGTTGGCAATTCAGGAACAATGAACCCCAATTTCCCTGTAAACCGAACTGAATTTAGAAGCATTGGGTCAGTTGACCATGAAGACAGGAAAAAATATCTCTATACGGTTTATATCGACGGGAAGCCTCTTGATATTTATGATTGGGACTATTATTCTGCAAAATGGCAATTCAGTGGAACATCCGAGTATGGCTTGCATAACTGTCCTGATGCCCCATTAACTCTTTGCTCTTCATATGGTGCGAATTCCATCGCTGCAGGGACGTCCTTTGTTCTCCCTGGAAATGGCGTTCCAATTTATACAAATACCTACAACGAAGGTATACATGCAGTATATGGCGTAGGCACCAGCTATTCCACACCATATTTTGCTGCTATGATTCTAGTGTTTTTGTATGCATACAAAATTGGCTGGATGTCAAAAAATCCTGATTGCCCAATAGTTTATCCGTCACCCGACCAAATTGATGATTGGCTCAAAACTATTTCCTCACAAAGTGCTTGGGATCAAAAAATGGGATGGGGTTGGTTTACGCTGAATGATTTATATCCGCTTGCCTTTACAAAAGGGTTTGTGGAAGCCCCAAACCAATCAACTGGTGGCGGTGCATCTGGAGGTTTCTATCTATGATGAAAAAACTATTTGCCTTTACGGTTCTGATTTCCTTGATGGTTCCTGTATCTGCTGGTTTGGAGCTTCAAGATGTGGATCGTTTTGTTTTGCTCTCGCCAACTCAGATCCGCATCCATTCAGGAAATCCTTACTCTATCTGGGTCAATGCCTCTAAATATGCCTTTCTTACAGAATACAGCATGTTTCCCCCCAATAGGCTATACATTTCGGATTCGACCGTGCAAGGTCAATTCTATTTGGTAAATTTTGCAGAAAGGAACGTGACTGTCCCAGAACATATTGAAGATGTTGTCGACAGGTATTTCAAGAAATTGCCTTATAACGTCTCCGACGAAGGGATTTCCGATGACCAATGGAATGGGAGATGGTGGGATGAATTGGGTGACGATGGCAATTTTACACTCATTTTCCCGTTTAAATTGAATGGGAGCCAAACGGTTGTAAATCTGTCCCTAAGACCTGGCAGTGGCATTAAATCGGGATTGTTTGCCATTTACTATGAAGGCAATGCCACTGCCCAGATGACCATTAAAATTGAGCAAGACAACTTCAAGTATTATGGCATCCGTCCGAAAGCAGTACAACTTGCATCCAGAAACCATTACAAGGATATAGTTCCACAAATGCTTATCTCTGCAACTGTTGCCGTGGAACTATTCAATGTCTCTGCAAATGGGGTACTGACAATCTTGCTTATGTCAAATACAGACATTGATGAATATGACGATTACTCTGACTATCTCCAAGGGTATTCTTTGATAGAAAGCGTCCCCTCTCATCTTCCCAATACAAGCAATGAATCATTTTATGCAAGGAAACTAGACAAAAACCATATGGAAATCGCATCAATGATACAGGTGACTGTTAACGGATTTCTTTCCCATACCCGCTTATTTTATAGTTTTCTGGTATCTAAAAAATACATTGCCCCAGAAATCCCCTATCCCGACTTCAATCCCGAAAATTCATCAATACTCTTTTTCTATGAGGGAGAGGGCAATGCAAAATTTGTCTTTGAAAGCTATCAATTTTACGCTGGTGAGTTATATCCTGATGGGAAATTTGACAGCCTATCAACCTTGTCCAATTCATCCTCTTTTCCTTCTTTGTCCTTAGTTTCTTTTGCAATGATTTTCTTGGTTCGGAAAAAAAACAACAATCTATTTTTTATGAATGAATTGGATGAATTCAAAATATAGCTTACATGTTATTTGTTACATTTTCCGTTTTTACATTTCCAAACACATATGCAAGGGGCATTTCTGTCGCAAGGCTCGAAGATATCCTTGTTATCCATTCTATAGGGGGTTGCAGTGAGACCCAGAAAGAATTGGGGTTCAAAGTGCTCAATTATCTTTTCATAGCTTTTGGCTTTGGAGTGATGGAATCAACAATGATGTAGTCAAAGAAATCCTTTTCAAAACGTTCCAGAACATTTTTCCGGGACATTTTCTGAACAATGGCAAAAAGACAGTTTGCAATATCTTTAGTGTACCATCCCTCTGAAAATAAAAGTTGTTTTCCAAATCCTCGCACCTCATCAAATACATTGCGTGCTTGTCGAAGAATTTTCTTTCTATGCGCGAGGAAGAGAACCTTTTGGTATTTTGAAGAATCAAAAGCAGCTAAGTGGATCTTTCCCAAACCTGTTGGCATGTTCCCAAAATATCTGATCCTTTCTCAATATTGCTTTCAACTTAATGATCAAGATGGCGTACACATATAATCAACTCAATCACTATTTCTATGGGAAAATTATTGATGACAATGATCTACAGATATATCCCTGATTTTTTTAAGTAGATCCTATGTGGTTAATCCTTTGATGGTTTAATGCTTTCTTAATTTTGTTCACTAGATATGCAATTACCCCTATAACAATTCCTGTGATTGCCACTGGGGGGGAGAGTGCAGAACAGCAGGCCATTACAGCAAACGCTACGTACTTTTTCTTGTCTTTTCTTTCAGTTTCTCCTTCATCTTCTTGAATTTCTGCCTTTTCTTGAAAGCCGATGACAACTTCCTCTTGGAAATCTAACTGATTAACTAATTCTATCTCTCCATTTCCATATTCCATTCTTTTCACATTCCCTTTTGGGAAATTTTCCCCTTTAAGGTAGCCCATAAACAATTTTTCAATTCTTAAAGCTTTGCTCAGCTATTCTTATGTTATTTGTCATGTTCAAATTATAGTTTTCCCATATCTTTATTACAAAACCAATAAAAAAATGACTCTTGTTTTATGGTTTTTATAACATAGTATCAAAATACTTTGCTCTCGAAAAAAAGGTTATGTCTGAATGCAAAACCTGCGACCCCTCTGAATATGACCTCATTATTGTTGGTGGTGGTGCCGCAGGATTTTCTGCAGCCACCCGTGCTTCTGAATTGGGTGCCCGTACCCTGATGGTCAATGGAGGATTGCCAATCGGAGGAACCTGTGTAAATGTTGGTTGTGTGCCTTCCAAAATTCTCATCGAAATGTCAAACAACTATTATTATGGATCAAAATCTAGGTATGACTCTGTTGACGGAGCTTGTGTGTCCTCCTTCAAATTTCCTGAAGCTATGGATGAAGTCCGAAAAATGGTGTTGCAACTCCGAAAATCTAATTATATCGATGTTTCATCTTCTTTCTCAAACTTCTCTTATGTTGAGGGTCATGCAAAATTTGTGAGCCCCACTGAAATTGAAGTGAACGGCACAAAATATTCTGGCAAGAAATTTGTCATTTCAACTGGGTCTCGCCCACGAATTATCCCCTTTAAAGGTCTTGATGAGGTTGAAACATTGACCAGCAGAGAAATTTTCAATCTAAAAGACCTTCCTGAACATTTGGTGATTATTGGGGCTGGTGCTATTGGATTGGAAATGGCGCAAGTATTTCGTCATTTTGGAAGTGAGGTTACCGTTATCGAACGAATGCCCCAGATTCTTCCAAACACTGATCCCGAAATTGCCATTGAATTGCAAAACTCTTTGGAAGAAGAAGGTATACAATTCCTACTGAATGCTTCCATTACCCAACTAAAAAATGATAGTGACGGGAAAAAAATTGTGATGGTGGAAGGACAACCTCCTATAATCTGTTCTCACATCTTGATTGCTGTTGGTGTCACTCCCAATACAGATGGGTTGAATCTTTCTACTATAGGTGTGGACACAGACGAAAAAGGCTTCATAAATGTAAATAAGTTCTTGCAAACTTCACAGCCACATATCTATGCTGCTGGGGATGTGGCTGGCAATATGTTCTTGGAAACCATTGCCGCAAAAGAAGGATATTTTGCCGCTCACAACGCCCTCCTAAAAAATGAAAAATGGATTAATTATAATACTGTTCCTTTGGCTGTGTTTACTACACCGCAAGTGGCAATGGTTGGCTATACTGAAAAGGAATACCTGAAATCACACATCAGTTGTTATTGCCGAACCCTTGATCTTTCAACCATTCCAAAGGCTCAAGCCCTCAAAAACCAGACTGGTCTGATCAAGATGATGGTTGATCCAATGACAAATGTGATTGTTGGTGTCTCCATCGTATCTGACATGGCTGCAGATTTAATTCACGAGGCAACCCTTGCTGTGAAATACGGGCTGACAATTGATGACATCATTGATACCGTTCATGTATTCCCCACTATGTCTGAAGGATTGAAACGGGTGGCTCAATCATTTAAGATTGACGTGCAGAAAATGAGCTGTTGCGTTGTATGATCCCTTTCGAAAAATGCAATGATCATCTGAAAATGAATTAATTGTCAGGCATAAATGAATTAATCGTCTTAAATTTTTTCCAATTTTTCTCTTATTCTTCAATTTTTTATGCTGTCTCTTTAAATTATTTTTCCTGAATTTACATTTCAATTGCATGAAACATCGAATTGAACCCTTTATTACTTTCCCATCTTGTTCTTCCAGTTTTTTTCCATATTCCCATTTTTTCAATTTAATTTGTGTTTTTTTCTCTAAAACTTTAATTTTACCGATAGATTTAAATATTTTTTTTCCAACACTCTTATGCAATTTCGGACGTTATTGCTTATGGTTTTGATGATTAATCCGTCCCTGAACTTTGCAGTAAATGCCGGGGTGGATATGGGATTTATGAGTAATGCCATATTTTATGGAAATTCGATCAGCATCCAGGATGTCGCATCATGCAATGACAAGTTGTTTGATTTTATTGGATGCCCCACTGGTCTTGTTCCTGCTGATGGTGACTATAAGGGTACAATCCTCGTGATTGATCGGGGTTTGTCAATCAACCAATGGTTGGCTATTGAAAACACTTCAAATCCTGGTGGGATGTATCTGGACATTGTGAAGTTTGTCACCAAGGATTCAAACGGGGATTATCGTGAAATTGGTGGTTCTGGCGTTGATGACCTATCCGCTTATACTGACGCAGACCTCAATTATGTTCCTGGACAAGATCACGGTATTAATGTTTTGGGCATGATCGCTACAATCGCACGGAAAGCCAAGGTGGTTTTTGTCGATGCACTCGATGCTGGTTTTGATCTATACGATATTGATTTGTGGAGATGGATTGAAAACAATTACAGTCAACTAAATGTGCGTATAATTACTACATCTCTTGCCCAATTTATTACTGTCGATCAAGATATTGAAAATATCGTCTCTACACTTTATGCCAATAATGTATTTATGATCGCCGCTAGTGGGAACACTGGTGTTTCTATGCCATCTAGTCAATTTCCTAATTATCTGCAAGAGGTATATAGTGTTGGTTCCATTGATCATAAGGATGTTGGGAAATGGTATGACTGGGACTATTATTCCAAAAAGGGTTATTACACTGGTGCGGCGCAAGATGCCAAAGACCATCCAAATGAGTGTCAAGATGCCTTTGTTTTACCCTTCTGTGAAAGCTTTGGTTCAAACAATGAGGGTGATGCCTTGGCATTGGATTTTGTCATGCCTGGTCATAGGGTTCCTATCAGTGATGACCTTCAATCTTTTTTTGAAGGGTATGGCACCAGTTTTAGCGCCCCTGCATTGGCCGCAGCCGCACTTTTTGTTTCATATGCCTATGGTCTTGGGTATTATTCTGTAAAAGGCTAT
>WAKA01000010.1 GCA_015523565.1 Candidatus Heimdallarchaeota archaeon | reverse complement strand
GGTCTGCCCATGAACCCTGCCTATCTGTGCAACCAACTCCTTTAGATGCCTGCTACTTGTGGCAGAGATGGGGCTTGGAAAATTGCAGCGCTGGAAGGTGCCAGTTATCTGCCTGTCGAGATCAATCCTGTCGGTGACTATTATGACAGTCGGGTTAGCCAACTGAGGTATCCGCCTCAGCTTGGTTGCCAAGAAAAGCATTGTCAAGGACTTTCCAGAACCCTGTGTATGCCAGATGACGCCACCACGCCTCTTGATGGCCTCTTTATCTTCTGTATCCCAATTATCCAACAGTCTCCGAATGGTTTTGTTAACGGCACGATACTGTTGGTACCTTGGAACCTTCTTGACCTGTTTCCCATCCACCACCTCAAACACGATGAAATTCTGGATTATGTCAAGAAGGTTGGAAGGTTCCAGAATTCCGACAATGGCGAGATCCTGCGTTTTTGGAGTCCTCCCAATTAGTTCCTCCACTTCGGGGATGGTCATAGGATATGGATCCTTCCATTCTAGGAAGTGCTGAAGCGGAGTACCATTAGTCCCCACAAATGCCTGCACGCGATTGACTGCCATAAGCACTTGTGTGTAGTGGAAGAGCTGGGGTGCACCACGATCTCTCTCCTGATACCGGTGAAGTTGCTTAATTGCCTGCTTTGGGGTACTGCCTGCAAGTGTCGGATTTTTGGCTTCGATTACTACAACAGGGAGACCATTGATGAAACAGACGATGTCACATCGGATCTCCTTTTTCGAACCAATGACCCTGTACTGATTGGTCACATTGAACTCGTTATTGGATGGATTCTCAAAATCGATAATTTTCACGGTATAAGATCGTAGTCCAGAACCTAGATCCTGCTTGACTGACAGATGCTGGACAAGAAGCTCGTGCACATTGCGGTTGATCTCAATATCACTGGCACCCTGCATCCGGGTGATCTTGTCTATTACCCTTTGTGCATTCTCATCCGAGATCCATGGATTGATCCGCTTGATTGCGGCTTGAAGCCAAGGGATGACAACAGGCTCCTGTAACCGTCCCCGCTCCAGTTCCAACTGATCTGGAGATACGTAGGCATATCCTAACCTCTGAAGAAGCCTGATCGCAGGCATTTCACTTAACGTCCGTTCATTCCAATGAGACAAACAATTGGTCGATCATTCTTGTGGTCTTAAAATAATCCTCAAGGGAATGTAATTTTGTTTACAAAAAGAGACATTCTTGCCATCCGCAAAACAAGGGAAAAAATCATCAACTCAAATAATTTCACTAGAAATATGTGGATATGGAAAACGTGTGTTAATTTTTTTCAATTATAATTTCCTTTGTCTTGGCATACAATTCCCTCATGTTTTCACTCTCAGTTTCCCAGCAAGGAGTTGTTGCATTAGCCCCTTCTTCAGCCTTTGAAGCTTATTGAGTTCCTTCCTGTCCTGTTGGATTTGTTGGTCAACGGATGAAAGAATGGCAACGATCTTTTGCTGTTCAGGCATTGATGGAATTGCAATTTTGAGACTTCCAACAATTGCAGAATTTAATGAAACTCTTGTAGAGCCTACAGAAATCATCATCAATTCATTTTTTATAAAATCGCTTTTTAAGAAATAAAATAAAAACGCAGGACTTATTAAGTTTTGATTTGGGCGTATTCTAAGGCATTGTCCAGAAAACAACCATCCTTCCTCCACATGAGAAATTAGGAGAAGTCTTCCCATTGTACCTACTCTTGATATCACAATATCCCCTTCATAAAGGACATATTTAGATAATCTATCCCTATCATGATCTGTAACAAATGGAGTTGGAAGAATTATTTTTCCCTCTTCCGAGATATTACGAATCAAGATAATTGGAGTCCCAAACTCAACATAATCTGAAGAATGAAGCAAAGATCCAAAAGGACCAGTCATTATTCCATCGTCATTATTACAAAGATTGACAAGCTTTTTCACCCCCCACCCCTTTGGTATCCTTCCCAGCGGGCTGTCCTTGAACTCGGTGTGCCCTATTCCCTTGGTGAGCAACTGCTGCATGAGTCCTCTTTTCAATCGCTGGGTCTTCTCGATGACCCTCTTGGTGGCTTGGATGGCGTCATCG
>WAKA01000009.1 GCA_015523565.1 Candidatus Heimdallarchaeota archaeon | reverse complement strand
GTTTCCTTCTGTCTGTAGAAAATTTCCTGCTTCTATCCCACCTCCTCATTGTTGTGACGGAGACACCTAATAGTCTGCTTGCTTGTCCAATTCCAATATACATGGTTTGGTTTGAAAAAACGCATTTGGAAAGGTTTGGCTAGATTTTCGACCACTTATTATTAACGGTTCACGATCTTCTTGGTCTTTCGGATGTTCTGTTCGGCAAGCTGTTCCCTTAGGAGATCCTCATTCTTGTTTCCCCTAATTCTCATCTGTCTGACAGAGTTGTCGTCGGTTACAGCGACGATTTCCACATACTTGTCATGTTCAACGATTGTGACATTTGAGAAGATGATTTCGTATTTCCTGCGGGCGCGTGATAACCATGTCAGTGTATCTTTTTTTATCAATTTCCTCGTATTCTGTTCCATTTGTTTCGGCTCTTGTTTCATTTCAAATCTTTTCATGAGCTCTTCCCTTTCTGCTTTTGAGAGAGTTTGGATAAGCGCCTCGATTTCGTCAAGTTCGTTGTTCATTTCAAGGTTCATGTCTTCCATCTGTTGGAGTATTTCCTCATATTCTTTGGAATTCTTGAATGCTTCCTGTCCTTTTCGGTATTCGTCAGTCACAAATTTCCTGCGCATTATCGGCTTCTCCCCTTCAGTTTTTTCTTGGCTTTGGCAAAACTCTTCATCCTTTCTATGAGTTCCTTGGTTTCCTTGTTGATTTTCTTTGCAATCTCATATTCTTTTTTGACTTTCTCGAGATTTTTTTTCTCCATTTCCATTGCGTCTTTGTATCCAAGACCGAAGCTTTGGGCATCAATCCGTTCCTTGATCTTGCTTTTCTTCTCCTTCGTCATTTCTTTTTCCCCATTTTGTTGAACGTTGATTTGGTCGCCCCATGGAAATCTTCGGAAAGTTTTCGCATATATTCAGCCCTTTCTACATATCTTTTGGTTCCAGATTGGATCTCCTGCCCCTTGATAAATGGGGAATGCCTTTTACAAAATTTGCGGATTTTCCGGCAATGGCAAAAACACCAGTTGCCTTTGTGAACTGTACAATAAGACTCCACAATCCCATAAGGAAAATAAGGAGTTTTCGCAATAAAAATGCTTTGCAGATCGTTGATTATTGAAGGAATACAAAGGAGTTCATGTAAAGGGATTTGGGAATGGGGTGATGATTAATCCAGCGTTTTTTCAAGCACCAGTTCACATTCGGAGGAACAGTCGGTGGGTTGCCTGCTTGACTGGACAAATCCTTTCCGTTTGTAGAAGGAAAGTCCAAGAGTGTTTTTGGGATGCACCTCAAGGTAGTATTTGGTTATTCCATGTTGTCTCATGAATGTCTCTGCGGTTTGCAGGAGTTTTGAGCCGATGCCCATTCCAATGTAATCGGGATCCAAGTATATCCTGAACAGTTTCATTTCCCCGTTTTCCAGACCAATGGTGACATAGCCAATGATTTTCCCATCTGTTTCTGCTACCCAGAAGGAATGCTTCAGGGTGTTTCCTTCAACGAGATGAATTGGGTCATAGAAGATTGAGAGAAGCTCTTCAATTTTCTCTTTGGAGAAGATGTCCTTATAGGTATGGAACCAAGCCTTCCTTGCCACCCTGATTACATCGTCCGTGTCGCTGGTTTTGAAGAGTCTTATGTTTACCATTTGTAGCGCATTGGACAGGGTACATATTAACCTTTCCAAAAGGAGGGACATTCCAAGAAGGGATGGCATGCACTAACTTTTTAATTGTGGAAGAACAAGTTTAGCTATTGAATATGTTTGAGAGGGATGACAACTACCAAGTTCTTTTGAAAAAGCTTAGGGATTGGAAACGCCGTTTGCTTGACTTGAGTCGAAGAAACCCCCAGATTTATTATAATCCGTTGCGGAAGAGAAGGGTGGAGATTGTTGCTCCAAGTGCGGAAATTCTTTTCGGAAAGATGCTTGCGGATGAGAGCATGAAGTTCATTCCAGTCTATTCCCCTACTCCTGAGGAAACAGAGGGGTTGAAGGAGGAAGAAAGGAGGGAACACATCAAGCGACAACACATGCAGAAGGTTGAGGCTTTGAGAAGTGATCTTCCACCGTTTTCGTTGATCACCAACCAGATGGATGAAGATTTGAGGCGGCAATTGAAGAGATTGAATGCGAGAAACCAAACAATGTTGCGTGATCGCGGGATTCATGTGATGTATTTGGCATTTGGTCTTCTCAAGTGGAAAGAGCCAGACAAGGGAAAGGTAAACTTCTCTCCGTTGGTGTTTGTGCAAGTTGAGTTGCTGTACAATCGTCCATACCAGCAATATTCCTTGCGACTAAAGGATGAGGATGAGACTGTGGTCAATGAGTCATTATCGGAAAGATTGAAGTTGGACTATGGGGTTAAGCTACCGCCATTCATGGAGGGGGACACCTACCGTGGCTATGTTGAGAAGATAAGGGCGCATCTGGAAAAAGCGCCGGGCATGGGGGAATGGGAGATCATGGACAAGGTTTTTTTGGATCTTTTCAGTTTCAGTAGAATATCTCTATACAAGGAAATGGATGAGTTGGATGTGTTTGCCAACCATCCGATTGTCCGCAGGTTGGCAATGATTGAGAAGGAACCTATAGTCCTGCAGAAAATCTTTGAGGGGGATCTTGTGAGAATGCCGTCATACAGTCGGCATATAGTGCTGGATGCCGATTCATCCCAGATGATTGCCATTCACAATGCGTTGGAAGGAAAATCAATGGTGATTCGCGGACCGCCGGGAACTGGGAAGAGCCAGACAATTGCAAACATCATTGCAGAGTTCATTGCCAGGGACAAGCGTGTTCTGTTTGTGTCTCAAAAGATGGCCGCATTGAAAGTTGTAAAGTCAAGGTTGGATCAGGTGAATTTGGGGCATTTTTGTCTTGAGTTGCATTCCCATTTGTCGAACAAGAAGGAGGTCTTGGATACTTTAGCGCGTGTGGAGCGGCTTGCTGTGAACCATCCACCGATCAGTGATGACATTTATCGGGCATTGGACAGAACCATGCAAAAAATGGAGGCATATCTGGAAAGAATTGGTCGTCGGGGAATGATTGATGATTGGACATTGTATGACATGATCGGGATGTATTCTGAATTGGAGCACTATGATGACTTTGAATTAAGGGTTTTGCGGGTTCCGAGGAGCAAAACCGAGATGATGTCGATTTTTGCGGCGGCAAGGGATTATTCCAGCACAGGATATGTGAACGATCAGGAAAATTTGTTCAAGGATTTGGGTATCAAGTATTTTAGGGAGATGGATGCAAAGGCAATTGTAAAGAGCCTAGAGGCACTTTTTCAAAGGTTGGGGCATACACTCAATTCAATTGATGCATTCAAACGGGAATACGGGGTTGCCTTTGATGTGGGGCAGATGCCAAGAAAGATTGTTGTGAGTGATAGAATCTGCACAATCCATGGGAAAATGGAGGGGATAAGAGGGAGCATCAAAAATGAGGTTTCATATGATTTCCCAGTTGTTTCCTTGGAGAGGCTAGGTGACTATCATCAATTATTGGAAGAGCTCAAAACCATTCAGGGGGATTTACGTGAGATTTTGCCCTTAGTTGAAAAATTGAGGGATAAAAGGGTTGAAACAGCACAATTGGTATTGGAATTTATCAGGGACAATCCATTTAAGCCAGAGCAATTAGTTGCGGACATCACCCAGATTATTGAAAACGAGGAGAAGTACCAAGGGATAAGCCGTTTTTTCAAACCTGCATATTATCGTCATTGGAGATATATGCGCAGGGTATTTCCTGAGAGGAATGTGTTTAGTAAATTGAAGAATGAGATGGAAAGATTGGGGATTGAAAAACTGGAATTGAATTTTCTTCAACCAGAGTTCGAGGAAAAGGCAAAAAGGGTGTTGAAACGGATAGAGGGAGGCATTTCCTTGGAAAAGATCGGGATACCGTATAGGATTCAGGAAGAGAGGGGATTGCCTAGTTTTTTCGACAGGGTTGGGAAACTGTCGAACCTGTTTGAAAGCTACTTAAACCTGTATCAAGAGATGGATGCATTGTTCAATGAATTGGAGGGCTATTTTCCGATTTCAAGGGAAATTGCATTGAATGATGTTGAGGAATTTGTCAAGGAGATGGAAAGGTTCGTACGGAATGGTCAAGAACTGATGCAGGAGATTGAAATGACAAAACAGAGTTTGAGGGAGTTCCAGGAGCATGTAGTTTTGATGAAACGTAGAAGGGTTGAAACCATACTGAACAAAGACTACCATGAGTTGTTGAGTGAGGCATTGAATCAGAAGTCTTTTTTCATGGATACGGTAAAGCATTTTAAGGCGAAATGGTTGCTTTCAGATTATTTCGGCTCCAGTTTCGAAACGTATTCACCAAAGAATGAGAATTTAGAGCCCATCATTAAGAAAAGGGTTTTTGAAGATGTCATATCGTCGATTATCCAAAGTGATGAGATCCTTCAGGAAATGGTGCCAAACAAGCAAGATATGTTCATTAAGTGGATGAGAGAGGGAGATCAGAAGACGATAAGGATGAATCAAGTTCGCATAATACTTGACAGGCTGGAGAGAAAAGAGAAGAAAAGAGAGATGATGAATTTAGTCAAGACCAGTGAACAATCAATCTTGAGAAGGGAAACATTGAAGAAAAGACGGATACGTCCGTTGCGGGAAATTTTTTCCCTTTGCAAGAATTACATTACAAGTCTGACCCCATGTTTTCTCATGAGCCCATTATCTATTGCGACATATCTGCCTTGCAATGAATTCAACTCATTCTTTGATGTGGTCATTTTTGATGAGGCATCACAAGTGACGCCAGAGGATGCGATTGGAGCCATTACCCGTGGAAAACAGGTAATTATGGTGGGGGACGAAAAGCAGATGCCACCCACGTCATTCTTTCGAACAATGAGGGACAATGATGAAGAAGAAGATGAGGAATACTACCACTATGAGAGCATTCTAGAGGAATTCTTGGGGGCAGGGATTCCAGAAACAATGCTTAAATGGCATTATAGGTCACGTAGGGAGAATTTGATTACATTTTCGAATTATCATTATTATGACAGCCAATTGGTGACATTTCCTGACCCTTATAGAGAAGGGAAAGGCAGGAATGAACCCTCATTGCGTTTTATCTATGTTGATGGGATTTATGACAAGGGTGGAAAGAGGGTAAACCATAAGGAAGCAGAAATAGTTGTGGATCACATGATAGCCCATCTGAAATCTTGCAAGGAGAAGGGGGAATATTATTCGTTGGGAGTCATTGCATTCAATTTGCCGCAAACGGAATTAATCCAGGACTTATTTGATACAAGATTGGAAGAAGAAGGGGAATTGCAGGAATACTATTTTTCTTTAATGGAAGAGAATGAGGAGGAGATCATAATCAAAAGTTTAGAGAACATGCAGGGAGATGAAAGAGATTTCATTTTTCTTTCAGTCGGCTATGGACCAGACAGAGATGGGAAGATGTCATTGAATTTTGGACCCATTAATCGGAAAGGGGGAGAAAGGCGGTTGAATGTTGCAATCACCCGTGCAAGATACCATAATAGGATATTTGCCTCATTTGATCCCTTGGGGATAGATGACAGTTCAAGTAGCAGTAAGGGATTGAAACAGCTAATTACTTACATGAAATTCGCCAAAACAGGAAATATGTCAATGCTTAAGCCAGAAGGGTTTATGATCGAGATTCAAAAAAGCAAGTTTGTCAGCAATATGGCAAGCCGCCTTCAAAAGATGGGATATGAAGTGGAGACCTATGTCGGAAATGCGGCGTATAGAGTACATATTGCAATTGTAAATAAAAAACAACCAGACAAATACATTGTCGGAATTGAGTGTGATGATCCATCGTACCTTAATTCAAGGTTTCCAAGGGACAGGGACAAGATACGACCGTCATTTCTAGAAAGCTTGGGTTGGAACATGTATCATCTTTGGTCAACAGATTGGTTTACATCAAAGGAAGAAACTCTGAAAAAGCTGGTGGATTTTATAGAGAAAGCAGGGTCAAAAAAAGAGGACAAAGTTCCAAACAATATAGGGCAGAATAATGATAAAATCTTGAAATTTATTGAAAAAACACGAGATCAAAAACCACAAAAGAGTTTGCGAACGATACTTTTTGAAATGGGGAGACTGCAAACATATCAGCGGTTCCAATCAAATATGAAATACCATCGAGACCTTTTTTTTGAGAGACAGATGTTTGTGAAAGATATAATAAGAAAGATCATTTCAATTGAACAGCCAATCCATAGGAACGTAATAATGAAACGGATGATGGAAATATTCGATATCAAACGCAAAACAAAACGATTTTTAGGAACATTGACAAGTTATTTGGCAAGCATAAGCGGATACAGTGATTTTTATGGGAAATGGGATGGAAAAGTTCGTTTTGCAGAGCATGTTTATGAAAACATCACAGAGGTGTTTCCAGAAGAGGTGAAAAAATCAATTCTCATTATTATAGATACTGTTGGTGGGATGATTTCTAGAAAGGAACTTATTAAACATTCTTCACAGATATTTGGGGTCAAGTTATCACCAAAAACCAGGCAATATTACGAGGAGTTAATGAATGAAATGGAGACAAACAGGAAAATTTTGGTTAAGGATGATATAATAACACTACCAAATCCGTAAAATTTTGGAATGGTCGGGGGGAAATCAAAAATCGAATTAGAAAAACTGTTAGAAATTTTTGATATTTTCAAGTGCAATAGAAGAGAAAACATGAAATGATGTATTCAGTCAGTAAAAAATAGGATCAATGGATACGATTGGGTTTTGAAAAAACCAGTGATTTGAAAAACAATTTCCCCCAAGGAAATTGAGTAAGGGGGTGAAAGTTACGTGTATGGAGGGAAAAATAATCATGACTTTTATATGGGGGGAGGGAGGCAGCCACCTAAAAAAGTATCAGATGGCTGCAATTTTATTTATCATTTGGACACTAATAAAAATTTCGGAAAGTTTACAGGAATTTTGGAGATAGGAGATTAAGTGGAGGGATGGGGAGGCAATTTGCGTACAAAAATAAAATTTAGTGCAGACAAAAAAGAACGGGGAAGACAAATGGTGAATGGAAAAACGGGTGGAAAGAGCAATTGGAGGAGAGAAATGATCACACCCACGCTTTTGAGAATTCTCGGTTTTTGAACAGGTCTCCAAGTCCTGCGAATTGCTTGAGTTTGAGAACTTCATCCTTGTCCATCCCGAGCTGTTCTGCGATTTTCTTGTCTGACCATCCCTTAAGGTGGAGCTCTGCAACGACTTGGCTCATTGACTGGATCTGATGAGTTCCTCTTGCCCTGTTGTGACGAATTGTTGAGGCCATTCTTGCTTTTATGTCCTTGTTGATGACGACAATGGGCAGGTGGTTTTTGACTGATGCCCTGATGTCTTCATATTCCTTTCCGACCCTGTTTCTGTGGAATCCGTCGACAATGACGTATTGGTCAAGTTCCTTGTCGTAATATGCGACAATTGGTTGGGTATAGCCGTCTTCCTTGATGGAGAGATGAAGGAGCCTCATTTCAGGAGGAGCCACCTTATTGGGGTTGTAGTCGTTTGCGACCACTTTTTCGGAGGGGATCCATTGGACGACATCAACGGGATGGTGAGAGAAAGGGCTTGCCTCTGCAATTTTTCGTTTCAGATAGTTAAGCAGGTCGATACGTTGTTCTTCAGGTAATTGTGACAGTTTGGTAATCAAAGCGTCCATTTCATTTTTGAGGGGGTGCAACTTGTCTTTGATGTTTTTTACTTGGTTGGTTTTCTCTTTTGGGTTTTCTTTAGGGTTTCGTTGGCTGGTCTTCTTTTGGGCATTCTCTTTTGATTTGCCCTTTGGCTTTCCTTGGATGGTTTTCTCTTTCGGTTTGTCATTTGGTTGGTTTTTCTTGGGCATTTGAATTACTCTCCATACATTTCCTTGAGCTTAAGGTATCGTGGGTAACCGCCGATGACGCATCCAAAGCTAAGTGATTTGCAGGTAATGTCATTCTTGAGGATGGCTTTTGCGATCCGTTCCCATGACGGTAATTTCCTGTATTTGGTGCCGTCAGGTTTGTACCATCTTGGGTCAGTTTTTGGGGGGGTGGCGTCTGGAACTTCGTCACGTGGCCAGTTGCCGTTTTCTTCCCACCATTTGAGGAATTGCTCAATGCGTTCCTTGTAGATATGTGCCTGATATTTTGGAATTGTGTTCAGGAGGAAGTTTGCATATTCGTGCCAAGTCATGTGATCTGGTTTGAACACTTTGCCATGTCCCAATAGGGGGCTTTTGACATAGATGTTTCCGAAATTAGCACCTGCAACTCGTTGGACAAGTCTGAACCATGTTTCTGGTTCGATTTTCCTGAACAGGTCAAGACCTTGGCGTTGGTCGTCACCGAATGGTTGGCAGAGTCTTGATTCATGGATGCTGGTCCCAGCCATATACATGAAATCGTAAATCTTGTTGTATTTCAGTCTGAATTTTCCGACGGCAGTCCAAATATCCTCAGTTTTCCAATCATAGATTGGATATGCATTGTAGAGGTTTTTACGCATTCTAGTTGTCCAGTTGATCCCCTTGTATTTGGCATCATTGTTAAGGCGTCTAACGGCTCTGAATCTGTTGAGGGATTCGTCAGCCCTTATTGCCACGAGGTTTGCAGTTAGCCTTTTTCGTTCGCTTTTGTGGCGGACAATCTCTTTCATGGAGTAAGTATCTGCCAATAGCCCTTCAATGGAAACCGTCTGGACTTTTTTGTCAAGGGTGTTGGTAAGTTCCATGCGTTCCCTGATAATGCCTCCCGTATCCCTGATCCACATGCCGAAGGGAACAACGAATTCCTCGAATTCCATGCCTTCGAAAAACCAATGCCATTCTTTTGGGAGGTTATGTCTGGTGATAACACAATCATATTCAGGATATTCCCTGACCCATAGGTGCCTTTTACTCTCATCCCAACAGATCCAATGCGGATCATAGACACTGACTGCATTTCTGAGTTTGAATGGAAGGCATATCCAGTATGGCTCTACATCAGGGTTGTCAATAAGCATTTCCTCGACATGCTTGATTGTTGCCTCGTACTGTGCTTCGAAATCAATGAACATGGCCTTCACGGGGAGTTTGCCAAGCTTCCGTGCCCTTTCAATTGTCAACTGCAACAGAACCGACGAATCCTTGCCTCCGCTGAAAGAGACGCAGATTTCTTCAAATTCAGTCAGGATAAAGTCAATACGTTTTATGGTTTCTTCATACACATTGGTTTCCAGATAAACCTTGTCTATTTCTTCGGGGTCGCGTAGTTCCTGCTCCTCGATGAAATATTCACGTTGAACCACAAGCATAGTTTATTTGCAGGGTTAATAGGATTTCTGAAAGAGGGAAATAAAAGTGAATGTAAGGACAATTCCTTTTGTACGGGGATTCAATCTTTGAAATAAGGGGATGGGGATTAATTGGACAGTCAATCCAGTAATTTCCATTAAATGACAAATTGTAGGTGTGCCGTTATGGAATAAAAAAAATAGCCATCGTTATGGAATAACCCCCGTTATATAAATAAAAAATTTTGTTTAAATTGGAAATATTCAATTAAAATATTTATGCAATAAAGGATTGTTCATATGATATTCTTAAAATCTTCTTCTGGGAGCCCTATGGTTGGGCAGGCAATCCCTGCAATAAACCGCCCTATCTGGGTCAGGTTTGAAGGGGACTTGTGATTCGGTTCCACAGTCTGAGCAGACCATGTCATACATTTTTCTTTCTTCTTTATAATAACTCATTATGTTTCACTCATTCAATCCAAAGGATTGCATATTACCAATATGATTGAACTATTAAAGTGATTGGGTTGCATTTAATTCACCAGTATATGATGTTTTCAAGTGAAAGGGACATGGAAATGTTAAATGAAATTTTTCAGTACAATTAAGGAGAAGCTTCCTTTTGCTGAAGAGGTCTCATTCCCCAATATTGTTGCATGGTGACTGGGATTCCTGCTGAGCGGAGGGTGGAAACTAGAGAGCCACGATGTTGGATCATATGGTTCTGCATGGACAGGAAGGCTTCGAGATATGTTCTTTCCTTTTTGTTGAGGAAATTTGAAAATGTCTCATTGAGCCAGTCCTTGGAATTGAAGAATTCTATGCAGACTTCACAAGATTTTCGGAACATTTCTGGGAAATCATTGTTTTTCATGGATTCTCCAAGATATTTTTCAAATTCAGCCATCAAAACATCGGACTCTGGAAATTTGTCGAAAAGATTCTTGGCGAAGAGAGTTGCCCCTAAGGGCATAGTTGAAATATGGAACGCCAATTCCTTGATTGAGGCAGAATTTGGGCTGACCCTATGATCCAGTTTGTCTTTGGGAATTGCCATCAGGACGTATTCTGTTCCTCGTTGAATGTTCTTAAACATGTCAAGAATTATTTCCTTAGTTTGATTCATATTTTGAGATGAAATTTGCAGAATAAGGATTTTTGTGTTAAGCCAAAAATTAAGGTAAAGGAATTAAAAATCAGTACAGGAATTTTTCATAATACATTTTAATAAACACCTGTTTTTTTGATGTGTCTTCTTTTGAATTATGGCTGATGGAAAACGAATTGAAAATATATCAAGCACTTTTTTTGTTATTGCCGATCTTGATGATAGTTGTTTCATTGTTTTTGTTTTTTTGGGGGATGGAACCAACAATGCCAATACCAATTCTTGTAGAGATCATTCTATCAATGATTATTTCAATAAGATATGCAACGAAGAGTGAAATAAAAAGGTTGAAAGAAAAATGTACTTCAGAGATTAATTTCGGAATTTTAGAGCAGTGCATTGATTGGAATGAAACCACAATCTTATTTATAACCCCTAGGAAAATTTGGATTGAAATGATAGAGGGAAGCATTAATTTAAGGTATGTAGGCATCATGTTAATTACGTTTTTATGTTTCAATTTCCTAAGTTTGGGGACGGTGTATTTCTTCACCAATTATATTTTGCCGTATGAGGTATTTCAATTCGCTATATGGGGATTTCTATTTTTTGGAACGGTATTTCCGATTGTGATTTTCTTGATTTTAATTATAATTTCAGTTGGGAAGAAATTTGGAAAAGATGAAGAAAAGAATAATATGGTAACAGAAATATTATGGATATCGAATGACAGGGTACGTGTCATTTCAAAAACATTGGTTAGTGCAGAAGAAAGGATGATGTTTGAATATCCTGTAGAAGAATTAAAAAATATAGAAATTTCAGATTTCAAAACAGAATTGACCAAAGCAGAATTGATCAAAGAAGGAAAATCAAGAAAATTGTTTAAAATTTACTTTTTGTTTGTTGCATCATTTGATGCGTTGAAATTTGATCTTAACAAAGCAAAGATGCAGATTCAACCAAGCAAATATGAGGTTCCATTAAAGACCTATCTAGTTTTTGGAAATAAAAACAGAAAAAAGGTGAGCCAACTAAGAGAATTTTTGAAAATTTGGATTGAGAAAAATTTAGAGGGAAGAGTCTAATGGAAAAAATTATTTCAGAGTTTTGGGGGGCGGGGACCACCTGTTGCTGGGCGAGGACCACCTGGCGCAGGTCTTGGACCGCCAGGAGATGGTCCACTTGGAGGGGCACCACTGGGAACTGAAGGGGTAGTGGGAACTGTGGGTTGTTGGTTGGCAATTTGACCTGCTTTTTGGAGAGCCAACGCCACTTGCTTGAAATCACTTTCCAATAGCTCAATTCTTTCGGTCAGATCCTTTGAAAGCGTTTCGAACTTGCTTACAGCATCCTCCAATTGTTGTTTTATTTGGTTGACAATTTTGGACAGTTCGTCGACAGTGGTTGCGTCAGTTGATTCTACAACTTCTTCGGGAAGAAGATCATCCATTTCAATTTTTTTCTTTCGTCTTCGTATGCTCATAAATGTTTTACCCCGCTTTTTCGCTAGCCAAGTAGCTTTCGATATTTCTTAGGAGGATTTGGAAAGCTTCCTCGACATTGCTACCTTCTTTGGCGGAGGTTTCAACATAGGGGATTTCAAAGTTGCTCCATTGTGAGAGGTTTTTGGCGTACTCAATACCAGCTTCAGTGGTGATTGAGTTTTCATCCCTTAAGTCAGACTTATTGCCAATAAGTACCATGGGAACAACTCTGTTATTGTTATTTTCAAGAAGTTCAGTAATCCAATTAGGTATGTTTTCGAATGTATCCCCTCTGGTGATGTCGAAGACGAGGAGAGCTCCAGTCGCTCCTTGGTAATACACTTCCCTCACTGACTGAAAACGGATTTGTCCAGCCAGATCCCAAATTTGTGCGACAATTTCGTGTCCATCGAGATTGACCCTTTTGACCGCAAAATCTGCACCGATAGTCATAGAATAGCTTTTTTTGAACCCTTCTCCGAGGTATCTGGTTCTAAGTGCGGTCTTTCCTACTGCTCCATCGCCGAGGAGGACTATTTTGAAAATTTTTCTTCTGTTGCTCATATCAAAAGCCTCAAGGAATTGTTCGGGTTCTGTTTGTGGGAATCCCCTACCTTGTTCATGTTGAACCTATAATTACCTAATTAACTTTCAGGTTCTTATATGTTACTCAAGCATAGTGGTTAAAGTTGAATGGTTTTCAAATTTATATAGAATATCCATCTTTTTGCCTTTACCTTTGTAGCTTGATTTCAAATTTGCAGAATGGTGCACCTGTTCCTTGACACTCTACCTCCCTAATCAGGGGTTCTTCACCAATGAGGACTGAGAGCCTTCCTGTAAGGAATCCTACCAGGAAGTCACAAAGAGTCAGATTAAGATCAGGGACACCGGAAACAGGACCATAGTCACCAACAGAGATATACCTGACACCAGGATTGTCTGGATCTGGAGGGCTGGTCTCGACAATCCCCCATTCTTTTGCCAAATAGGTTGTAGGATGTGTCATGTATTTTTGGAGAATGTCAACCCCCTTATTGAACTCAATGGGCAGTTGCAGTTCACCTTCACCTTCCATTCCTTGCACAATGTCATACAGCAATGTTTTTCCTGAGCCAAAGATACCTAATTCCCTTCCTGCGGAAAACAGGATGGAGGAAAGATAATCGTCCATCATTTTTATTGAAAGGACAATAGGCTGATAAACACTAACATGAACCATGTCACCTATGGATGGTCGGAGCCTTTTTCTCATGAAATAGCTATCTTCAAGTTTAATGCTAAGTTCATGGATGCTTTCATAAAAATTAAGTCTTCGTTCCCTGATTTCCAATTTGTCTTCCACTTTTGGGGTTTTCCTGATTTCGTTTGGGTTTTCGGGATCAAGATAGACAGTAAATTCACAATGGGGAGCACCATTGGCGGCACAAGCCGTTTCTACTGCAATGGATTGTGTACCCATCAATGAATCTGTGACACCCGCCAATGTTCCTGCTGTAAAATCGCACATTGGTTCCCCAACGTCAATTTTCATGGCAGCAGACGCCAGACCCTCGATCTGGATAACAAATAGGTCATCTTTGATGGTCGTTACCTCGGCACTTTCTGCCACGTATGTCGGAAGGAATTCACGATCGCTGTAATAAAGTTCAAGGGCATCACAAATGAACTTGAGCCTATTCTTTCGTTTAATTGTCATACCAAGCCGGGGTTCAAGCAAATTAAGCAGATGGTGCATGAGACCGAACAGACCAAGTTGATAACCTGCTTGATAGAGGATTGAGGGAACCAATGGGTCAAGACTATAAAGTGAGAGCAAAGTCAGTTGATATGGTCCCAAATGAATAAAATCACCTAACGTTTTCCTTAGCATCCGCTCTCCAGTCAACGATTCCCAAGTGTTGACTGCAACATGGAGCAAGGATTGTTTTGACCGTTCCAACCTTTCTTTGTTGGCAACTGCCAAACTCAAAAGTGTATTCCAGAGTATCTCTCTGATACTGTCGTCATCCATGCCCCCTTGAAGAACGATTTGCTCGTTTATCATTAAAGTTGGAAGACTAGAAATATTGTATCGTTGTGCAGCTTCTGGATTTTCATCGACATCCACAGTGTTCACATAAATAAAGTCACTCATGGCACCTCCCACCACTTCTTTCACTATTGATTCAACAGGGGGGCAATAAATGCAATCTTCGCTTGTGAACATGATTAAACGAATTAGTGGATTGGTCGAGTTACCCACAAAACCCCTTACGCATACAATATCATAAATGTATGGTGTGATGCAACAATAAAATCCTAAAAAAGTTCACTTGAACACATCAATTTTCATCTAAAAGTGAAGAAAAAACTGCAATAATTTCAAGGCAGAATATAAGAGTTCGACCTAAATTTTCACGTTGGGAATTTCATTTCTCAATTTTTTGTGTATGCAAGAAGAAAATTATAATACATAAGTTTTCCATTAAAAAGGTGAATGCGGAAACAATAGTAAGACGCAAGTTGATGGTTGTCTCAAAGCTACGTTATTTAGAGAGAAGATATCATTCCCAACAAAAACTGTTGGAAGCAATAAACACCAAAGTTTCACAAAAGCTTTCAGGAGCGGATCTATCCAGATATCTTTCAGGCAAAGCCCACCCTTCAGGCAAAAGGCTGGATGAATTATGGGATTTACTTCTCTCAAATTATTTCAAGGAACTTCAATTTCGAAATATCATTAAAAAGCATTCACATATCATTGAGATCGACAATAATTTGCAGATTGACGTATCATACCTTTTAAGCGATGCCAGGGCACTGTACACCATTATCGACTTTGCCCTTTACAGAAAACTGTATTCTGTCGATGGAAGAGAGGTCATATTGGCGGAATGTGGCATAAATAAGATAGCAACCTTAGAAGTGGATGGGATTGCATTTGCCGCGGCCATTGCTGCAAGCATGGGACAAAATGTGGATATGGTATATTGCAGGAAATCACCCACATTCGATTTTTTAGAGCGCAGTGAGTGGGGTCAATCAATGTTTAAACCGGCAGATGGCCGCTTGCAAGGGTTATTCTTACCAAAAAAATATATCAAGGACGGTGAGCGAGTTTTGATTGTTGATGATGTCGTTAACAGTGGAAGCAGTATAAGGGCATTAATAAAACTAGTTTCAAATTTAAAGGGAATACCTGTTGCAGTGCTTGTTCTTTATTCACATATGAAAGACTATACTAGCATTCTAAATGATTTTCCAGACCTGAAATTCATTGTCCTTTATAATCAATAAAGATCAAATGTTATCGATTTTTTTGAGAAGGAACTTTGCTTTTGCCTTTATGCCAGTAGTATCCATTTCAGAGAGCATCTCTTCCAAAATTGACCTGATTGAATTGAGGTTAAGTGAAAGAAGAGTATTTGTATCTTTAATTGCCTTGTCAACAATTGAAAGGAATTCTAATTTTGCATCGGCAGATTTTGAGAGTAAAAATTTCATTGATGAATATGCATCTTGATGACTAAGACCAGACAGATAGTGCCTTACCAATGGAGAGATGGTGATTTGAGGATAAGAGCTCCTTTCAGGAATTTTCAGATAATGCCCGTCAACTAAATAATGGTATCGTAAGAATAAGGTAAAACCAAGGTGATGGTCTTTCAGGTGATTGATTTGATCCTCATTTTCCTTGAGGGCATTTATGATGATATTTTTTGGCAAAGGATAGCCATTTTCCCCAACTTCAGGAGCCGCGACAACATGCGATTGTAAAAAGTCAAGAAACAGATTGCTGAAAGAGAATAAAATTTCTTGAGTTTTTCTTGATTGTTCAATATTAAGAAAATGAAACATGGTTCTGGTTGTTTGGACAATGGTTTCTTTTGTTGCAACCAAAAAGTTGTCTTGAATCCAGAAATCGGGGTGGGAAAGCATTTCAAAAGCCTTTTGTCGAAGATTAATGGATGAAGTTGTTTGAGCAACGTTCAAGATAGTCTGGCGTACGACATCGACGCTTAAATACCTATGAATGGAGCTTGGAGACCGAGCTTCCTTCCAAAAACTTTCAGGAAGGTTAATTGAGAAGTATGCATTCAGGATGGCTTCTTTTCCAAGTTCAAATCCTTTTTGCATTTGTTCGACTGTTGCTGATAAAAGCTTGTGATGTTCCAAAATAGTCAAAAGACTGTACTCAATGGAATCTAAAAATTCCTTAAGCACGGAATAGTCATGATCATCCATAAATTCAAGTAAAAGTTCTTTAAGTTCCATGTCATCTGTTTTTTCAGCCAATTCCATCCTTGTCTCAATAAACGGTACTTCTTTGGCCAGTTGCTCCCGTTCCAGCATTCTTATGACTTCAATGTCAATATCAGACGCGTCTACTTCAGAAATAGACATATCATCAAAATTGAATTTATCCAAGATCCCATGGAATTTCTTTTCTGCGAAAATCCTTTGCAAAGCTTTAGGAACGATGATAGGTAACTCAATAGCGTCAAAATATAGATCATTCCCGAGGATATCATCAATCAAAACAAAATCATCCCTGCTGAGTTCTTGAATACGTCTATAAAGATGATCAATAGCCATTTTCTGTGTCCGTGACAAAAGTTTCATAGCAGTCAACCGTATGTTTTCGGAACTGTGGACATTTCGTGTCTTTCGCACAAGATATTGAAGAACTGGGGGGAGGTCAGGAAATACACTCCAAGTTCGTTCTGATGAAAGATCGACAATAACCGCCTTGTTAGGTTTTCTGAATCTTCCATTTCTTGTTTCATAAGGGAAGAGCAAGGCATGAGCCAATTCCAGCAATACACTGTCAACAGAGGGAATATTTGGAGCATTGTCATAAAGAGCCACAACACCAATTTCGTTACGCGCTATTACCCAGACCAATTCCCTCAATATTTTCGGTTTAATGTTAAATGTTAAAATTTTCCGGATAATTGAAGTTGCAGAATACCGGGTAAGTATTGATGTTGCCAAAGGGAGTGATTCGGTTTTTTCTGCAACTAATGTCTTGCCCAGTACATTAATTGCATGTTCAAGGTCCTCCAACATATCTTCAGAATCCTTGCATGCATCATAATATTCGACAAAGTTGGAGCCGATCATGCGTTGCAGTTCATTTGGGATGGCACCAATTTGGCAAAAACGGAACAGTCTAGGAAAGGCCTTCAGTTCCCTTTTTTGGATAATAAATGAAATCAATCGTTTTTTGATGACAGGATCAGCTTCGTCCTTAATTGCAGCCCAGATGTATTCAATCATCTTTTTCTTGTCCCAATTTTTGGAAATGACTTCTAAGGCTTGCAACTTGGTTTGGCGAAGCCTCTCCAATTCAGCACCAATTACCTGTTTGGTTGAATAGTTCAACAGGTCACTTATGGCGTTAACCACCTCTTCATTGATATCGTTTTTTTGTCCGTCCACTTGCATATGAACTCATTATTCAGACAATAAAGATACTATGATAGTGCGCGACTGAAAAAATAGGATGGGAGAAAATGGTATGATTTTTGTAAAGTTTGGGTAATTACAAGTGTTAAACATTTATTCTTTGAATCAAATATGATAATGTAAATGTCTCAAGAGATATATGCAGAGTTTTTTGACAGGTTCGGTCTGAACAAGCTTGACCAGGAAGTATATGGAGTCCTTATCGGAAAAGGAGTGATGACACCCGGAGAAATAAATGAAACCTTAGGCAACAAAGGGCTTATAGAAGTATTGGAATCCTTAAGAGACCTTGTTGATTTTGGACTTGTTTCTGTAGTCGGTGAAAAAATCAAGAGGTATTATGCCAATTTCCCATTTTTAAGGGAGATTCTGACTGTGGAAAGGGAGGCCATAATTAGCCTTGCATCCTTGATTGAATCAATTGATGAAAAACAGAAGGAACTCGAGGAAAAACGCAATTTCATCAAAGAAGTCACTCTGCCGATGTTCATAAATCAACTCTTGGACTCATATTACAGCAATGTGCTTGAACCACTAAGAGATACACTCTTGTCCAAACAAGATGATTTGGACGAGATTTCTGTCAAGAACGTAAAGGCAATCCAAGATTTCAGGGATATCCTAAAAGAAGAGATAACAAAAATGGCAGTTCCTCTTGAACAGTTGACAAAACTGTCGGGTACAAAAATGACCTTGGCATTGACTGAGGAGGAAGATGGACTTCTGGAATTTGTCAAGAAAAGAAAGGCAGAAAGAATCAGCCTATTGAAGAACATCCATTTTCAGCTTGGCAATTATTTCAAGACAACTGAAAAACACTTTGATGAGATAAATGGAGCCATCAGTGAAAACTTGGAAAGACTAAAAGAAAAAAGTGGAATGTTAGCTAAAAATGTACAAATGATTAAGGATACACTTGATAACATAAAAAGCATGAGAGAACAGGAAACCAAAAGACATGCACAGCTCATGGAAACACTCTTGCTTTCAAGGGAGACATTGGTTAAAAACATCAAGGAAACAATAGCAGACCCTGTCCAAGCAGAACAACTGGAACGGCTTGCGAGGGAAAAATTCGATGAACTTGGAAGCCTAATTGAAAAGCCAGACCTATCACATTTTGTAAAGGCAGAAGATCAACTTTCCCCAATTGCCAACCAATTGCCAAACGAATTAAGGCAGGTTGAAGATGCAATCAAGTCAACTGAAACAAATGCACAAAATAAGCTCCTGAAAACCAAGCAGGAGTTTAAGAATACCCTTAATAAAATAGGAGGGATTTTGACAGAGGTCAACCAAAAAGATGACGAATCACTAATCAAACTTAGGGAGGACATTCAAGAACAAGTAAAAGGGTTGACCAAAAGGGTGGCATCAAAAACAAATGAAGTAAGGGAACAACTCAAGGAAATTGAAGGAGCAATGGTTCAAAGCGTGCATGATGCATTCGCAGCATATGAAAAGGATCTGCTTGATGCCTTCAACAGACCCAAGCAAATTCTATTGAAATACATTGAAGACCTGAAAGAGGTGGGGATAAATGAGAAGGAACTGTTTGAGACCCAAGTACATTCCGCACTTGAGGACTATTTGATGCAATTGAGAAAAGAGGAGGAAGAAGCAATGTTGCTTCTAAAAGAAAGAATAGAGTTCGCAAAAACAATGGTTGAGGGAAGAAGCCTAGATCTTCGCAAGATTCTCAGGGCAACGGAAAAAATCCAGATCAAAGTCCCAGTAGATAATGGAGTTGTTGTCGGATTGCCTGCAATTTATGCGTCAATTACCGATCTCCTTTTGCGAGCCAGAAGACGAGTGACCCTAATTACACCGACATTTGATTCCACCTTGTTTGGATTGGCAATTTCATTGGTCAGAAATTCACCGAGTACAAGAGTGACTATTGTCACTCACATCCCCCCAGGTAAACGGAAAAAAGAGTTGGAAAGGGCGAAGGAATTCGGGACAATCTTAATTTATAACTATGAGGAAAAAGACCTGTACGCTTGCTTCAGAGACGATGAAGAAATCGTGTTCGGATACAAGAAAGAAGGGGAGGAAGTTTCAGCAATCAGAAGTGCATCGTATTCAATGGTTGAACTGTTCAAGGACAGGGTAAATGAAACAGTCATAAGGAAGTCAAAACGCCTTGTGTAATCTCTTGTGAACAATGAATACCTTTTAAATTCCAAAATCATCTACAGAATTGTAGAGGTTATCATTATGGGTAAAAGACCAGCAAGATGCTATTCATATTCAAAAGGACCAGCGTATACCCGTACACAAGGAAGAAGAACCAAAGGATACATTAGAGGGATACCAGGATCCAAATTGCAGATTTATGACATGGGAAAAAAAGGTGGCGACTTCAATGCTGAAGTACACATGATAGGACTCGAGGCATGCAACATAAGGCATATGGCATTGGAAGCGGCAAGACAAGCCATAAACAGAAAACTCATGAAAAAGGTAGGACGAGAGAACTACCACTTTAGAGTCAGAAAACATCCACACCATGTCTTAAGGGAAAACAAGATGATGGCATTCGCAGGTGCAGACAGAATGCAGGATGGGATGAGAAAGTCATTTGGAAAACCAACAGACAGAGCCGCAAGAATCAAGGCAAATGACGAACTATTTACAATAAGGGTCAATAAGGAAAATTTGGAACTGGCAATTCAAGCCATGCAATCAGGCGTCTCCAAAATGCCATGCCCTGCAAAGGTAATCATCGGAAAAATAGAGGAATGATGGAACATGACAGAATTCAAGCTTTTTGACAAATGGACATTCGAGGACGTTGAGGTCAATGATCTTGGCCTTCAGAAATATGTAAACCTCAAGCCAATCATCCTTCCCCACTCAGCAGGAAGACATGCGTCCCAGAGATTTAAGAAAGCAGAGGTAAATATCGTTGAAAGATTCATCAACAAGCTCATGAGACCAGGAAGAAATGCGGGCAAAAAACTCAAGGTCATCAAAAGTGTTGAAACAGCTTTTGAAATCATTAATGCAAAAACAGGGAAAAATCCAATTCAAGTCCTTGTTGATGCAATTGTCAATGCAGCACCAAGAGAAGAGACAACAAGGATTTCGTATGGTGGAGTTGCCCAACACCAAGCTGTTGACGTTGCTCCATTAAGGAGGGTTGACTTAGCATTAAGATACATCTGTGAAGGAATTACCAAGTCTTGCTTCTCAAACATAAAATCTTTTGATGAAGTCATTGCAGACGAACTGATTGCCGCGGCAAACAATGACACCTCGTCACAAGGTGTCAGAAAGAAACAGGAAATCGAAAGGATTGCATATTCTGCACGATAAGTCTTTTTGATCCACATATGTTTAAATGAGGAAAAAATCAATTATTTAGAAAATTCTGAAAAGCATGTAATACAATTCCATTTTTCCTTGCTTGTTCACACAATAGTGATCTTTTCATACAAAAATAATAGAATTAGAGGGGATAGTTCAATTATACAGATGATTTATTGTTGTCTCAATTCATTTTCCAATTAAACTATCGACGTTTCCGTGAACGACGTACAGTCACTACCATAATGATTAGACCACTTACAATCATTTCAAAGTCGATTGGAGTTACGTTTGACGTTGTAGGACTTGTTTCAACCGAGCCACTAATATTTGTTGTTGTAGTAGAAGAAGATGAAGTCACGGGTTCACTTGTTTTTGTACTTCCTGATGAAACAAGAGTTTGAGTTGTATTGTACGTAATTGTATCCACAATAGCTGAAACGCGATGTCCGCGTAGATCCTCAACATTCAAGACAAAGGTAAGATTACCACGAGTTGAATCCAGACCTTTGAAAAAGACACGAGTTTTATAATTATTGTCCCTGTCATTGTTCATATAAACCTTGTTTGCCACAAGCGAACCATTTACATCAAGCACATCAATTGTAACTGACCAGATTCCAACGTCATCAGTACTCGTGAAATTGACCCAAGCGGTAATTTTGTTTGTATCATTGTTCCAAGAGGTGGAAAGGTTGTAATCAAGTATGGGAAGTGAAGAATCCAACGTTACTTCCATTGCCTTTTCAACATTCAACAGTCCGAAACCGTATGATTTATCGCGACCCTTTGTTCCAAGATCCGTGGTGCTTCGAGCAAGGATACGCCTTACCTCAATATTGCTTAAGCTTGTGTTAAGGCTCCAGACTAATGCTGCGGCTCCAGAGACATGTGGGGTGGCCATGGACGTACCAGATAGCATGCTATAATTTGCAGGTTTTGAAACAAGCGTTGCATTCAAAGTCATGTTTTGATTCAATTGATCCAACAGGAATTGACCATCTGACTTTGAGATGGATACAGCAGGAATTTCACCAGGTTCTCCAAGAGTGCCAAGGAAATTCCCTGGCTGATTGTTGAAAATAACTGCACCGATTGCACCTACAGCAGAAGCATTTCCAACCTTATCACGGAAATAGATTTCTCCTCTTTGAATCAAGGCAATTTTTCCTGTCAAATTTCGACCGGCAACATCCTCGGATCGACCAAGACCAATGTATTCCATTTCCCCAATAACGGCAGGATCTGCATTGGGGGCGAATTCCATCCAATTTGCCTCATACGATGTCCCATTCACACTGAACTTGGTCCACTGACCAGAACCTTGACGAACTGTTGAATTGACACCGACACCAGGTGCGGCTATTTCAGTCGGATCCCCAGTGTTGGAAAAGTCGGCGAGCTTCAAGTTCTCATCCACGGCAGAGACTGCAATAACTTCATCAAAAGCCGCAGGAAAACCAACAGGTCCCGCTTCATTTCCATTGGCAGCTACAAGTACAAGTCCAGCATCCCATGCATCCTCTATGGCTTTACGCTCTTCAGTCGTAAAACCAAGACCTCCTAAACTCATAGAGATAATGTTCGCGCCATTGTCAATGGCATAACGAATAGCATCAGAAAGACCGACAGCACCACCATTGTCGTCTGTTCCAAAGACCTTCAAAGGCATGATCGTGACATTGGGTGCAACACCTGCAACACCAACACCATCAAGTGCCGCGGCAATCGTACCAGAAACATGAGTACCATGTGATGAGGGGAGAGCATCAAAAGGATCATTTGTACCATCATAAAAATTCCATCCACGAATGTCATCAATATAGCCATTGCCATCGTCATCAATACCATTCAAAATCTCATCAGTGTTATTCCATACTCTTCCTGCAAATTCAGGGTGTCTATAATCAAGACCAGAATCAATGACGGCAACAACGATCTCTTTCAAACCTAGTGTATAATTCCAAGCACCAGGTGCACCAATCGCAATCAAACCCCATGTCAATTCATTTGAATTATCAGCACTGTTTACATTAACAGAAACCGATGTCCAAATCAAAAATAGCATCAAAATAGACAAAAAACGTCTCATAACCCTATTTTTTTTATCACATTAATATGAATTGTCAAATGGAAATTCATCCAATAGAAATTTTTGAACGAAATTTTCAAATTAAAATCAGCAATTAACTAATTCCAAAAAATTGACAACCTGTGTATTGAAATCAAAATTTGCAATAAGATAACAAAATATATTGTTTTGACAAAAAATGATCAAATTAAAGGATAGACATCAAATTAGGCTTATAGATAGTCTTTCTTCTTTGTGACTTCCATTGCAACACCGACAGCAACTGTCTGACCCATGTCACGAACTGCAAAGCGACCCAACTGTGGAAAGTCCTTAAAGGACTCAACAACAAATGGCTTGACAGGGATCATCTTGACAATTGCGGAATCACCGTTCTTCAAGATGTCAGGCTTGTCAACCTTAGCACCCTTTGTTGTCTTGCTCACCAACTCTGCAAAGGTGCATGCGGTTTGTGAGGTACCAATGTGAATAACTGGAGTGTAACCAGGGGCAATAACAGTAGGATGTCTCATGACAATGACTTGGGCCTTGAATTCTTCTGCAACAGTGGGTGGATTGTCTGGATGACCAACAACATCACCACGTCTTACATCTTTCTTGCCGATACCCTTAACTGAAAAACCAATGTTGTCACCAGGTTCAGCAACTGGAATTGCCTCATGGTGCATCTCAATGCTGTTGACAGTACCTGTCTTTCCTGAAGGAGCAAAGACAACCTTGTCACCAGGTTTCATTGTACCAGTCTCAACACGACCTGAAGGAACGGTACCAATACCAGTAATGGTGTAAACATCTTGGATGGGCAGTCTCAGTGGCTTGTCAGTTGGTTTGGGAGGTGGTGAGAATGTGTCCAATGCCTCCAATAATGTTGGACCCTTGTACCAAGGAGTCTTGTCACTGCGTTCCTTCAGATTGTCACCAGTAATACCAGAGACAGGAACGAAGGGAACTTTGTCTATCTTGTAACCAATACCCTTTAAGAAGGAACCAATTTCATCTTTGATTTCATTGTAACGATCCTGTGAGAAATCGACAGTGTCCATTTTGTTGATAGCAACGACCAACTGGTCAACACCCAAGGTCTTTGCCAATAAAGCATGTTCACGTGTCTGACCCTGTGCGGAAATTCCAGCCTCGAAACCACCCTTCTCTGCTGAAACAACCAAAACAGCGGCATCTGCCTGTGAAGTACCAGTAATCATGTTCTTGACAAAGTCACGGTGACCAGGAGCATCAATAATGGTATAAACTTGCTTAGGCGTCTCGAATTTAAAGAAGGCAATATCAATAGTCACACCTCTTTCACGCTCTTCCTTCAGTTTGTCGAGAGCCCATGCAAACTTCCAGGTTCCCCTTCCGATTTTCTCAGATTCTTTTTCATATTTATCCATTGTTCTCTGGTCGATTGCTCCTGCAAGATATAGGAGGTGACCAGTCATGGTTGACTTACCATGGTCGACGTGACCGATGATAACTAGGTTCAAGTGAGGTTTCTTTGAACTCATAATTCCTCTGTTTTTTGCTTTTATTTTTTTGTATTTAAGACTTAGGAAAGTTTACTTGTGGATAAGGATTGATTTTCTCATTTTGTGAGAAAGTTTTTGAGATAGATGTACAGATGAATTTAAACACATTAAAAACCCATTTAGTTAAAATAACCATTTATCATTTGAACCAACATTTCGATGATTCTTAAAGAGAGAGGAAAAAGGTAAATAACATGTAATTTGATCATAAAGAATACTTTAATATGTAAACGGAGTCAATATATACAATGGCAGATTTCTATCTCCCATTGGTAGATGAAAAAACAGGTGAAAGAGTATCCGTCAAGATTGATCAAAAGGAAAATGAGATTTTGAAAGATCTTCATGCATATGTCCGAATGATTGAGGGAATTTCACTTGTCAATAAGGGGAAGTTCAATTCAATAAGAACACTGGATTTGTTGAAATGGCAAGAAGAATATAATTCCTCGGACATTAAGGGAAATGTTTATGTTATGAACCAAAGAGGTCAGGCCGCATGGAAATTAACATTGAATCAAAAAGGACATGTTATAGGTTTTTATGGTTATCAACCACTTACTTTTTTTCCAGAGAATGTTTTTGAATTAAATTACTTGCGTGTTTTGAAAATTACACTAGACCATGTTGATGTTGAGGAATGGCCACCTCTTCCTAGTTCGTTGGAGGTTTTGCATGTCTCAAATTCGAAGGGCAGCGGTACATTTGATCTTTCTTTTGGGAAATTAAAGAAGCTAAATATTGCAATGCAACTAAAAGGAGTAGAAATTGTTTCAGGATATGAATGGAGACGAGCGTCGTTCTTTTTGTCAGACATATTTTTGGATTCAATTCCAAATAAGTTAAGAAGTCTTGCATTTAACTCCTGTAGAATTTTTCCAAATAAACCCAGCATTTATGGAGGTCTGGATTGGGTCTCAATGCATAACTGCTTTTTGGGTTCTAGTTTTGTTCTGGCTGGACCAAAGATAGACATAAACGGTCGAATAAATTTTTCGGTAAAAACTATATCCCACATATTCCATGAATTTTTTGTTCATAATGATTCATGGATTGCATAGATGTCAAGTTTTTGTGAAAAACTTATTCAGTCCCTAGACAAACTGGCTTCAGACGGTTTTGCCCTGCATTTTGTGATGATTCATAGTAAGATTTGATTGAAATATTTTTTTTAATTGAAAATGGATATTGATTAGTTTTGGATTGATTATCAGCCATTTGTAGAGTATTTTCAGAGAGTTTCGACCCACTCAGTAAGTGCATCAATTCCTTCAACAACATTGGGGGCGATTTCCATAAGGAAATCTTTGTCAGAATCATACTCAAGGTAATTTCCAAGCATTTCTAAAGCGTGTGCTCCATTGAAGTCCACATAAGCCAAACGTGCAGTCAATGATTCAGGAGGCATTCCAAAAGCGGTGCCTGGCAGTAGAGCAACTCCTGTTTCCTGAAGCAAGGTGTGCGTTAGTTCAATACTTGTATGGACACCTTTGGCAAGAAGTTTGTCCCTGAGTTTTTCGAAATCAATGAAAAGATAAAATGCTCCAGCAGAAGGATTGACTCTGATTCCTGCTTGTACAAGCTTCATGGAGCAATAAGATGAAATAAGCTTGAGAATCTTGACGGATTTAGAGATATATTTGTGTATCCGATCCCTATCATTATAGGCCGCAACGCCTGCATATTGAATGGGCGCGGCAACACAGGAGTAAGTTTCAGAAGCAAGGACAGCACATGCCCGTTGGATTTCCCCAAGGCGTTTTGGGAAAATAAAGGTTCCAAGTCTCCATCCACCAGCACCAGCCCATTTTGACAGTCCACTGCTAATGATTGTTCCTTCAGGATAATATTTTACGATCGATGAGTAGTTGTCTGTAAATGTGAGTCGATCATAAATTTCGTCAGAGACAACAACAACACCGTATTTTCTTGCAATTTCGGCAATTTTCATTAGGTTTTTGGCATGAGCTTCGGTTCCTGTGGGATTGTTGTAATAATTGAGAAGAAGAAGTTTTGGGGTATTGGAAGTGGATTGCAGATATTCTTCGAGTTCAAAAGGATCCAGTTCCCAGTTGTTGTCGGCAGAAGTCATGAAGGTGTGGACTTGCCTACCTAAAAGTTTTGCTTGGGGGATGTAAGTCACCCAACATGGTACAGGAATAAGGAGTTCAGCATTTAGGACGAATTGGATGAGGAAAAGAAGTTGTTTTGAGCCAGGGGCGATAAGCACCTGATTCCATTCGACTTCAATGCCTTTTACTTCCCTGTAGAAATTTGCGACGGCTTCCCTGAGTTCAGGGAGCCCTTCGACGGGCAAATAATCCTTTTCTTTTGCATAGTTCTGCAATTCCTTGACCATGAAGTTGGGAACAGGAAAAGGAGATTGACCAAATCCGAATCTGTAGACCTTCATCCCCTGCATTTCCATTTCTCTGGACAGTTCATTGATTGCAAGAGTGGGTGATTTTTCAAAACCCTTCATATGGGGGTTCAGATAATTTGAAAGATGGTCAAAATCATATTTTTTGCCACCGACAACATCTGCGGTTACCATATCAGTTCACCGAATTACCTTAAAAGCAATATTTCAGACCACCCCTTATTAAACTTTTTGGAGGTACCTAACAAGATGGTAGAAAATTAGAAAATTTGATTACAGAGTTCAAAGGTGCCAAAAACTTGAAATTTTTTTATTACAACAAGGAGAATCGAGTAGGTAAAATTAAAATAAACAAATAAGAGCAGCAATTTAAGAGAAGCACAGATTATGCTTCGTCTGGACTTTCTCCGAGGTATGCATCAAGAACCTTCTTGTCTTTTTGGATGCTTGATGGGTCTCCTTCCGCAATGACCCTTCCTTCTGCCATGACAAAGATATGGTCTGAGAAGGACATGACAACATCCATATTATGTTCAATCAAAAGAACATCTATTCCCTGTTTTTCTTTCAAATTGATAATTTGGTCAAAGATTTTATTGGCAAGGGTAGGGTTAACACCTGCCACAGGTTCATCGAGCAAAAGCAATGATGGAGCAGTCATAAGGAGTCTGCCTATCGCCAACAGCTTTTGTTGACCACCAGACAGTTCGCTGGCCAAGTGATCCATGACATGGGCAATTTCAAGAAAATCAAGGATTTGCAATGCCTTTTTCACATTGACTGCATCTTCCCTTTGCCAGATTGGTTTGGCTAGAAAACTCCAGATTAGGCTTTCACCGACTTGTTTTTTGGGGGAGACTAGCATGTTTTCAAGAACGGTCATTTGGGGGAAATTGCGGGTGTGCTGAAACGTTCTTACCATACCAAGCCATGGGATGTATTCTGGTGGCAAGTTTTTGATGTTATGTTTTTTGAAGATGATTTTGCCGCTATTTTCTTCCGCTTTAAGGAAACCTGTAATCACATTAAAGAAAGTGCTTTTTCCGCTTCCATTCGGACCGATCAGGGAAGTTAGTTTTCCTTTTTCCACAAGGACAGTTGCGCCTTGCAACGCTTTTACACCTCCAAAATACTTGTGGATGTTTTCAGCTTCAAAGATGATATCACTCATTTTCAGAACCTCCTTTGAATTTATTTTTTACTTGATCCAACAAGTTGCTGAAGAAATTTGATGGAATTTCCTCCTTGGGTTCACCATAGATAAGGGAAGATTTTGAGGCTTTTGCCAGCATTGACAAGAATTTGCTTTTGTCTATGTCATCATCCCTGTCTGCAAGGTAAAGATCGTCAAGATACCTGTCATTGTTGTATTTTCTTTCAGGGAAAAATCCTTCAGGAGCAAAAATGAGAAACACAATCAGGAGTACTCCTGTAATAATATAAGCCCAATTGACGGGATCCACTTTTTGTCCCCATGGGTAGGACAGGTTTTGTATGAATGCATTATTGACGCTTTGGAGCCTTTGGGCTGTCAAGATAAGCAACTCGATGGTCACTGCACCAAAGACAACTCCACGGTTGTTAGCCGTTCCACCAATAATGATCATTATATAGAGGATAAAGGTGAGAAGGGGCAGATAGGTTTCAGGCGTTACACCTGCATTAAAGAACACGAAAAATGGTGCCACAAATCCAATTACAAAGCTTGCAACGACAAATCCTTTAAGCCTGTTAATCAAGAGACCCTTTCCAACAGAAACGGCACTAGTATCGTCATCCCTTATTGCCTTTAATGTTCGTCCCAAGGGGGATATGTCCATTATGTTCATGACCTCATATGCAATTAGCATGATTGACATGGAAAGAATTGCAGTATACCACTTGGGAGTTGAAATAATGCTTACAGTATCACCTTTTGAGAATCTTAGCAAAAAGAACACAACAATAGATATTATGGGGATAATGAGGGGAGAAATCCCAACCAATACATTATTTGTCGTTGGTTTATTGTCGGAAACGATCATGTTCAAAGTAGCTTTAGCAATTTTTATTGAGAAATATGTTAGCAGAAGCATTAGATCAAGTCCAAGGGATGGCCCATCATCCATAATTCCAGCAAAATTCATGATAAATCCTATGAGCATGAAAAAGAGAAATACCTTGTCAGCATTTTCCAAAGTACGAACCATGCTTCTTTTTGAGGAGTTAACCTTAAGGTATCCACGATATTGAAATATTGCAATTACAACAGTTATAGCAACAATAACAAGAAGAAACAAGAAAGAAGTAAAATTAATGAAAATGTGTTTCACCAATGAATCCGCGGAATACTTTTTGAAAATTGGATTTACATAATTAATACCAGAAGTACCACCAAATTTATCTTCATTCTGAACAATTGTTCGGACAATTTCACCTGCAACAATAGTGACAATTGCAAAATAATCCTCTTTCAACCTAAGAGATGGTAAAGTCATGAGCACTCCAAAGATAAGCGTTGCAATTACGGACCAAAAAACATGGACAAAAAGATTGGAACCCTGAGTAGTTTCCAATATCACAAAAGTATACGCGCCGATAGCAACGAAACCAATTTTTCCGAAGTTTGGCAGACCAACATAACCGACTTCAAGGTTAAGGCTCAAGGCAAAGGCCGCATAAATGAAAATAAGGGTAAATGAGCTTAAAACAAAGTTGAATTGTTTATTACGGTCAGTACCAGATGAGAATGTGGCCCAAAGGAAAATAATGAGCAATGCTATAAGTATTATCAATCCCAAAAGCATGCGCAAATAACCTTGATCTTTTTTCACAATTCGTTTTTCAAGAATTTTTTGGATATCTGTATCTTCGTACATGATAGGCACCTCATAATTTTGACTTGGGGTCAACCAACCCGAACAGCCCTCTTGGTCGGAATATTAGAACAACAATAATTGTGGCAAAGGGACCAACCAAGCTCCAATCCTTGTTGGGTGACCAAAAAACAAGCGGATTATCAGGATCCAAATTAGAATTGATGAGAATGGTCATTGTTTGAATTGCAGAGATGATGAAGGCACTGACAATTGTCCCCTCAAAAGAATCAAAACCCCCTAAGGTTACGACTGCAAATATGATGAGAAGTTGTGCAAAGCCAGAGAATGGAACAAATGCTTGGGGACCCAAGAAAAACAATGCACCGACACCAGTAACACCACCCGCGATGAACCAAGTCCAATCAATGATGCGCTGGGTATTGATTCCGCTTATTTGTGCTAAATCAATATCATCGGCAGTTGCTCGCATCGAAATCCCAAGTGTTGTTTTCTTGAACAAAAGTTGGAGTAAGACCACTAATATTATCATCATAGTCACTTTCCAAACCATGTTTCGATTGAAGGCAATAACTTTTGTTGTTCCAATAATACTGAATTCGACTCTTTCACTGAACCAAATTGAGAAGATTTTCAAAACAGGGATTGATTCAAGATTCGATCCAACCTTATCAAAGAAAGGAGGATATTGAAGATCAATCTTTTGATCACGACCCCCGAAAAAGTCAGACACGAGTTGCCTGATGACCAGACCAAATCCAATTGAAGCAACCATAAGCGACAATGGAGTGGCATTTCTTTTTCTTAGGGGACCAAAAATTAGTTTTTCACCAAGAACTGCAAATGCACCCGTGATGATGAAGATGAAAATGGATAGCAAAAAGATATTGTCAAGGCAGAAATCCCCTAAACAAATCTCAGACGCATTTGTGAAAGATGTAATAACCAAACCAGTATAAACACCAATGGTAAGGAACTCCGCATGTGCAAAGTTTGCGAATTTAAGAACTCTAGTTGTCAGGGTTAAGCCTACACACACCATTACATACAATGCAGCCCTTTCAACAGAGAAAAGGAACTGTTGCAACAAGTTGGTGAAAGTGAATACGGAAAAAACCCATGCAATTGGAATAAATATTAGAATCGCAATAACAAGAGAAACAATGGGATGATCCGTGACAAATGATTGTTTCTCTGTTTTCACCTCTTGAATTTCCTTGATTTCCTCCTCATTGAGTTCATCAATAATTTTTTGAATTTCTTTGTCTTCTTCACTCATATCATTCACCTCTTTCCTAAATAAAGTTCTCCAACTTTTTCATTGTTTATGAGATTCTCGGCCTTGTCTTCAAAAGCAACCTTTCCAGAGACCAAGACATAACCCCTGTCACTGATTTTCAAGGCACGTGTTGCCCTCTGTTCCACAAGCAATATGCTTAGCCCCAGTTTTTTCAGTTCAATAATTTTGTTGAATATTTCATCCGCAAGAACAGGCGCTAATGCAGCTGTAGGCTCATCCAAAATCAAAATGTCTGGATTTGACATCAATGCTCTGCCAAGGGCAAGCATTTGCCTTTCACCGCCAGAAAGAAGCGCAGCTTTTTGAGAGAGCCGCTCCTTTAGCCGTGGAAAAATTTCAAAGATTTTTTCCATGTCCTCTTGGATTTTCTCTTTAGGATCTTTTTTCCTGGGGAGAGCGCCCAAAAGAAGATTTTCCTCAATCGTCAATGTTGGGAAAACATTGTTGACCTGTGGCACGTAGTTGATTGGGACTTGTTTGGTGACAATATCATAAGGCTTCATGCCAGTTATGTCCAATTTTTCGTTGATTATGATTTTACCAGACCAGCTTGGGACAAGTCCAATTATTGTTTTTACTAATGTTGATTTGCCAGATCCATTTGGACCTATTATTGTAACCAATTCCCCTTTATTCAATTCAATGTCAACTCCATTAATGATTTGGAGTTTTCCATAACCGCTAACCAAATTTTGTGTTTCTATTACTTTCAGTCATATCATCCTCCTTACGGGATATGTAATTTTATTCTGATTTTCGGATTGCTTTATAATTGTTATTCTTAATCAATAGAAAATAGGTGATGACTTTTACGGAATTGAGAATTATGATTCATTCACAAAAAAATAGAAAGTCTTATAAGCCAAATTTGACATATTAGCAAAATTGCAACGCGACAGCACATTTCGAGAACCGAATGGTTGGTGCGAAAAAAGCGTTGCAATTTGGAGGAAAGAACATGAATAAAAGAAACATTGTTTATTTGACAATTGTTTTGGGTTTGATGATGTTGGCACCAATGAGCAATGGTACAGCACTTGAACTTCATCAGACCACAACAATTAAGCTTGGTGGACTTTTCCCACTTACGGGCAAGCTCCAAGCAGGTGGTGTTGAAAGAAGAGCAGCCGCCCAAATGGCAGTTGATGTCATCAATGCGAATGACTCATTGCTCAGCGGATACACATTGGAATTGGTTGTCAAGGACACAGCCACAGATCCAACAACTGGAAAGTCAGCAGCAGAGGAATTGGCAGCAGCAGGAGTTGTTGGTTTTGTTGGAGCGGCATCATCCTCAGTCTCAAAGGCCATTGCCGCTGTTGCAGAACAGAACAAAATACCACAGATTTCCTACTCATCAACCAATCCAGACCTTTCAAACAAGACAGTATATCCATACTTCTTGAGAGTTGTCCCCTCTGATGCAGTACAGGGAGTTGCAATTGCAAACATCATCAAGGATCTTGGTTTTACACAAATTGCAACTTTGGCAACATCTGACGATTATGGTGAAGGCGGTATATCAGTTGTTGAAGACACTGCAAAAGATCTTGGAATTGAAATTCTCAGTTCACAAAGGTTTGACAAAGGTGCACCAGACGTAAAAACCCAATTGCAGGCAATTAAGGATTCTGGAGCACATGTCATTGTCTTGAACACCATCGTTGGTGATGCAAAGACTGTGTTCTCCCAAGCAGGCGATGTCGGACTTGTTGGAAAAGACTATGTATGGATTGGTACAGATGGACCCACACAAGAAGGTGTCTTCGAGAATGATGACGGCACGGTCGACCAAACAGTCAAGGATAACATGCAAGGAATGATTGGAACTGCACCAAACAGAGGCAGTGGTCCAACTCACGATGCATTCCTTGATTTGTGGGAAACATGCAATGGCAAGGACAATAACACATACACAGGGTGTGGTGACAGAACACCCAACACCTATGCAAGCTTTGCATATGACGCAGTCTTTGCTTTTGCCTATGCAATTGAAAGGTTGGTAAAGGACAGCAAGGATTACAATGACGGTGATCTTTTGCTTGCTGAATTGAAGAAGACTGACTTCATGGGAGCAACAGGACATGTCACCTTCAACTCACAGGGAGACAGGAACGCACTTTATGACATTGTGAACCTGCAGGGAGACAAGTTTGCAGTAGTTGGCTCATGGGACGAAACCTCAGGAATGTCAATTACAGGAACCATCACATGGCCTGGTGGTGTCACAGAAACACCCTCATTTTCACCTGTAAAAGCAAAAGAAGGACCTGGATTTGGACTTTACCTTGCATTGGTCACCTTGTTCAGTTTCGCAACAATAGTCCACTTTAAGAGAAGAAGAAATTAAACGTAATTAGAATTAAAAATATTTATTTTCAAATTTTTTAAAGACAATAGTTTTAATAGTAAAGTTGTATAGAAATTAGTGAGTTTTGCAAGAATAATAGATAGACCCACTATTGAATTGCCAAGGCTTTTTGATGTAAAGCTTCACGCGATAGAAAACATAGGTGAAAATGTTGAGAAACTGCAATTAAAGGACACTGTCGCATTATTATCAGGTAATACAACCTATAAAGTTGCTGGGAAAAAAGTGAAAGAGGTTTTGGAGGAAGCAGGCAAAGAAGTTCAAATCCTTAAGATCAAGGAAGCAACAACAGAAGTTGCGAAGGAGGCAGAAAAATTTTATGA
Organism: Candidatus Heimdallarchaeota archaeon; assembly: GCA_015523565.1. Lineage (GTDB taxonomy): Archaea > Asgardarchaeota > Heimdallarchaeia > Heimdallarchaeales > Kariarchaeaceae > WAKA01. The sequence continues at coordinate 13,648 of WAKA01000009.1, read as the reverse complement.
GGAAATAAATGCAGATTTTGCAGTAGCTGTGGGAGGAGGCAAGGTAATAGATGTGACCAAATTCTCTTCGCATGAGTATAATATCCCTTTTGTTTCTGTCCCGACTGCGGCATCCCATGATGGGATTGCAAGCGCAAGAGCATCCCTTTATGGTGTTGATGTCAAGGGATCATTTCCAGCAAAAGCACCCATTCTTGTTGTAGGAGACATTTCAGTTTTGGCAAAGGCACCAAGGAGATTTACCATTTCGGGTTGTGCAGACATCATTTCAAACAAGACAGCCATTTTGGATTGGGAATTATCACGACGGATAACAGGAGAACATATGTCATCCTATGCATCCACCTTAGCAGAGATTTCAGCAATTTCAATGATAGAAGCAAGGGAAGAGATAGCAAAGGATCCCATAAAGGGGGCTTATCACGTTTTTAAAGGATTGATAACAAGTTCAATGGCAATGTGCATTGATGGATCGTCCCGACCTGCGAGTGGAGCAGAGCATTTGATTTCGCATAGTCTCGATCAATTAGTGGAACATCCAGCACTTCATGGGGAACAAGTTGGAATGATGTCAATTTTCACAATGTATTTGCACGGGGGCAATTGGCAGGAGATAAAGGAAACATTGGAAATCATTGGGGCGCCGACCCATGTCTCTCAAATCGGAGTTGACCCAGAGATGCTGGTCAATGCAATTTTAACGGCACAGAGCATTAGACCAGAAAGATATACCATATTGGCGACAGGAGTAACGAGAAGGGCAGTCATCAAAGCATTGGAGAAGACAGGCCTGATAGACAAAGGGTCTGTTGATGAAAAGGTTGGTCAGTGATACAAGAAAAGTTAATTAATACTTAACCAATAAATTAGCAGATGAACGAAGATCTCTTCCAAAACCAGAAAATTCCTGTCAGGGCAATTCATTTGCATGAGGCTCAGGAAAAGATCCATATCATTGAACCATTGCTAAGGGAGGCGGTTAATTTATTTCTGAGATATAAAGAGTTGAAAAGAGAATTACTGTTAATGGAAGGCGAGGATCCAACAGTTGTCACACTTAAAAGGTTTCAATTGGATGAGATTACGGAAAGACTTCATGATCTGAACTTGAGGTTTTTGAGAAACGATGTCCTTGTCAGGGATTGGGAGAGGGGAATTATTGCATTTATCACCTTAAGAAAGTTGGAACCCGTATTTCTGTGCTATAAGATGGGGGAAATGGAGATCAAGCATTACTATAAATTCAGTGAAGAATATTGCCAAAGAAGAAGAATTGATTTTTAGAAGGATATAAAACATTAAAATCGGGGAATCATTAAGAAAGCAATGAAAACATTAATTGTCACGGCAACTTCAAAATCCAAGCAAGCAGGAGGAATTACAGATTTTAAAAAGAAAAGGCATACATTTTTGGAGTCATTGCCGCGGAAAGAAGCAGAAAAATTGTTGGCATTGAGAACCGAAATTCTTCAAAAGACTGGAGAAAAGCCAGCATTTGATACAGAACCAAGTAAAGAGAAAACAGTGGCTTTGATGCCTGCTTATCAAAGGTGTACTGGCAGGACTTTTTCAAAAATCCCAATTGAGGTATGGCATACCATTGGGGAAGATCAAGATCTTGATGCTGTGATTGTCACACCATTTTATGGATTGATTTTGTTTGATGACCCCATAAGAAACTATGATTTAAAGTCAGTTGATAAGCTTGAGGGGATGGGGACTGTAAAGACATTTTGGAAAAAGAACAGGTTGGGAGAAATACTCAAGTCATATATTTTATCAGAGAGATTTGAAAGGGTCGTGTTTGTCCTTTCCCAAGCATATTCACAAATGATAGATCGTGAGAGACTCTCCATGGAACTGGAGGATAACCATGGCATTATTTGCTCCTATCATCAGTTCAAGGAATTTGGGAGAGCATCCATGTTAGAACGAGGCAAATTCATTACGCAGTTTGTACTGGAAAAACGCGATCAGAAAAATTAGGGTGTTTTCATTTCCATGAAGGATCATTGACTCTCTTTTCATCATTTCGCGTTACCCAGTAAGTTGTTTGAAAAAAGGCAATGCGCTGTTGCAGATTAACATTGCCACTTCTGCCGGGGTTGTCTGAATGCCCTCATTCTTCAAGGAAGTTGCTATATCCATGATTGGTTCAGGGAGGGGATTGTTTACATTTACACCCACTCCAAGAATAAGACGTTTAATTGTTTGATCAACAATTATGGTGTCGATTAGCAATCCCAGCACTTTTTTTCCATTTAAGAAAATATCATTTGGTTGTTTTACATTAAATTTGGTTTTGAAGTTATTGGAAAATTTTATGGCAAGGGTTTCAACAAGAGGAGTACTTAATTCCATCACAGGGAGATTGCAATTAAAGCCAATGGAAATCCAGCATCCACCTTTTGGAGAATGCCAAAAGTTTCCTTTTCTGCCTCGCCCATGGTGTTGAACTTCTGCCGTTACAATGACTTTTTCATACCCCTCATCCAGCAATTCTGCACTATCATCATTTGTTGAACCAGTTTCGACTTTGTGCAGAACATACCAACCAGGAAATGAATTTGGGGCAATCCAACCGTTCATTCCAGATCCTCTTCAAGCTCAATAAGTACACCATGTGTGTCCTTGGGATGGAAGAAAACAACACGATGCCCTTCAGCACCAACAGTGGGATCACCGAGGGTACGGACACCCAATGCCTTCATTTTTTTTATCGTTTCTTCAAATTCCTTCACTTTGATCCCAATATGATGTATTCCACTGCCTCTTTTTTGAAGGAAATTTGTAATAGGGGTTTTATCTGAGGCAGGTTCCAACAGTTCAATTTTAGTGTCTCCAACTTGAATGAATGAAACATTGACTTTTTGAGTTTCAACAAGATGGGGAGAGCTTGCAGATGTTTCAGTAAGTGCTTCAAAGACCTTTTTTGCCTTTTCTATTTCTGGCACTGCAATTGCAATTTGGGAAATTTTGACCATAATTATTATCTGTCAAAAACCCTTCTTAACAATGATGACTGGGGTTCGGAAGGCTCAATCGTATTTATAGAACCCTTCACCAGTTTTTCTGCCAAGCTTGCCAGCCCTTACCATTTTTCTGAGCAAGGGACAAGGTCGATATTTATCCTCACCCAATTCCTTATGTAGATATTCTGCGATATAGAGTATGGTATCCAACCCAATGAAATCCGAGAGGGTTAGAGGACCCATTGGGTGGTTCAAACCCATTTTTACGGCGAGATCGATGTCTTCTTTTGTGGCAACACCTTCTTGAAGAGCAAAGTATGCCTCATTAAGCATGGGGATGAGGATACGATTGACAATGAATCCAGGAGCCTCTGCGGCAATGACTGTTTTCATGCCCAATGATTTTCCGAATTCAATAGCTGTTTCCAATGTTTCTTGAGAGGTGGAATAGCCCTTGATGAATTCAATGATTTTCATGATCACAGGTGGATTAAAAAAGTGTGTTCCCAAGAATTTTTCAGGGCGACCTGATGCCACAGCCATTTCGGTAATTGAGAGAGATGAGGTGTTTGATCCAAAAATGGCATGCTCTGGGGCGTAGTTACCTATTTTTGTCCATACATCCTTTTTAATGTCAAGGTTTTCGATTATGGCCTCAATAACCATGTCTTTTTCAGATACTGCTTTTTGCAGATCCACTTCACCAGTCATTCTGTTCCAAATTTCATCAGCCTCCTGTTGTGTCATCCGTTCTTTTGAGACCTGCCTATCCAGCCATTTTTTGTTTCTTTCCAACCCACTGTCGATGAATTTTTGGTCAATATCGTTGAGGGTTACCTCATAGCCATTAACAGCACAGACGAGTGCGATGCCAGCACCCATTTGCCCTGCACCAATAACTGCTAGGTTTTTTATCATGTTTCAAAATGGAAACTTGCTTGTTATCAATCAATCGGAAGAGGCTTGGATAATTTAGTGGTTTACAATTCTTTAAATTTTGTTTAGACAAGGTAACCTATGCATTATAGAAATTTGGGAAAATATGGAACAAAAGTTTCAGCAATAAGCATTGGAGGTTGGCTGACATTTGGCATGAATGTGGATGATTCAACTTCATTGAAATGCCTACAGGTTGCAGAGGATGAAGGCATTAATTTTATTGATGTTGCAGATGTATACAATAAAGGTGAGTCAGAACGGGTTGTTGGGGAGTTTTTGAAAGGAAGAGATCGTAGTGACTTTGTCATAAGCTCTAAAGTCTATGGAAAGATGTCAGACAATCCAAACAATAGAGGGCTTTCCCATAAGCATATCAGGGAATCAATCAAGAAAAGCCTTGCGAGATTGAACACGGATTATCTCGACATCTATTTCTGCCATCGCTATGATTATTCAACACCACTTGAAGAAACGATACAAGTGATGAATGACCTGATTGAAGAGGGATTGATCAATTATTGGGGAACATCCACATGGTTTGCTGCGGAAATTGAAAGGGCAACAGGCTTGGCGAAAGAGCTTGGGTTGAGACCACCTGCTGTGGAACAGCCAAGATATAATTTATTGGATCGATACATAGAAAAGGAACTCTGGTATACAATTGATGGTCATGGTATTGGAATAACGGTATGGTCTCCATTGGCACAGGGAATATTGACTGGGAAGTATTTAGATGGAATTCCAGAAGATTCCAGACATGCAAGATATAACAAGTTGACAGAACGTGAGATGACAGAGGAAGTTTTTGAAAAGTTGAGAAAGTTGAGGGAATTGGCAAAGGAGAATGATATGAGCCTTACCCAACTTTCCTTGGCTTGGGCACTCAGTAAACCACAGATAAGTTCTTTGATAACGGGAGCCAGCAAACCTGATCAAGTGAGAGAAAATGCAGCGGCAGGGGAGATCAACCTTTCGAGACAACTTGTTGAGGAAATAGAGCAGATCATGGATAATGAACCAGAATATCATCCCTCGTATCGTGTCAATTATAGAAACTACCTAAAAGGGTTACTTTAATTGTTGCAAACAATGGAAGTCATTTAAAAGGATAATGAGAAAACAATCATGGGCAAATGGACGATAAAAAAATAGAGCGTATAGAAACAGGCGGCAATCCAATTGAATTTTTGACAAATGGGGAAGACTTATCAGGATGTACTTTAGTCACAGGATTTTATGGAATTGGGAAGATTGGCTTCATAGCGGTAAACCACATGATACAGAAATTAAATGCAAAAAGAATTGGGTTTGTGGTAACAGAATATTTGCCGCCATTTCTTTCAGTACGGAATCAGGATTTGATTCTTCCATTTGAACTTTACAAATCGGATAACATAGTTTTCTTGGCCGCTTTTTTTGAGCCTCAGAAATATGAGCATAGGGCATTTGCAAAAGCCATTATCCAATGGGCAAAAAGCAAACGCATGAACAATGCGATATTGATTGGAGGGTTGGATTCAAGATTGAGGACTGAAGAGGAAGTCCTTGCAAAAGCAGTTTATACAACACTTTATAGGGAGATGTTTCCAGCGGCCAATGTCCCCAGCCTTGATGAAGGACTTTATGTTACAGGACCGTTGGCACTATTGTTGATGTACTGTGAACTATATGATTTTCCAGGAATTGCAATACTTCCATATGCAGAAAGGTCAAGACCAGACCCAATTGGAGCAAGCCATGCCGTTGAAATAATCAATGACCTATTGGGAACCAACTGTGGCGTGGAAGAACTTATTAAAGAGGCAGAAAATATTGAAAGGGAAATACAATCGATGATGGATGCGACAGAGAGCATGGGAAATGACAATGGTGACAATCAGGGAGCTGACAAAGGGATGTTTCTTTAGTTCTTTTTTAGTTCAATGCAATTTTTCATGATAATGCAATTAGCTGTTTTCCCCTTGATTTGGCGATGATTTGGGCTTGAATTTTACTTTCGATTTCTTCCTTAGGCAATGCAAGCATAAGAAGTCCATTTTGATAACTCAGTTTTTCCTTGGGCACCTTGAATTCAAGCTTTTGTCCATAGCCTCGCATTGACATTGCCTTATTGAATTCTGGATTTTCAAAGATGAATTCAGTCTTTTCGGATGAGAAGATGACATCTTTAATTTTACCTAATGGTAAACCATCTATGTCAAACATTGGTGTTTGGCAGATTTGGGAAAAAAGGATGATATCAGTCATCATGGTTCCAATGTTGCTTTCTTCAGGAAGATCGGTTTCGGGAACTTTCAGGTAAATTGCATCAGAGATTTCTTGGATTATATCAAGGTCAATTATCTGATCAATATCCTCGCGGCGTTCCATTATTTCGAGCAACTCTTCTATGAACCCGCCACCGATAACCAAGAATTTTGGAGTAAGATCAAGAGAAAAACCAATGTCAACAGGTTCTCCAACCTCAACATCATTACAGTCAATAATGACCATCCGTCTAATTTTTGAGAATTGGATAGGTGGAAGACTCATGGTGTACCCTCTATTGGATTTTAAACCTCATGATTTCTGCTTCTTTGCTTGCCATGGTGGCAGTATTTAGCCTATCAATTGCATCTTTGAGAGGAAGTCCATCAAGAATTGTTTGGAGATGTTCCTTTTTGCTTTTTATCTTAATTTTCTTGCTGGGAGTGTCAATAAACTGGACATCATGGAAGGGAAGAAGCAAATCAAAATCAGGAGTAAAACCGATTTTTTCAAGGAACTCTTGAAATATGGAATCTCCAATGATAAATGATATTCCATTATCGGAATGTATGATTATATCAATGGGTCTTCCAATTTCATTGCCCTCAGTATCAACAATGACAAAATTCTTGATTTGAGAGAACATTTGTTCGTTTTTGGAGATTGCATCTGTTTCCAGCTTGTTAGGTAAATCTTCTGCTGTTACATTTAGCTTGATAATCTTATTCTGAACTTTGTCGATATGCGTCAAAGACACAACAGGATCATCATCAGGTTTCAGACCCAATTTTTCCTTGAGTTCTTCGATAAAAGAGCCACCTAAAACCAATTTGGTAGCCAGATCCTTTTTGATATCAAAGACGACATCAATTGGATTGCCAACTTCATTTCCGTTAGAATCAATAACCCTGTACTTTTTAAGTTCAGAAAGGGCAGTTTCCAGTCCATGACCCATAATTAAAATTTTGTCACTTATTTTATTAAATCATATCGATATTTTCTTTGAAAGATTAGCGTCATGATGTCGGAAAGGTTTCATGGAAAACCACTTCAGTGTATTTTCCAATAATATCACCAATATCTTTTGCGATGTTTTTCTTTGCGAATTGGATATACTCATAATAGCGAACCCTGTCAGGCAGGATTACATCAAGTTTTTCACCGTCAATACGAATAATTGAATCAGACAAATCAGCGCCAGGTAGTCGTCTATTGATCAATGCCTGAATTTTGTCAAGTTCCTCATTGATTACTGAATGGATGGTTACAGTATAATGCAAGTCCTTTCCTGCAAGTTTATGATTGAAGTCAATTCGAACTCTTCCAGGAGTTACTGAGAGGATTAATCCTTCCTGACCAGAAATTTCAACGTATTCACCTTTTTGTGGATTGATTTGAAGTTTCTGAAATTCACGGCGGGGAACAAGTTTTATTTTGGATGGATCATGAGGACCAAATGCTTCTGCAAATGGAACATCTATTTCGATGGTTTCACCAACAGTTTTTCCCAACAGGGCATTTTCCACTGCACCAGGGAGCCATTCCTTTCCGATTACAAGTAATTTTGGTTCATAAATTTTAGCATGTGTAAATATACCATGTTTTTCAGCTACTTCCTTTATTGTTGTATCAAAAATCTCGCCGTCCTCGGATTTTTTAGCGATAAAATCAACTTTGACAAATGAGCCTTCCTTGATTTTTTCCATCTAAATAAAAAACATGGATTCAAATAATTAAAGCATTTAGTTAGCTATAATGAAAAATGGCACTTTAAACAGCTAAATTGACAAAGTCAACTTGGAAAATAATTAAAGAAACAGATTCATGGAAAGTTTATGATGGAAGATATCAAAGGGTTTGTGGATCAATATCTGTATGACAGAAATCCTTGGACAAATCCAGAAGGGCATTCTGAGACTCCAAAAAAGATAAGGCAAGAGTGGAAAGAAAAGGGAATCACATCGATAGAAATGTCATTTGAATTGGGGGGAATACAGGGAACCAATATCTTTGTCCCTCCAAAGAAGCCTGAAGAAGAATTTATTTTATTTATGGCACATCATGACACAGTCCCAAATAGCCCAGGAGCTGACGATAATCTTTCTGGAATGGCAACAGTTCACCAGTTGTTACTTGCACACAAACAAGGGAAACTAAAAGGGAATTATGCATTTGCCCTTACGGATTTTGAAGAAGGTCATCCAAGATTATGGGAGGAGAGATATAAATGGGAAAGTGAACACGGCAAACTAAAATTGGGAACTCAAGAGTATTTTGAATTTCAGAGGAATTTCATATCAAAGTACAAGGGAATTTCTATTTTTCATGGAACCAAAATGTTGATTAAACATTTAAGAGATGTTTTACTTTTACCTAAGTTGAAAGGAGTGATTAATTTTGAATCAGTAGGGTATTTTGGAAAACAAAAGGCGGTAGGGGACATCATGTTACCTGAGGATGGAAATTATCTAGTTGTAGTCGGTAACCACAACAGTCAATTTCTCTTGAATCTTTTTAAACTTCCAGATTTTATTGTCCACAGACTTGAACCGCTTGAATTCAATGAAGATGCACGAAGATCAGATCATGCCTTGTTTTGGGACATAAACGTTCCTGCTGTCATGGTGACAGATACAGCCAATTACAGAAACCCAAATTACCATACAGAAAAAGACATGTCTGTGAATGTTGCAGAACTGAATATCAAGATTGATAAGTTGATGGAGATGCTTAACTTTTCTGCAACTCACCAATGATTTCACTTGGAGCCCCAAATTCATCAAAAATCAACAAATCACTGTCTTTCAAGAAGTAACGGTCATCAATAATCCTTCCGTCTGAGAGGGTCAAGACACGCATACCTTTGCGTAATTTGCTGACGTCGTGAGTAACCATGATTATTGTGGGTCTCCAGTCAGGATCATTATTGATTTCAACGAGAAGGTCAATAATTTGGTCACCTGTTTTTGAGTCAAGATCCCCTGTAGGTTCATCCGCCAAAATCAACTTGGGTTTGGCAACAAGTGCCCTTGCAATTCCAACCCTTTGTTTTTCACCACCTGAAAGTTCGACAGGATAATTTGATACACGATCCGCAAGTCCGACACGTTGGAGAATTTGCAAGGCAAGCGGACGACGTTCTTTCTTTGGACGATTGGCGATCAGCAAAGGGAGTTCAACATTTTCTACAGCAGTTAGTGTTTCAAGCAAATAAAAGTGCTGGAATACAATTCCGATGTTATCTCTCCGAATCTCCGCCAATTCGTCTTGCGAAAGTTTTGCCAAATCAACGCCATCAAAAATGACTTTACCCCGTGTCGGAATTTCCAAGCCCCCCAGCATAGATACAAATGTGGATTTCCCACTTCCAGATTTTCCAAGAATTGCAATGAATTCCCCTCTTTTGATATCGATATCGATGCCTCTGATGGCACGAACCAAAGTTTCACCAGCACCATATTCCTTGGTCAGATTTTCAGTATGAATGAGAATTTCATCATTCATTTGTTGACACCTCCGCGGGTTCTATGTAGAGCCGACCGTCCTCAGATACAAAACGAACATAGGAACCAATTGCATGTCGTTTTCTCAGTTCTGAGGGAATTCGAACATTGCCAAACTGATCCACAAATGCAAGTTCTTCCCTTTCTGCACTTCTCCAGTCTTTTGCGGCTTCACCAGTTATAGATCTTCTCACACCACTGATCATGCCGTCAAGAATGTGAAAGCTTTGATGCGTCATCCGTTCAAATCGACCGTCATGTGTAACAATGACCATTGTTAGGTCTTCATCCTTGTTCAAGTCTTGAAGATAGCCAATAACTTCCATAGTTGTTTCAGAATCGAGCTCACCAGTTGGTTCATCTGCAAGGAGGATAGCAGGCTCATTTGCGAGTGCCACAGCCAAACCAACACGTTGAGCTTCGCCACCAGACAATTGTCCGAGTTTATGTGTTCTTCGTTCCCATACCCCAACAGCAGTCAGAAGGTATTTGATGCGTTCTTTACGTTTATCCTTGGGGTAGCCTGCAATCTGCATCACATATTCCACATTTTCTTCGGCAGAAAGTTCAGGCAAAAGATTCCTTTCAGGCAATTGCCAGAGAAATCCAACTATTTTTTGATGGTAATAGTCAATTTGCCAGTGGCGAAGTGAATGGACTGGAATAGAACCAACATAAAGTTCTCCAGCAGTAGGAGGATACATTGCGCCCAATACATTCAACAATGTGCTTTTTCCAGCACCTGACGGACCTATTATTGAAACCAAAGAACCTGGTTTCACATTCAATTCAACACCACGCAAGGCAATAATGCCACTGTCTGAAGAAGGGTCATCATAAACCTTAATCAAGTTGCGGGCGACGATACCTACTGGTTTGGAAATTTCTAGATTAAAGCTATTTTGGGTTTTTGCATTCATGGTAAATCACTCAGCCCTGAGAATACTTCCTGTTTGGAGGGATGCAATTCGTTTTGCAGGGATTATCGCACCAACAACTGCCAATAACAGGACAATCAAGCCATATGAAGAAAGATATGATATGGGAAATTCCAGAGAGAATGGCGGAACGCCGAAAGAACCTGCAAAAATCAGTTTGCTGATGAAATCACTTAAAATAACCCCAAACACAATTCCAAGCAAAACACCAATTAATATGATTATGAGGGTTTCAACAAGCAGCAATTGGAATATTTGTTTTTCCTTCATACCCAATGCACGAAATATTCCAATTTCCTTTTTCCTATCAGAAAGAGTTGTAAATGCATAGTAGAAGGTAGCAATGGAAATGGCCAGCAATGCAGTCATCAAACTTGATTGAGAAATCGTTACAGTTAGTTTTTTGAAAACATTATTTTCACTAATCTCTTTCAGTGGACTTGAGACAGAGTATGATGCTGGAAGGACGTCGTCAATTTCAGAGAGAATACGAGTAATGTTAGCATTTTTGTCCACCTTAATATAAGAATAAGCAGTAATACCTGTGAGATTGAGAGAAAAGAAATAATCTAAGTTCATCACAAAATAGGTTTGGGGATATGTAGGATCAAGATATTGCACCAGTCGTGGAAAATAATCGAACATTCCAACAACAGTCAAATCAATTGTATTGTCGGATGATTGAAGGAAAAACGAATCACCAACTTCAATATCCAAACTTTTGGCACTCAATTTCTGCATCAGTATGTTTTCTTGTTTTTTGCCAAGCGCATCCATCAGTTTCTCAATTGGTTTATCGGCATATTTCCCCTTCCAAAAAGAATATTCTGCGAAACTGCTTGCATTGACTGCAAGAAGGCTTATGCTTCGCTCAAACGATAGGTAAGTCTGTACTAGATTGGTGAAACCCTCAACACCCTCTATTCCAGTAATGTTTGTGAGAGTGCTAGTATTGAGGAATTGTGGTCCAGAAATTACTACATCAGCACCTGAGGAATACATAGTGGTTTCCTCTGAATAGGGTATTATGCTGTTTGGGAGGATGATAAAAGTAAAACTGACCATTAAGGCAAATAATATGAATGCAACAAGTTTTGAGCTGGTATATCTGTTTTGTCTCATATTTCTTGTAGCCAATGCAATCATGTCACCCCTTCTAATCCAAATAAAATCAGAGAAAAAGCCGATGACAGGAGAAAAAAATCTTGCAACAATCAGTGATGATCCAATAAATATTCCAATGATTGCAAATGGACTCAATAGGAAAATAATGATTAGAACACCAATCGTTTGGGGATTGATAGGTATGAAACTTATGAGGGCATAGTCAATGAAACCAATGATAAACAAGATTACGTCAAAATAATAACGTTGCCAAAAAGGAGGTCTTTTTTCTTCAGGACCCATTCCCTCTGTCAAATTTGGATCCGCAAGTTTGAACAATGGAAACATGTTCACATCAAAGGCCAGAATCATCCCTGTCAAAGGAACTTGCCAATACCATTCGAAAATTGGGGAAACTGAAGGAGTCTGATTAAATGATATTTGGAAAAACCCTGAGAAACTATTGATGAGTTGAACCCATGGTATTGACAAGACCATTCCAACACCAACAGCAATTAGAGAACCAGCAACAATCTCGAATATGAACATTGTCTTCAGTTCATTTTCAGTGGTTCCCCTCATTCTCATTATTGAGACCAATTTTCTTCTGCGTTTTTCAACCAATGTAGATGAGTAATAGACCAGATAAAGTCCCAAACCAATTATAGGAGACAAGAATAATATTATAGTAAATATTAATCCAGATAATGTGTCTTGATAGTCATCCAATTTTTTTTCGAATGGGGTGGTGATGTATACATCATATTCTGAAAAAGAGCCATAAAGCTTGTTTGTTAAAGCGGCCAGTTCTTTTTTACGCGAATCAATGTCATCTAACGGAGGAATAGGAGAATATAGAAATAGGGTATAAGAAGACCTTGAAAACTCCTTGTTATAAGATACAGGATATTGGGTTTGATAAATGGACATTAAGTCAGAGAAAATAGGAATGGAAACAAAGAGTAGAATCTCACCAACATAGTTGTCAAATAAATCATATAAGCTAGTGAAAACCTTGTTGGTAAGATTTACACTGTATTCAAGTTTTGTTGCATTATAGGTTGGCTCAAACGAGTAGACTTTTTCAAAAAGCAGAGGAACAGTGTTTTCAGATTGGAAAAATTCCTTAAATGAAGGATAAGTAAGAAGCATTGCAGTGTCATTTGTACTAGAACCTTGAAAAAGATGGCGATCTGATAAAAATTGAATATTATTTTCAGTTAAGGGGAGAACGGTTACAAATGAGGGGCCATAATAAAAATCATTGCGAGAGTTATTTTTAATTAAACGAGAACTGTTTAAGGAAGTTTCAAGAGTAATCCAGTCAAAAGCTGAAACTATTGGGAAATTTGAACCACTTAATTGCTGTTCTGCTATTGTTTTCATTTTTTTGAAATTTTCAAAAATAATGGGCATATCATTTGTAACATTGTTTGTATTATGATAATAGTTAATAGAGAATGAATTGACTTGATTTCCATTAAAATATTGCTCGGCAATTTGTTTTTCATATATTTGCGGGGTCAATATTCCTTGTGAAAGCAACAATGTAGCCAAAACCATTCCAATAGCAGAAGCCATAAGATATTTTCGAGAGATTTTCAGATATTTCTTTACAATCCCTATTTCAGCAATTTTTCGTTCGATAGGATTTTTCCTGAGTGAAATAAAATTTTTGAGGAAAAGCAAAACAAAAACAGTTCCAGAAAAGATGGTGAAAAACAGGAAAAAAGATTTGAAAAAGAAGATATCTCTAGTAAAGGCGTATCCCATTGAAAAATTGATGAAAAAAGTGAAAGAAATCAAAGTCCAAGATCTATTTGTGCGTTTTGAACTTTTACGTTCACCCACATAGCTCATGTGTTCTATTAATTTGTACTACTATATAAGGGCAATTATTTTTTCAATGAATAAGAGACAAATTCAACAGAATAAAACTACAAGG
>WAKA01000008.1 GCA_015523565.1 Candidatus Heimdallarchaeota archaeon | reverse complement strand
TATTATATTTTTCTGTTGTCATTCAACTTTTTCTAGAATAAGAATTAATTCTTATCAGGGTGAAATTTTCACCCTACTGTATTATTAGAGTTTTTACAAAAATATAAATTAGTATGAAAAAGGAAAAGTTAACCATATTATGGATAATTTTGTTATTATCAGGATATTTCCCGAACATGCCAAATGCGGCACCATTACTTTCTGTCAGTGTAGAAGGGTCAATAGTTGACAATTATGTAAATATTACCTATTCTCTTGCAATAGACCCTAATACTGAAGATTTTGATTTTTACCTCCCAAGACAGAAAGGATTGTTTTTGAGCAATGCAACACTTTACAATTCAAACGTGACATTATGGGGCAAAGTAGTTGAGGCAAAGGAAGCACAGGAAATTTACAATGAAACAGTTACCCAAAAAAGAATAGGAATGCTTATTGAATTTCAGCAATCAGCAATCCTGTTGAAAATAAATAATCCCGTAAATGAGAAACTGAATGTGAAATTATTTATGGAAGGGTCATTGCAACGATCATTTGGACAGTATTCTTTTAAGTTTACACCAAGTGCACCAGAGTACGTTTCAGGAATAGAATTATCTGTTGACTTGAAGGTGATTTCCCACCTTTCAGAAATTATTGCAGTAAAGATGGACGGAATTCAAGGCGGCATTTTTGACATAATTGATGGTGGTTATCACATAAAAGTGAATAAATTCATAATGGGCTTAGATTCATATGCAAAACTTATCTATGTCACAAATGATTATGACGTTGGAACATCCTTAATTTCCTATTCAAATGGATCAGTTGGTTATTTTGCCTTCTTTTTGGCTCCAAAGGTCGAGGTACAGTCAGCAAACATGTCACGCCAAATAATCTTTACACTCGACGTTTCTGGATCTATGGCAGGTACCAGAATAAGCCAAGCGAAAAATGCCTTGTTGAACATTATTGAAGTCTTATCTCCAAATGATGAGTTCAACATAGTCATCTTTAATTCAAATGTCGATACCATGTGGGATGAGGTTCGTCCAGCAACTGAAGATAACAAGCAAAGCGCAAGTGAGTTCATTACTTCATTGAGTGCTGGTGGTTCCACAAATATTTATGGAGCATTTACAGAATCTTTAAACCTGTTTTACCCATCTCAAGGAGAGAAACTTCTAATCTTCATTTCAGATGGACAAGCAACAGCAGGAACGTCAACAAATTCAAGTGTTATCAGGGAACATGTAAAAGAGACAAATACATTGAATGTACAGATATCTACAATAGCAATCGGTTCTGGAGCAGATCAAGAATTATTGGAAAATATCGCATCAGACAATAGTGGGGTCTACGTCTTTGTTGAAAATGATGAAGACATGAATGATGCTGTTGTAGGACTTTTTGGTCAGTTAACGATACCTAAAATCAAGCAGATTGTTATTGGAATTTCTGATGGCATTATCGTTTCAACCCTTAACATTAATTTGACACAAGGAGTTGCCGACTTGCAGAATGGATCAGAAATCATTATTACAGGAATGTTCAAGGCAAATAAAATTAGGTTGACTGCAGATTTCCTAATTGGAAATTCCACCTACCATTCGGAAGAAGTTGCGTTTTTGAATGAAACAGGATATCAACATGCAGAACTGCTTTGGGCTTTACAAAAAGTAAACCAATTGCAGAAAATATACAATGAAGACCCAGACCCAAGCATAAAAAGCGAGATTGTTGAAATTGGCATTAAATATGGTCTATTGATTCCAAACTTTACTTCAATGATCTTATCTGAAATTCTCAAAGAAAAAACAGATACTGGTGTAACAGAAGTTGCATCACAGATAGCCGCGACAAAAGTGGATGGGGAAGCCGTGAATAGTGTAGTCAATAATGATACACAAGAAAGTCAAGCAACAGTAAATCTAACGATATCAGTTTTTGCAATGTTGCTTTTTGGAATAGTAATGAAAAAGAAAAAGAAATTTAATGTTTAGGACTAATTTTGTCAAATCCAGTGTATTTCTGTAGTTTTTCTGGAATAAGTATAGACCCATCAGGCTGTTGATAGTTCTCAAGAATGGCAACTATTGCACGGGTTGTTGCAATTGCCGTTGAATTTAGAGTATGGACAAAACCTTTTGGTGGCATACCTTCTTTTTCCCTATATTTTACATTCAAACGACGTGCTTGATAATCAGTACAATTGGAGCATGATACGACTTCCCTGTATCTTCCCTGTCCAGGCATCCATACTTCAATATCATATTTTCTTGCAGCCACTGCGCCAATATCACCAGTACAAATATTGACTACCCTATAGTGAAGTCCTAGACCTTGAAATACCTTCTCTGCAATTCGGATCATTTCTTCCTGCTCATCCCAAGACTTTTCAGGATGAACGAACTTGAACATTTCAACCTTCTTGAACTCATGTACCCGAAATATGCCTTTATCATCCTTTGTTGTTGCGGATGCTTCAGTTCTAAAACAACTGGATATGCCACAATAGTTTAGGGGCAGTTGTTCCTCCAAAAGAGTTTCATCCATATGAAAGGCACCAAGAGCCACTTCACTTGTCCCAATTAGGTTTAGGTCTTCCCCTTCGATTTTGTAAATGTCTTCTTTTCCTGTAGGCAGGAAACCAGTGCCATAAAGAGCGCGTTCCCTTACTAAAGTTGGAGGAGTAAACAGATTAAAGCCTTCTTCTTTTAGGATATTGAGGGCATATTGAACAAGCGCCAATTCCAATAGAGTAGCTTCATTTTTTAGGTAATAAAAACGAGCGCCAGAAACTTTACGGGCCCTTTCAATGTCAGCAAGATCATTTATTTCAAGCAGTTCATGATGATCTTTTGGTTCGAAAGAAAATTCAGGCTTCTCTCCCCAAAAGCGGATAGGCACATTGTCTTCATCACTTTCCCCGAAAGGAACAGTCTCATGCAAAAGGTTAGGAATACGGTCAAGAAGCCATTGTCTTTTTGTCTCTGCATCAACCAAATCTTTTTCCAACCTTTCCAACTGTTGCTTGATCTCTTGAACCTTTTGCACGGATTGTTTTTTTTCGTCCCCTTTCAATTTGGAAATTTGTTTCGCATATTGATTTCGTTTTTTTCTTAGTTCTTCCACCTGTTTGATGAGTTTTCGCCAACGATCATCCACTTCAAGAAACTCATCCACCATTTGCAGATATTCATCATTTTGTCGTTTTGCAAGGTTTTCCTTGACAAAATCAGGATTTTCTCTTAACAGTTTTGGATCTAGCATACGATTGTTTAATTCAAAATTTCAAAGTCCTAAAAACCTTTTGTTGATTTTCAGCTTTCCAATGAATTTGCAATTACCAATCCAAAACCAACCATCATGGCAAGTGAAGCGCCAGCAGTGAAGAAAATCAAAGCAGTTGCTCCAAAGACAGATGGGTCGACAACCTTAGCTTGCACTTTATCTATGGCAAAAGCCAGATAATAAATTGTTAAAGCAATGGTGGCAACAAATGCAGAAGATGCGTAGAACACATATTCATTCTTATATTTCGCTTGTCTCTTCGCTTTTTGGGAGTTCAATGCGCCAAGGGCGGCACCCCCAATAAATCCAAACAATGCAAACCAAAGAAATGGAAGAAATCCAGATGTCAATACAGCAGTTGTGTAAATTGTGACCACTAATCCTCCAACACCCAAAATTGATCCTAAAACAGTTCCAAATGTACCCATATACCCAAATCCGAAATAAAGAGATAAAAGCCTTATTGAAATCTGAAGAATTATTGCAATAATTACAGACATCTATTTTTCATCACATTTTATTTAAGAGAGAATTGAGAAAGAGCTGAAGTGATTTTCCACGATGAGACTGTTGATTTTTCATTTTAATTGACATCTCAGCATATGTATGAGAAGAACCTTCTGGGATAAATATAGGGTCGAAACCGAACCCACCTGTTCCTCGTGCCTCTTTACTGATTATCCCATTTTGAATTCCTTCAAAAACATGCAAGTCTGAATTAGAGTCAATATAAACAATAACAGAATAGAAAGTTGCGCGTCTGTCTTCCTTATCGGATAACAGGGACAATATGCCCTGCCATCCTATTTTTTTAAAGACATAAGAGCTATAAGGTCCAGGAAATCCATTGAGCGAATCAACAGTCATTCCTGAATCCTCTATGAAAAAAGGAGGGTCAAGGTAACTTGTGAGGGTAGAAGCACTTTGTATTGCCACTTGTTTCATAGTCATCGCTTGGATTTCTGGATAAGCCATTGCAACATGATCAATTGCCATCCCTGCTTGGGAAAATTTTTCCCGTGCCTCTTGAAATTTGTGTGTATTTGAGGTGACAAAACGGATGGATTTCATTAGACAATCCAGATTTTTCTTTAATTAAAATTCTGGGATGTTGTGAATATGAAAATGATTTACAAAAAAAATGAACCGCTTTTTGTTCAAGCGGATACTATTTTCTACATAGAGTTAATAATGAATCAGATAGTAAAACAGTTAATGAGTACAACACTAAGACACCGGTTTCGTGATCTAGACTTATTATTAGAATCTCGTGATAAATTGATAATTACTGTTTTGGGCATGATATTAACATATATTTTTGGTGTCTTCAGACCATTGTGGTTTGACCTTGAGATAGCTATTGGAATACCAGTAGCACCTACTATTTTATTGTTTAATTATGCTGTTCTGATTTTTGTGATCGGTTACACTAAAAATCTTGGATCAACACTTCTCATGGTATTTAGTTTCCTTTTAGGAATGACGAATGCTTTTGGTTCACCGTTCATTTCATTTTTCGAGTCATTTTTTATAGTGCTTCTCCTCACTAGCCTTATTGTAGGAATATTAATCGCAAAATTTTCATCGATACAAAATTGGATTAAATTCATTATCGGTTACGAAGCAGTCATTATCATTTTTTCATTCTCATTTGCACACTTTGCAAGAATTGCATTACCTAAATACAGACAACAGGGAATAAATGTCGGAGTTGGTGGCGCCATTCCAGGAGTTGAAATTCAAATGGCAGGAGGATTACTTCCAACAATGGACATAGCCGCGAGTGTTTTGCTTTTGATAATATTGATTATTGTTTATTTGAAAACAAGTGGTGAACGAATATATTCTAGTGATACAGGAAATAAACTCTTCATAATAGGAACAATAGCAATTCTCTTCGGATTTTTAGTTTCCTTGGTTGGAGCATTCGTTTCTGTCAAAAGGCTTTCTTCCAGTCAAATGGCGGGTTTGGCACAGCCAAACATTCTTGAGCCTTTGTTTGACCTTTTCACACATACGTCTTCCGCCAGTGTTATTGTTGATCCATTCAACATATATTACATAATTCCGATTACAACGCTTTCATTTGGATTAGGAACAATATTTAGAATGCTGGGCAGGAAAAAAGATACCTTGGCATGGGTAGAAGGAGGATTCGACATAGTATTGTTTTTCCCTGCATTTTTCTTAGTGCTTTTTATTGTAGCTGGATTACAACCATTGCAGAATTTAGCATATCCTGGAGGGACATACATTGACCAAACCCTCTATCCAATATATTTCAATGAAATTTGGATGACATTAATCTGGAATGTGTTGTTTGCCTGGATCGGGCTTCAAATTACAGCAATAATTGCTAACAAAGAATAGGTTGGAAAGATGCTGGGGAAATGGAATGAAATAGAATACGGAAGATTTCTTTCTATTTTTCTGGTTATTCAATTTGGAATTATTGTCATTAGCTTTTTTACGTTAACATTTGCAATACAAGATCAGAAAAACTTCATATCCCAGATTCAATTAGTTTTGAAATATCTTTTTTTGGGAATTTTTTTGGGAATAATAATCGCGATTATTTTGTTATTAAGGGATTACAAAAACAAGCAATGGGATTTACATTTGGTTGTTCCAAAATTTCTGATGCGGTTCCTTTGGATAATAATTTTTGAAATGGCAATTTCATTGATCATTGGAGCAGATCCTATTGGAACGCCCTTTTTTAATCTCGGCATTGTGTTTGGTGGAACTTTTGGAATTGCCGCATATGAAGCGGAGGTAAGCAAAGAGCATTTGGAAAAAAGTGAGTAACCAACCATGATTCCAAACATTTCAAAACTATCCAAAGTAAAAGAGATTAAATAGAGATTTAAGTAACACAACTTATGCAGGAAAGAAAAGTCCTCAAGGAGTATGGGGATGTTGAAATTACTTTAGGTTCAACAAACCTCAAACGTGGATTTGCAAAAATGGTTAAACATGGAGTTGTCATGGATGTCACAAATCCAACACAGGCTGGAATTGCAGAGGATGCAGGGGCTGTTGCGGTCATGGTTCTTGATAAACTTCCAGCGGACATAAGAGCCCGTGGAGGAGTTGCCAGAATGGCTACAATCCAAGCAATAAAAGAGACTATGGAAACAGTAAGTATCCCAATAATGGCAAAATGTAGGATAGGGCATACAATGGAAGCCAGATTGCTTGAGGAAATTGGTGTTGACATGATTGACGAGTCAGAAGTTCTCACACCTGCAAATGAAGCATCCCATGTGTGGAAATGGGATTTCACAGTGCCATTTGTCAATGGTTGCAGGGATTTAGGGGAAGCCCTGAGAAGAATAGAGGAAGGCAGTGCGATGATTAGAACTAAAGGAGAGGCGGGAACTGGAAATGTGGCAGAAGCAATCAGGCACATGAGAATGGTTAACAATGGAATAAGACAAGTGGTCGCGGCAAAAGACAATCCCCAAGAATTAATGATTTTGGCAAGGGAAATGAAAGTTTCCTATGAAACAGTGCTAAAGGTTGCAGAATTGGGAAGATTACCTGTCGTTAACTTTGCCGCAGGAGGAATTGCAACTCCAGCGGATGCAGCCATGATGATGCAAATGAATTGTGACGGGGTTTTTGTCGGTTCAGGCATTTATAAGTCAGAAGACCCAGAAATGAGGGCAGAAGCAATCGTGATGGCAGTTACGCATTGGAACAATCCAGAAAAAGTAGCTGAGGCCCAATCAATGGTCAGTGAGAGAAAGTCAATGCCAGGATTGGATATTTCAACAATGAAAGAAGAAAAGAAGTTACAGCTTAGAGGTGCGAATCTGTAAGTGAAAGAAATAAATATTGGTCTATTGGGGCTTCAAGGAGCCATCGAAGAACATGAAGCAAGTGTTAGATCCGCGGCAAAGGCATTGGGCATTCAACTTGATATTCATACAGTGCTTTTGCCAGAAGACCTAGAGGGATTACATGGTATCATCATGCCTGGGGGGGAAAGCACGGCAATGATCAAACAAGGGAAAAAGAGCGGACTTCTCCAAGCACTTCGTAATAAACTTGAAGATGGGTTTCCTGCATTTGGAACTTGTGCAGGAGCAATTCTCCTTTCAAAGCGAGTCAAAAGGGACGCCCATAGCGAGATTACAGAAGGAGCATTTCCAATACTTGACCAAACAATCCTGCGGAACGGGTATGGAAGGCAAAAGGATTCGTTTGCTGTCAAGCTTCCTATAAGGGGAATTGTTGACGAAATAGAGGCCATATTTATCCGTGCACCAATAATTGAAAAAACGGGAGAAGAATTAAAAGTCCTTGCAGAATTTGGTGGAAAACCAGTATTTGTTCAACAAGGCAATATTATTGCATCCACATTCCACCCAGAGCTTTCAGGAAATAATGGAGTGCACAAGTACTTCTTGAAAATAATCTCTGAAAACACATATCAGTAAAGATTTCTTCAACCATTTATGTAAGTTCAACGAGGTTTTTATTACACTATGAGAAGAGTAGATATATCAATCCATGTGAGGTAAATGGTTACAGAAAGAATCATAGATCCAGTCAAGTTCGTCAAGCCATATTTTGATGAGGAAACATCAGAAGAGGATATTGAGGCATTGATTGGATTATTGATCATCTTAAAAGAAGGAAATGTTAAAACACTTGCCAGAACAATAGGGTTGAAACACATTGAAATTGAAGAAATGCTTGGTAGATTGATCCAAAGTGGGTTGTTCATTATTGAATTCAAGGGGTTGGAATACAAAATTATACGAACCACATTTAAACCAAAACTTGAAGTTAAGCAATTAACAGTCCAAGATCAATTCTTCATCTCATACATTAAGGCAAGACATAAACTTAGTTTAAGGGAAATTGCAGAAGTCTTTGAAATCAAAAGTTCAGAAGCAATGAAGAAAGTCGCCATATTTGTTTGCAGAGGAATGATTGAGATTATTCAACAGGAGGAAGACTATTACTTTTTCATTGTCAAATATCGAAAAGAACGAAAAACGGTAGAAACATTAAGTTTTCTGGACATCCAACTTATTGGATACCTTTTGCTCAAGGGAGTGACAACCATTGAAGAAATTTCTCTTGACTTAGATATCCCAAACCATAAAGTACTTTCTGTCTTAGTTGACCTTTTGCTTTCAGAAACCATCATTTGTTACTTTGATTACCAGAAAAATTTTTTGAGAGAAAATACTCTCTCATTAAAAATTAGGCAAGCAAATGTGACTTTTCCCCAAAAGTCCATTGAAGCACTTAATGAACAGCAAAGGTTAGTGTTAGGAATTGTAGCCTTAAGCGAAAAAATTGCAATTGACAGATTGATTTCACTGACAGGACTGCCAAGACCACGAATAATTGAAATTTTATGCAATATGACAGCAATGACCCAATACCGATTCTTGATGAATTTTAATGAGGACATATTTGTAGAAGACCTTCCTAATTTTTCCCCAAATAAAACATTGCAAGATATGGAACATTTGTATTTCTTTAATTACAAGGAATTACTTGGAAGAATTTCAACACAAAAGAGGGTTCGCCTTAAGCAACTTGCAAAAAAAATGAGAATCAGTAAGCAAGAATTGCTTCGAAGAATTGTAGATCTTTATCTTGAGGGTCACCTAAAAGGAAGATTGCTTTCAACAGAAGAGTTTGTGGTTAAAACTATACGTAAATCTGATGATTTGCAATCGGGGACACTTACTGATGAAGAACGGATAATAATAGGAGCATTGATAGCAACAAAATCATTGACTTGGCCAGAGATTGGAGCATTATTGAAAATTGACAGAGAAAATGCAATAACCATTGCCTATTCAATGGTTGCAAAAAATATCGGGAACATCCAGATCTTTAATGAAAAAAGGTTGGTCATGACTGAAACACCAAATCTCCCACCTTTGATTACAATTGATGAATTATCTTATGAGGATCAAGTGCTTTTGGGATATTTGGCATCAGCAACCAATCCAAATCTGAAGGAAGCAAAAACAATTCTCAGAAAGCCAAGAGTGAATATTCTTTCTAAAGTGTATTTTTTGATAGGATCTGGTCTTTTGGTTGCACAACAGCACAAACAACGTTTTACAATAAAAAGAGTCAGGATTGAGGAACCACATGCATCCATTTCACAAAAATCAACATTTGTACAATCATTAGCCCATTTGTTGGATGAAGGGATCGGAAAAAAGGTTTCAATAAAGAAGCTTGCCAAGGAATTGAAAGAAGATACAAGAATTGTCGTTCAGACCATTCTCTATCTTGTTGCAAATGGATTTTTGATCGGAAAACTAAAGGGAAACAATTTTCAAGTCACCCGTACTTACATCAAGTTCACTGTTGACCAATACTGCTATTTCTGCAATCAAAAATTGGAGGATATCAATGAGCCATGTCCAAATTGCGGGAATTTACCAATACATTGCACAGTCTGCAGGGGAGCCATTAATGCAATTGATTCAGTATTGAAATGTCCGACTTGCCAGAATCTTGCCCATCCAGAACATTTGGAGGAATGGTTGAATCTTAAGGGAGAATGCCCAATTTGTAAGATGAGATTAAGGCTAAACCAGTTCATTTCCATTGAGGCGCCTCTTAAATTATAAGAAGATCAGACCTTTGATATTGGGCATGGAAATAAAAAAGACAAGCATTATCAGATAAGCGTCATCAGCTTGAAAAAGAATCATGCTTCAAGAGGTAAACGTATAGAATTACTTTTTAATAATTTTTCAGGCGGAAGAATTGAGAATTCAAAGATGGCGTTTCTTATGAAAGGAAGGATTATCGTTTTAATGATTTTGGTATCAATGGTTGGTGGGCTTGTTCCAGCCCATACCTATGCACAATCAGACGGGACAGTGCCTGCCCCAATATTTGAAAGAGTAAGTGTTGACAACGTTCCAGTTGAGAGATACGTATTTGATGTCAATACCACTGTCAAAATTTCATATAAGGCAGATAGATTTGCAGTGGACGGTATATTGCTCTTGGGGCAAGGAAGTAATCTGACAGAGGATGTCCAGCTTGCCAAGACATTGAACTTCTCCTTCACGCTTGATAGAAAGTTTAAGGCTTTTAGTTATTATTCAATAGAGTTGAATGTAACAGAATTCACAAAATATTATGCATGGGCTTGGTCTGGAAGTGTAACTAATGGGACAAGGGAAGAATTCACGACAATTGATCAAGACAGGGAAAATGGAAATGCATATAGATATCTTTGGGTAAAACAAGGAGAACGTTATCCAGAGTTTGATTCAATTCGTAATGCAACCTTTCAGGAAGGGTCAATAAAGGATTACGTAACACAGCTTGGTGAAACAGTCACCATCAATTACAGAGTATATGATCCTAACAATAAGACAAATGCAGTCATTGCATTTAGTGACAATAATACAAACATATACAATAAAACCAGCTCAGTGCAATACAACATGACGTTTGTCAAATTTGACAAACAGACAAATTATACAACATTTGCATTCAATTATACCTTGAAAACACGGGTGGTTTTCTTCTCTGCCTTTAATTCCAAGGGGTGGGAAAGAAAAGCACAAGATTCCACAGCAGGAATTGTCCATAAATTATCCAGCTATTTCATCTTTAATTCCACCTTGTATGATTTTGATAAAAGAGAATTCACAGATTTGGATAAAATAGGATTTAATGTGACAACATATAACCAAACAAACGAAGATTTGGTCTATGTCCGTTATAGGTTCTACGACAATTTAACAGACAATGAACCGACAAACTGGACTGACGTCCGATTGTTCAACATTACGACACCATATGAGGTAAACAAGACAGTCAACAATGTAACAGTTGCCACTACATTAGTGACCGAATATAGATTTGAGTTGAATCAAACCTTAAAATTCGACCAAAAGGTTGAATTCCAGCCATACGTGAAAAACAGAAACTATACTGAATATTTAAATAAAAAATTATTTGAAATCGTGGATTCAAGACCATCTGGAAAATTGTTCATGGCAAATAATTCCATTACAAATAAGACAGAGTTAGTAATCTTCTTCAGTGCAAAAACGGAAAAGGGTAAAATTAAAGACGCATTTATCTTTTATGGATTGAATGATGATAACTTGTCAAGCATTAACATAAAGGGATCTGAAAATTTGGATAAAAAAGCCAATACAACATTGACATTATCCACTGAAGGAAATTATACAATCATATTGAACATAACAAATACATTGAATAAAACAAGAGCTTATACCGTTTATTTGCTTGTTGATCACACAACACCAACAGGAACGTTAGATATCATAGCGAATAATGGAACTGCCTCAGTCAGTCTTTCAGCATCAGATAGCGGATCAGGAGTACTTTCCGCATATATTGAATGGGGAGACGGACTAGTGGAAGACGTAACTAATAAAACTTCAGTGTCACATCAATATAGGAAATCAGGAGATTACGACATTAGATTGATTATCAAGGACAAAGCAGGAAACATTATAAGAATTACCCAAACAGTTTCAATTACAGTACCGACAAGTAGCAGGGCGACCAACAATACAACCCCTCTATCAATATTGGCATTTTTGGCAATGTTGCTTCCCATCATACTTCTAAAAAAGAAAGGTGAAAAATAGGAAAAGTTCAGACAGAATAATGAATTAATTTATTAGAATAAATGTAACTCTCTTTTGTGAAGTTAAAGATAATATGTCTTATTGTGTTGATGCTGGCAACACCAATTTCTTCAAATTCAATTGGTGAAAAAAGGATCATCCATCAGGAAATCGACAAGAAATCAGCAATACCAAATGAAATTCAGAACAAAGTGAAACTCATTGACAAGAATGGAAACAAGATTGCCGATAATATTGAAAAAATGATATCAGGAAGATTTCTAGTGAAATTTGCCAAAGAAGTAAATGTAAATCTTCTGAAAAGTTTCAATTTGCAAATTGAATCTGTATTTAATGCATTTTCTACTGTAATAGTTGATGGAAGGGTGAAGAATCTTTTTGATTTGGCAAAAAGTCAGGAGATTTTGATAATTGAAGGAATTGAGAAAATTAAAACTCACTTAGCATATTCCGTCCCTCAAATGGGAGTAAGAACAAATATTTGGGATCTTGGAATAGAAGGAGATCCCAGTCAGTCCATAGCGATTTTAGATACAGGGATAGATGCAACACATCCGATGTTTAAAGGAAAGAACATTGTTTGGAAAGATGTTGCTGGAGTATCATCATCTGTGACAGGAGACGAATACCTAGAACCTATAGACAAAAATGGACATGGAACCCATGTTGCAGGAATTGCAGCAGGTGTGGGACTGGATAGACCATTGCAAATTGTTAAAGGAACAATTCCACAGAAAGGCTTTTTCAGAATTGTAGAAAGTTTGCCCAATATTCCAGCGCAGACAAAGATTGAGTATACAATAGATTGGGGAAATCAAGGAAAGGATAATCCAAGCACATCCATTGTTGTCTTGGTGACTACTGTAGATGACATCAACAATGCAATTGCATTTTCCCAAACAGACACAAGTGGGAATTATTCAGACATCATAACACTTGATGCAGGAGATTATTTCTTATGGGTAGGCAGTTTTTCAACATCAACAGGAGATCCTGAAGGTCAAAAATTTGAGATAATCACAACAATACCCGATGATATGCAATTACCGAAAGATACGTATCGTTCTTACAGAGGGGTAGCACCAGATGCCAGCATTGTCTCAGTCAAGGTTTTTGATGATCTAGGAAACGGAGATTCAGGAACTTTAATCGCAGGAATGGACTGGGTGCTCAACAATAAGGATACCTATAATATTACAGTTGTTAACATGAGTCTTGGAACAGACACAATATCTGCCATTGTTGATTCTGCCGTTGCAGACTTGGCAAATGCTGGAATTTTGGTTGTCTCTTCAGCAGGAAATGAGGGGGTCAATTCTGGAGGGATTGGATCCCCAGGTTCAGCAGAAATGTCATTGACAGTGGGTGCGGTCAATAGGGTTAATGAGGTTGCATATTATTCTAGCAATGGGGACCCTAATGTAAATACATTTGTGAAACCAGATATTCTTGCTCCAGGAGGATCTGTTGCAATTCCAGCTTTGGGAGATTTATCAGGATATCAAGAAGGCAATGGATTAATCCTGTCAGCGGCTTCAGGGGAAACAAGTTGGTTCACTGGTCAAACATTAGAAGGACTGCAAGGAACAAGTATGGCCGCACCGCATATTTCTGGTCTCGCAATGTTAATGTATCAGAAATTGAAAATGCAATCGTCATGGACACATTCAGTGGAAGACGTGAAAAAAATAAAGCAGGCCATCCTTTCCACCGCATATGAAGCAGGAAACATATACAATGGAGGAGAACAATTACAGGGAGGCACTAAACAGAATCCACCCATTACCCCTACAACTAAAGACTATGTAGAAGGATGGGGAATTGTCAATGCAAAAATGGCATTAGATATTATTTCCACAGTAAAGCAAGCAAACCAGCCAATTAAAGCAGATTTGAGTTTAGAAAATCCATACATTCAAAACAGTGCATCCATAAGGGTCTCATTGCAAACGGGTCAACAATATGACTTTTGGGCAACTGTTCCAAAAGGAGCTAAAGTGGACTTACTTGTTATTTCAGGAACACCAACATCAACAGGGGATCCACAAATAGTTAGCCACAAATTTGTTGATGCGTCAGCGGGAAATGCTGTTGGAAACATATCAATATTGGTCAATTCAACAACAGAATTTATATTCTCTTTAAAATTGCGGGATTCGATAAACAACATCGATAATGTCCATTTAGTTGTATTAAGCCGTGATTTTATACCATCTGTAACACCAATCCTTCCAGAAATCAATGGATTCGTTAATTTAAATGATCTTCCCATTACATTTGAATCTGTCACCAATAGAGTACATGCCACAATTGATGGAAATGATTTGGGGATTATTTCCAGTGGATATGTAGTGACGGGATTGGGTGATGGACTACATACAATTTCTTTGGAAGAAAGCAATGCAATTACAAAACAAAAAGACAACAAGACATTTTCTTTTACAATTGATACAGTTTTGCCATCATTGACAACAAACCTGACAGACATGACAGTGGATCAGCAGTTTGCCATCTCATATACCGCAAATGACAATTCAGGAATAAAATCAGTTCGTGCCATGATTGGAACATCTATTCTTGCTGAATCCACACAGGGATCAGGTACACTCATTATTGACCCTTCAATTCAACCTCCAGGGATTTATGAGTTCAAGGTAGTTGCAGAAGACCTTGCAGGGAATACAGTGTCAGATGTTGCAACGGTAACATTCGCCAATGAAATTTTTATAACAAGTAACATAGAGATATTGGAAGTGCAAGCCTTTGAAAGTGTCAATATTGAGTGGAAGGCAGGTGCTGACAAACCTGAGAAATACAGGATATTTGTTGACGGGAATATTGCTGAAGAAAATGCGTGGAATGGTTCAAATATTGTTTTTTCCTTTACCCCAACAGATTTGAAAACCTTTAATGTAACAGCGCAGGTTTTATCAACAGATGGGAAAAGTGCCACCAATACAATATTTATTACAGGAATAGACAAACTTGCGCCTATTATTGACCTATCTTCCAATATAGAATTAGACGCCACAGAAATTCAGGAAATCTTGTTTAATGTGAATGAACCATTTCCATATTCTATCAAAGTGACTTATAACGATACCGTGCTTGCATTTTTACGCCCATGGAATGGATCGGCATTTCCAATAATAGTTTCAGGAGTACCAAACACGCAAGCAGAACTTAAAGTGGATATTGTGGACACGTCTGAAAATATCCTCAATTTTAGTTCCACCATTATATGGAAAGATCTTACAGCCCCTAAAATCAATGAAATAAGTGATTTTCAAATTAATATTGGAGAAAAAAGAACCGTAAAATGGGAATGGGAAGAAAAGTTTGTCCAAGAAGTGACCATCAAAAAGAATGGACAGCTTGTTTACAATACGAGTAGTCAAGTAAATTCAATTACATTAGAGATAATTGAAGGAACACCAGGGAAATATAAGTATGAAATTAAAATTGTTGACAAAGGAAACAATAGTGCACAGGCAGATTTTATAGTAAATGCGATTGGACCAACTACAGTAAGTATTACATCTGTTACCCAAAATGCATTTCTTGCCTATGCCAAATATTGGATTTTCATATTGCCAATGCTAGTTGTTTTAAGAAGAAAGGTCAAGCACGGAACCAAATTTCAGTGGTTCCGTCAATGATTTTTGTTATCAGAAAACCATTGTCAACAAGCTCCTGAAATAGATTGGAAATTAAAGCATATTTGTATTTAGGTACAATAATATAGTTAACAACCGTATTTTGTATTAAATCACTGAATTCCTTCGGAAGATCATAATTTATCCAATAAAGAGGCACATCCTTATGCAGATAAGAATACGATGTAGTTAAATACCATTTTTCGACAATGATGACACCAGTAACATCTTCTTGACGACCAACATAAACAATCGCTTTCGTGATATCCGCCCCATATTGTTGACTAGGCACAAAAAGGATATTCAGAAGTGATGAAAATGTGATAAGTCCGATAAAAAGAAAAATTGTTAAGTTGTAAGACATCTGAGGAGTTAGTCTTTTTTTGAAATGTTTTGGAATATGGGTTTTGGATTGATCAAGATATCTTTCAAGGAATTCAGCAAGAAGAACAACCATCATTGCAAGGAGAATAAAATAAATAAAATAGAGATTCATGACAAATCGTTCTTCCTTATGGCTTTTTGAGAGCCAAAACAAGAGACCTGCACGCCATGGCGTCTCATAAATTATCCAAGCAAGTATAACAACGAGAAATAGTTTTTCAAACTCAAAAAGAAGTGTGCGATTTGGGAAAAGAACAGGAATTTGTTCTGGTTTGTTTTTGTGGAGATAAACCAAAATTCCTCCAAAAAGCAATAATGCTAAGGTGATAGTTATCAATCCACTAACTACAATTAGGCGATAGCCATACCAGCCAAATGGAACTACCCCAAACCCATCAGATTTGCTTTCAACAATATTAAATTGGAACCAGTGAATAGGAACAACACCAAAATCCTTCCAACCCTCATACATTTGGGCATCAACTGCCATACCAAACAACCATCCTAGAATGCCAGTAATTAGGGCAGTATTGATTTGATTGAAAAACAAATCAGTCCTGTTTGCTTTTCTTTCAAAGTAATAATTGACAATGGTAAAAGAAAATAGAAGTATTAAGAAATCCAACCTTACATAAGTACTTATTCCGAACCCAAAAAAATATACAATCCATTCTTTAATTGTTAATTTTGTTTGTTGATGTGAACTCAACCGCCTATAAAACAATGAAATTGCATATAAGTAAATTGGAAGGAAAAAAACATTGAACAGTGGTCTTGAAGTGATATATGCAATTTTCCACCAGATAGCAACAAAAAAGCCACTAACATATCCAACCCTTTTATCTTTGCTAATTGATTCGGCAAGTGATTTGGTTGAAGGAATCATTAGAAAAGAATTGAAACCGATTAACACACGAAGGATTGGAAGTGTAACGCCCCAATAGGACCAACCCATAAACTCAGCAAATCTAAAGTAAAAGGCAATAAACAACGGAATGATCCAAGACCTTGCCTTAGCATATGAAGGAGTGATACTATTTGAGGTTCTAAACTCTGGAGGGATGAAACCATATCCATATACCAGATAATGAGCCATTTCAATTGATTGAAAGATTTCATCAGGATGATAAATGCCAATAGCAGTCAAAGAATAAATCATTCGAAGAATAAAACCAATAATAAGTCCAATTATGTATAATTTCTTAAATGTAGCAATATCATAGCCATCCAAATAATTGGACAAAGATAAGACTTGATCCTGATTTTTCATTAGCCCATCTTTTTCAATCTTTTTTAATATTAATCGGTAATGAAAAAGAAAATTTGTTGAATTAATGCATAAATATCAGTCTGATAGCACAGCTTGAGAAACCATATCATCCACTTTAATTGATTTCACTCTTCCGAAATTTGCAAATTCGTTCAAGACTTTGGATGGCTCATCTGTATGGATATGTAATTTCAATAGAGAGTTATCCCTTGTTATCATAAGATATTCACCAAAAGCCTTGAAATGATCCTTTACATTATTGTTAAAATCCTGTGAGATTTCTATTAGAGCTTCAGTACAATATCTGAACTTTGTGTCATTAGTGACTTCCTGTAGATCAATATGGCTTTTTAGTCCTTCCAATCCAGAAATCAAGGTTTCTTCATGTTGATTATGATTCACTGCCTCTTCAATGGTGACTGTCCATCCTTGAAAAATATAGACGAAGCCCATTGCACCAGAATCCACCACACCTCCTTTTTTAAGGGCTTCAAGCATTTCCCTTGTTTCCAAGGTTGCTTGTTGTGCCGTTTTAAACAATTCATGCATAAATTCTGACCAAGGAAGGTCTAAAACCACTTGTGCCTTTTCAGATACTTTCTTGAATGCCGTAAGCATTGTTCCTTCTTTTGGGTTAAAAACAGAGTCATATGCTTTTTCCGTTCCTTTTTTTAGTGCTTCTGCAAAAGAGATTGGGGTGATTTCTCTAGAATTTTTCAAAGAATTGGCAAACCCATTCAGATATTGGGAAAGAATCGTTCCTGAATTCCCTTTTGCCCCGATAAAAGACCCATCGATAATTGCTTGGCAGACAGTATTCTTATTAACTAATTTCACTTTGTCAAGCTGGTTACAGACAGACTTGAGTGTTAAGTACATGTTGATCCCTGTGTCCCCATCTGGAACGGGAAATACATTTATTGAATCCAAATAATCCTTCTTCTCTTCAATTATTTTAAAAGAAAGGTACATCATGTCTTTTAGAATTTTTGACCTTAAGGGAGTTCCTGTTCCCATTAATATTGCATTTCATCATGTAAATTTATTAGTTTCTTTCAAATTTGAAAAAATAATTATTGTCTGCCTTTTATTCAAAAGTTATTCAGTCAATGAAACCTATCAGATTTGATCATTAGCCCATCAAACATTATTCACTTTCATTTGTATTTGATTCACTTTCTTCAGACACATTTTCATTTACTTCATCAGAAATTTCAGAGCTTGATCTAGAACTTTCTTCATCAGAAGATTCATCCACAGAAAGGATAGTATCGGAAGATTCTTTATTTTCTGTAGAAGTTTCCCCATCTATTTCTTCTTCTGAAGAATCAAGTTCCTTTTCATCATTTTCAGTCAGTCCTTGAACATCTTCAGTGATTTCCTCTCTTGATTTTTTGTTCTCTTCCTCAATGGATTGAAGGTCTGTAATGTCAAAAAGATCAGTCCAATGATCCATATAATTGGAATCTATTTCAACACCAAAGCCCAATCTTCGATATTTCTTTGCAACTCGCAAAATTTGACCAGTTCCAGCAAAAGGATCGAAAACAACATCCCGAGTGCATGACCAAAGTGCAAAAACTCTTTTAACCAAGTGTTCACTGAACTGTTTGATCTTTTTCCCATTTACCTCTGCAAATTGATAACCATCAATTGTCCAGACAGAATTGAGGTAATGTGGACGCCTTCTCTTTCCTTTACATCTTCTGTTTTTGTCAGATCTTTTGAAAACCAATAAATTACTGTGAATCTTGGAGTTTTGAACATTTGGTGCATAATGGATAAGTTTGTCTTCAGTCTCATCCCGAAGTTGAACAACAACAATTTGATCCCAAAGTTTCCACCCATGTGAGATTGCAAGGTTAGTTATATCGGCAACTACAGGATAATAACCATTTATTGCACCCTCTTCATCTACAATAGGGATATTTTCACATGAGATAACAGCCATACCGCCATCTTTTGTAACCCTATACAATAATCTTAAAATCCGTCCCATGAATTGAAGATATTCTTCATAATTGTTCCAAAGGGGTCTCTTTTGGGTTTCACTACGACCTGCCAGAATAACGTCGTCAGGAGTGGGAGGACGAGTAAGTGTTAAAGAGACAAAGTTGGCGGGGATTTTTCTCATGAATGTTTGTGAGTCCCTGTTATGGATTTTCCCCAATAAATATTCTTTTTTGAGGGGGCGATACCTGAAGCGCCTTCGTCTTCCTCTTTTGACTATTTGTTCTGACATTAATTTCTTCAGGAAAATACACTTTTATTAATACATCCCTATGTTTCTGTTGTTATTCAATTTTTTATCGGGGTAATTTTAAGAGAATATAAAAGAAAATCAGCAAAACGGTAATCAAAATAAAAGAAATAATGATTGAGGGGACAACAACGACAAATGCATTAATTGCCAAAATAATGCCATCAATAATCACTAAAAATATTGATACCTCTAATAACCAATACCATCTATCTTTCAAGTACTTTTCAATGCCTTCAATATAATAAGCTTCAATGTCCGAGATATTGTCTTTTTCAAAGTCTCTTGTTCTACTGAAGAAAATTTTTCGTTGGATAGATTCTAGCTCATTCAATAAAATAAGCCCGTTGAACATCAACAAATAACTGAAAAGCGAATAAGATGAATAAACAATTCCAGCAAAAAAACCGACAATAATGCTGAAGAAATAAAGACGATGGAAAAAAGGGTCGCGGAAAAATTCATTGCCAAATATGGAGGATGCAAAACCTATAAGACCAATAATAATGTAAAAGATGCTAAAGAGAACAATGGGACCTCCATAAAATTTTTTCGAAGCATCAAACGCAAACAAAAAGAAAATAGCATTTTGAATATTTGAGAAGTAAATAATAATCAAAAGGAAAATTTTTACCATACGAGCGAGAGTATAGAAAACTCTTGTCTGTTGGATCAAATCCATGCTGAGCCGTGATTTCTGGAAAGCGGTTATTTCACCCATGGTAATCTCTCCATAATTCTAATGTTACGGTCTCTTGATGATAAGGATCGTTCAAGTCCAATAAGGGGATTCCATTTAATGATTGTGATTCCTTGTTTCTTTACTAGATTTTCAATGGATTCCCGTTTCATATTGACCAAAAGCTTTGCTATTTTCAAATTTATGTTCTCTCCCTCTTTAGGCTTTAATTCTTCATAAGAGGGAGTGAAGACAGTTAGGCGACCCATTAATGAAAGAGTGCTTAAGATTGGCTCATTCAGAGTTTTGTCCGAAAGGGGAGAAAACAAGAGAACCTCATTCATGGATCCGACTTTTTCCAAGACTGCATTAAGGCGTAATTTGAAAAGATGAAAATCCTTAATTTTTGAGGGTCTTGAATGAGCAAGATAATGACTGATTTGGAACAGTTTTTTACGGTTTGATGTAGGCGGGAAATATGCAGAAATATTTCCAATTACCAGCAAGCCAGTCTTGCACTGATTGTTAATGAAAAAATCAAGTAAACCCATAACGGTTTTGCTTGTCTCTTCCAATAATGTTTCATTTCCTTGCGTGATATCAATGGCAATGATAATTTTTGCAGACTGGTCGATTTGGAATTCGTTTGAATGTAGCTTATGAAATTTTGAAGTAGCTTTCCAATTGATTCGTTTCATTGTATCTGTAGGGACATATTCCCTAATTCCTGAGAAATCCCAGCCATCGCCAACTAATTTGGTTGTAAAAGGACCTCCAAATGACTTCAAATATTTGGCGATGAAAGGTGATTTACCTATTTTAGCAGGTACAGGAAGAATCACTATTTCAGAGTAATTGGCAAGCTCTTCCACCCTGTCTATTGATTCTGAAAATGTGTGTTGATAAATACGAGTGGGACCAATTTTGAATGAGCCTAGAGATGATAAACTGAATGAGTATTTGACCACTTGGGTTTCCCCTTCATTAAGAAAAGTAAGAAAATTATTTGTTCCATCCATAATCTGAGCGGATTTTGGAATTTTATCGAAAATGTTACCTCTGAACTTGCCAGGACCCTTGTTTGTCAGCCGTAAAGTTACCCAAATTTTGTTCTCGTTATGATAATATTTTCGAGGAACATCCCGTTCAACATACAATTCTGCCAAAGTTTGGTTATGTGAAAGTTTGAAGAAGACAACTCCACCAATGAGAAGTGCACCATACAACCAAAACGGTTGCGCAGTCAAAATTGTCAAGACCACCGAAAAGGTTATGAGACCGCTGACGGGAACAAGCGCATATGAAAATTTCATTCAAAACCCTCATTGAATTCTAGGCGCTGGAATACGATGATATATTTCAGTAAGGATTGTCTCCGAAGTGACTCCACTGATAATATCTCCAGACCTTAGGATAACACGGTGTCCAAGAACGGGAATTAAAACATCCTGAATGTCTTGGGGATTGACGAAATCCCGTCCCTGAATTAGTGCCCAAGCTTTTGCCGCTTGAATTAGACCGAGACTCCCTCTTGGACTTGCACCAACTGCGATTTGACTATGATTTCTTGTTTTTTCCACGATTGAGACAACATATTCAACAATCGGATCACTAACATGAATATTTTCAACAAGAAATTGTAGATCAAGGATATCTTGTTTTGAGACAACAGTGTCGATATCAAATTCTTCTTTTTTCCTTTCAACACGGTTTTTGACAATTTGGATCTCATCTTTTTTAGATGGATAGCCAACATTTAATTTCATCAGGAAACGATCCAACTGTGCCTCTGGAAGTGTAAATGTACCTTCATATTCTATGGGGTTTTGGGTGGCCAACACAATAAAAGGAGAATCAAGTTTGTAAGAATTGCCATCAACAGTGACAGTGCGTTCTTGCATAGCTTCAAGAAGTGCGGATTGAGTTTTTGGAGTGGCACGGTTGATTTCATCGGCAAGCAATAAATTTGTGAATACAGGACCTTCCCGAAATTCAAATTGATTGGAACTCATATTGAAAACGGAAACTCCACTGATATCTGCTGGAAGAAGATCAGGGGTAAATTGAATTCGTGAGAAGTTTAATCCCATCGCCTGCGAAAAAGTCCGTATCATCAGAGTTTTTCCCAACCCTGGTAGGTCTTCAAACAAGATATGCCCATTTGCGAGTATACCTGAAAGGACATATTTTAGGACTTCATCTTTGCCAACAATGGCTTTTTTCACTTCATTTATTATTGTATTGATTTTTTCTGTTGCTGTTTCAAATTTCATGATTTTGCCTCCATTGGATAGAACAAACTCACTTTTTTAATTATATCAATGAGAGCACCATCAATGTTACTTTGATGACTAATTCGGGAGAAGAATCCCTGTTTTCGCATATGAGAATTGTACCATAGTTTGGGTTGGTTCAAGAATAGCCTGATGTTTTTGTCAGGGAAATATTGTTTTAACTTTTCAGGATCATTTCTTATTGCCAAAAATTCCCTATCATTTACACCGATACGTTCTGCAAGTATTTTTGAAAGTTCAGTTCTCACGATCATGACTTTTCCTTCATCAGTGGAACTGTCCAAATTTTCTTTTAAAAACCTTAATTCCTCATATGCCTTCATCCGTGGATGTCTGCCTGAGCTTAACAACTGATCATAAGGTTCCCAAGGCTTATTCATCCTTGCTTTGAAATAGTTGAAAAGTTGTAGAGTCAATAAAGACAATACAACCAGCCATAGCCAAGCAGCATTGAAAAAAAGTTTCAAAAATATCAAAAGGTCTTCTGCCGCCATTATGTTTCCACCTCATGTTCTTCAATTTGATCTTCTACCTGTGAGTTTAGATAAAAGATAACTTGGTTGCTTGCCTCTAAAGCCTCATCTACATGTCGATCATTCAACTCGTGTGACGAAAAACGAGCCAGTTCATATAAATCAGTTAAGATTTTAAAATAGTCAGATGCAGGAGATCCGAGCTCTTTAACAAAATCCCATAAAAACCTAGAAGGAGTATACCAAATTGGAACTTTACCCAGATTTCCCTCAATCCTGTAACATGTTTTGCGATAGATATCAATGATATCCTGTTGGAACTTGTTGACAGGAGTATTGTAAAGATCTTCTTCAATTAGCTCGACAGCTTGCTCCTTTGTGGCAAGAAAGGCATAGAAAAGAAGTAATAAAACGAAAATCAAAATAAACAATCCAACTACGAAATTAATAATCTTACTGAAACCTATCAACCAAGAAGGAGCTGCCTCGGTCACAGTAATGGTTTGGGTTACTGTTGTAAGATTACCTCCTATTGCGCCAGAAACTTTTGTTACAGTAGATACCTTTTCTAAATTTTTTTCGTCTGGTCTTGATGTGTTCAACGGCAGACTTTGGTCATTGAATAAATCTTCAGGTCGATAAAAGCCAATCACAAGGACAACAACAAGAGTAAGGAGAATAGGAAGGAAAACAGCATCAAATCGATCCAATTTCACACCCATCATACGCAAGGAAGAAAGTAAAACAAAATAAAATACAAGTGAAAAGGGGATCAAAACTTGGTAAGTATTACTCACAATTGGAAGTAGAATAAATCCATTTCTTTGCAATCTTGAAATGACAAGTAAGACTGCAAGAATAAACAAAAGAACCTTCACAATTTTGATACGATCTATTTCTGAAAGAACGACAGACATTGAATATTTTTTGCTTCGTTTGGACAATTTTTAATCTTCGCCTACAACTGAAATTTCTTGATTACTAATTTCATATAAAGAATCCAAGAAATTTAAAGGAGTTGGAATCCTAAAAAATTAGAATGAACCTTTATCTTGGAATTGATGATACGGATGGGAATTCAGGGGGATGTACAACATATACACTTTCCACAGTAATTGATGAATTGAAAAAAAGTGATCCTGATTTTTGTTTGTTGGATTTTCCAAAATTAATAAGGTTCAACCCAAATATCCCATTCAAAACAAGAGGCAATGGTGGACTTTCAATTCATTTCTCAACACAAACGGATATGGAGGAATTGTTTCAAACCATAATTGACATTGTTTCACATGACAGTGCAAGAATCGCAACAGGTGACAGTGAACCAAGTGTAGTACTAATAGAGGATGAAAATATAAGTCATAAGAGAAGTTTCTATGAAAAGGCATTGACAGAAGTTTTAAGTCCAAAGATATTTACATCCATACTCAAAAATGCAAAGATATGGTACAAAAATGAAACAAGAGGATTAGTTGGCGCTACTAGCGCAATTATTGCGGAATTAAATGAGGATTACACTTTTGAACTGTTAGCATACAGAAAAAAAGAGAATTATGGGACAAAAAGAGTTATTTCCGTTCAAAATTTAATCGAAACCGTCAAAAAATTCAAGGATACAACATTTTCCAGTTTTGATTTCGTCGAAGGAAGGGAGTTAATTGCTCCTTCTGGACCAGATCCAGTTTTTTGCGGAATAAGAGGGGAAGACCCCTATACTCTCATTAAGTTTTTTCATTCACTTAAAATCAAGGAACCACTAGATAGCTATACGATTTTTAAGACAAATCAAGGAACAGGAGATCATTTGAGAAAAGGAAGGTTTACATTGAAACCCTATCATGTTTTTTCAGCCTTAGTCAAATTAATTTCGCCCCCTATGACAATTAAGGGAGGACACACAAAAATTATTGCAAGAAGTCTTTATTCATCTGCAATTGTGCACTTGATGTTTTTTGAACCAACAAAGACACTTGCAAAAATTGCACAACATTTAATGCCAGGTGATATATGTCAAATAAGTGGAGGGGTAAAAGACACTATTTTCGGAAAATCGATTGCTGTTGAAGAAATGATTATAGTAGAAACGTCAAAGCAGATAACTAATAGACCGCCTTTGTGTCCAAACTGTTCCAAAAGAATGACAAGTGCAGGAAAATTTAAGGGTTACAAATGCAAATTGTGCGGAACAAGAAATCATCATCCAGAGATGGTTGAAAAAATTAGGGATGATTTTCCAGTGAAATTTCGGATATTGCCAGTACCTTCTGCCCAAAGGCATTTAACAAAGCCATATGAAAGAATGGGAAGAAATTATAGGTTCTCTTTTGAAAAAATGGATAAAAATCAAATTAGGGTTCGTTTTGACGACAATTCAAACCTCAACTGATATAAACAGCCTTTTGTTTTAGGGAATACAGATGAGCCGAGAAGTAGACTATGATGCGATAGTAGTTGGAGGAGGACCGGCAGGTAGCATATGTGCTTTTACATTAGCTAGAAAAGGACATTCTGTTGCATTGCTTGACAAAAAGAAAAGAGATAGAATTGGAGACAAGACATGCGGGGATGCATTGGACAAACAAACTGTTGACCTACTCAAGGAAAACTTAGGGATAGATGAGCCTCATGGCAAGGAAGTTTCTGATATTATTAGATATATGAGCATTGCAGCCAACAACATTGACAATAAAGCAACATTAACTGCACCAGGTTACGTTGTTGATAGGTTGGAATATGCCAAGAGACTATTGGACCTATGTGAGAAAGAAGGGGTCACCATAATTCCTCAGGCACCAGTAAGGGACATAATTGTAGAAAACAATCAGCTATGTGGTGTGGTTTTTTATCAAGGGAATGAGAAAAAGTCACTTAAGGCACATTTAACAATAGATGCTTCAGGCTCATATGCAGTCATCAGAAAAAAACTCCCTGAAAGTATGCGTTATAACGGGATTATTTCAAAAGAAATCAGTCCAGACATGGTTTGGCCAACATATCGAGAAATAATTGAATTAAATGAGGGCGTAAAATACCATCAATGGAAGAATGAAATTGTTCTCCTCTACGAAAAATCAATTCCTATTCCAGGGTATTTTTGGATTTTCTCAAAAGGAGATAACCAACTAAATATCGGTATTGGATGGCTAAAAAGTGAAAAGAACATGCCACCGTTGAAAGAGGCATTTCTAAAGGAAATGAAAAAATACTATTCCCAAGACATGTATCGTGTATTAAAATCGGGGGGTGGACAAATTCCCATTCGACCGCCATTTGATACGTTGGTTTTCAATGGTGGAGCTTTGGTCGGGGATGCCGCATGTTTGGTTCATCCTACAACTGCGGAAGGGCACGGTCCTGCTTTAGAAAGTGGGTATTACTGCGCACTGGCTTGTGATTATGCGTTGAGTAAGGGGGATTACTCTGATAATTCCTTATGGCAATACAATAGACAGATCATGAATCATTTGGGAGAAAAACACGCGATAGGTCTTTTAATCAGGCAATTCCTTGAAAACATTGGAAGTAATGGGTTGGAGTATTTAATTAGAAAACAGTTTTTCACAAATGAGGATCTTGATAAACTAGTAAGAGGTCAAAAAATTAAGCTTTCAGTGTTTGAACAACTAAAAAGGGTATTTAGGGTTTTTCCAAAATGGGGTTCAATTCTCAGCTTACAACGCATGATTAAAAGCATAGATGTAGTCAAACAAATTTATTCACAATATCCTGAAAACCCCAATGAATTGGAAAAATGGAGAAAATTAAGAAATGAGAAACTTAACTGGAATTTTTAGGAGAATCAGCCACATAATGGCAAAAACAGTATTGAACAAAAGAAATAATAAAGTCCCATTTCAATATGATTTTGAAGGAAGAAGCCATGAATGATAAAATCAAACGATTTCCACTGGTGATACTTGCAGGCACTGAAAAACCGGGAAGCAAAAAATTCAAGAAGGATAAGCTTTTGGAGTACGCCAACATTGATTATAAAGCCCTTATTGAAATCAATGGGAAACCAATGATATTGTATCTTATCAAATCCTTCTTGGATAGTGGAAGAATTTCGGAAATCCTTATTGTAGGTCTACCTGAAGAAAGATTGGAGATTCCAGAAGAGTTCAAGAAAATACCGATAAATTTTATTGAAAATGATGGAACGCATGCAGAAAAAATTATTGAGGCTTCAAAATATCTAGTGAACCAAAAACTCGAAACAGAATATGCTCTTTTCATAGGCGGAGACGTCCCGACCATTACGCCAGAAGCAATCAATGATTTCATTGATAAATGCAGACTTGATGAAGCAGATTTTTTCTTTTCAATAATTAGGGAGGAAACCATGAATCAAAAATTCCCAAACAACAAAAGAACTTATGCACATATGAAAGAGGGAAGATTCTGTGGAGGAGATTTGCAATTGGTTAGATATACCTTGGCGAATGAAAGAAAGGAGATAATTGAAAAAATACTGAATAATCGAAAAAGCGTAATTAAGCAGGCCTTCTTTATTTCGCCATTAGCATTTTTCAAATTCATGTTGCATAAGGTGAGTATTCCTGAAGCAGAAAAGATAATCTCAAAGGTAATCAATGCGAGGATAAAAGGAGTAGTTTCAGATTATGCTGTTTTGGGATTTGACGTGGATAAGCCAAACCAGTTGGATCTTGTCAGGTCTCTTGTGAACCAAGGGAAAATCAAGTTGAGTTTATGATCGACAGGGTAATCTCATGGGATATGCATACATCCCGTACTATTGCAGAGAAATTGGAAAGAATTGAACATCCACTAGCTTACCTTAAATTTGTTGCAAATCAAAAATCATTTGCATTCATTCTTTTCTATTTCTATTTTTTACTTAATGTGGAAATTTGGGTTCTTATAGAACTTACGATTTCAATTGCCTTGATGACTGGATTCTTAATGGTTTTGAAACTCAAAGTCAAAAGAAAACGACCAAAACAAAAGGAACGGGAAGAACATATTTTTGATCAATATTCCTTTCCGTCAGGGCATTCAGCAAGGATAGGGGCAATTTTTGCATTTGCAATGGTTTTTCAACAGAATTTCATTGCCTTTGTAGTTATAGGAATATGGGGGGTTCTTGTATGCATAGAAAGAGTGGTTTCAAAGCAACATTATCTTTTAGATGTGATAGCTGGAATTTTCATAGGATTGACTTTTTCACTCCTTTTGATTCCGATTATGAACATTTTTGTTGTCAAGATTTTATTGACAATCCATTGACAATTACCCATTAATGGTATCTAGTACGTTCTTCAATCTTTTTGAAGCGTTTAATTATATTGTTGAAATTTTTAACATGCATATACCCTTCCAAAAAAGATTGCCATGCCTCTTCCCAAACCAATGGGTGGGTACTCTGTAAAGTTTTGTAAAAAACATTGATATCTACAGCCTTGTCTTCAATGGAAGTGGAAAATTGTCCAAGTCCAAAATCAATAATCGTTATGCTCTGAAAAGGAGAATTTTCATTCACAATTACATTTGAGGTAGTTAAATCCCCATGAATAAGATTCCCATCATGGAGTTTGGCAATCTCCTTCCCTAAAAGTTTAAGATAAGAATTGCTAAATTGTTTTCTTTCAATAAATGTTTTCAGTTGACACCCCTTGAGAAATTCCATTATCAATGAGGAAGTGCGATAATCAACAAAAAATACATAAGGAACCGACACCCCTAAATTTCGTGCAGTATAGAGAATTTTAGCCTCTGTGGAAAGTCTGGAGTTCCGTAATTCTAGATCCAATTGTGGATGCCTATAGGGCTTTGGAACACGTTTTTTGATAATCACTGGAAATCCGAGATATAACCCCTGAAAAACAGTGGCTTCTGCATTTTTTGATAAAATTGCAATCTTCTTTAATTGAAGGGTGTTATGGTTGATTTC
>WAKA01000007.1 GCA_015523565.1 Candidatus Heimdallarchaeota archaeon | reverse complement strand
TTGCAATCCCTCATTTATAGATTCAATCAAATATCAAGATTCAACCAAATCTTAATCAGATTTAAATGGGAAAATTGTTTCAAGAAAATAATACACTATCATTATTAAAGCAATCCATAATTTAAATTTTCGAAAGGAACCATAAGTAAAAAAATTTTAGAAAAAAAGCCTTCGCAAGCCAAAAAATTTTTTTAAACGATGTTCAATTAAAAGGCATGAATAAATTTTTAGTACTGGCTTTTAGTATCTTACTTATTCATTCCGTGTTAGGAATCACATATCTTAACCCGAATGACGAAGGGTACCAAGTGATTCAAATGCCAGAAAAACAATTACCACCACATACAAATTCACAGATCACAATGCAACATGGAAAAAGTAATTTCGCAGGTGTAGAAAATCGAGCACATGATCAAAAGCCCCCATATCAAAATGTTCAACCAAATGTCCAATCAAATATTCAGTCAAATGATGAGAAAAGAATAGCAGAACAATCACTTACATACGCCCCCAATGCATTTGTTTCCAAATGGAATACTTCTATCACAAATCCTAGAACATCCTCGGAAAAACAGATATCTCTTCCGCTTGTTAATGGAGGAACATACAATTTTGTAGTCGATTGGGGTGATGGGACAACTTCCAACATTACAAGCTATAATCAAGCAGAAAGAATACACACATATCAAAAGGCGGGAGTATATACAGTTGTGATTACTGGAACCATAAAAGGGTGGAGATTTATAGACCTAAATTATGTTAGTGGCTTCTATTATGGATCAGGCGAGAATCGAGATGCTATAAAGATAATTGAGATTTCACAATGGGGAGATTTGAATCTCGGTGAAGGCGGATATTTTTTTGCTGGAGCAAGTAACCTTGTGATTACAGCAACTGATGCACCAGATCTCAATGGAACCAAGATTCTTCATAGGGCATTCGAGAATGTTAAGAGTTTTGGAAACTTGGGAAACATGGAATCTTGGGACGTCTCCGCGGTAACAGATATGTCTGCTATGTTTGAGGGAGCTACCTCCTTTAATCAATCAATTGGGTCATGGAACGTGTCTTCGGTGACAAATATGGCCGCCATGTTTTCAGGAGCCACCTCTTTCAACCAGCCCATTGGGTCATGGGATGTATCGTCCGTTTACGACATGTCAGCAATGTTCAAGGGGGCCACTGCTTTCAACCAGCCAATTGGATCATGGAACGTATCCTCAGTAACCTCAATGGGCGGAATGTTTAGTAATGCAATTTCATTCAACCAACCAATTGGGTCATGGGATGTATCGATCGTGAAAGACATGAAAGGGATGTTTAAAGGGGCTACCTCTTTCAATCAGCCATTAGGTTCATGGGATACCAGTTCTGTAATTGATATGCAATATAT
Source organism: Candidatus Heimdallarchaeota archaeon (assembly GCA_015523565.1). Taxonomy (GTDB): domain Archaea; phylum Asgardarchaeota; class Heimdallarchaeia; order Heimdallarchaeales; family Kariarchaeaceae; genus WAKA01. The sequence goes on along the minus strand of WAKA01000007.1, from coordinate 1,843 downwards.
GTTTTATAATGCAACTTCATTTGACCAACAAATCAATGCATGGGATGTTTCCTCTGTTTCAAATATGACGGCCATGCTTGCCTTTACCACATTGTCAATCAAGAATTATGACAAGCTATTATGGGCTTGGTCCCATTTAAATCTCAAACATGGTATCAAGTTTGATGCAGGAAATTCAAAGTACAGTGCAAGCGCAAAATACAATCGTCAATATATAATCGATACATTCGGATGGACCATTATCGATGGGGGACAGGCTATAGAACTGCCTAGTGAACCTACAGCCCTTACTGCATCTGTCATCAATGGCAATGTCACGCTTAATTGGATGACCCCGTTCAATGATGGGGGAGATGCAATCATAGAATACCGCATTTATAGGACAAGTGGAAATGGATACGAATTGTTGGCGACAACAACTGACTTGAACTATACCGATACTTCAGTCATGCCAGGAATGACATACTATTATAGATTGACTGCTGTGAACAGTGCTGGAGAAGGAAAACATTCTGCTGTGGTTGTAATAGGCGTTCCACCACAACTACCAGGACAACCCAAAAATGTCATCGCATCTGTTCAAGACCAATATGTATTGGTTTCATGGGATGCACCAGAAAATGATGGAGGGTCACCAATCATTGAATACAGGGTCTACAGAACCACGGTAAGTGGAAACGGGTATGTGTTTTTGGGGTTCTCAACAACCTTCAACTTTATGGACACTTCCATCATGCCAAACACCACATATTTCTATATTGTCAGGGCAGTCAATAAGGCAGGAGAAGGAAATCCATCAGTTGAATCCAGTGTTGTCACTACCCCAGAGACAACAACAATCCCAATATCAACGGTAATTATAACTACAACAGCACCACCAAACACAGTGGTGTCAACAAAAACATTACCCCCAACAACAAAGACAATTATTTCAACGACATTTCCAGCATCTACAGAGGCAAGTTCTCAGACATCTGAAGACAATACCTCACCAATACAGCCAATTGCCGTTTTATTTTCATTGGCCGTTATATTAATAGTACGCATTAAATTGAAACAACGCAGACAAGAAGATTAGGGGAAAATAAAATCACCCAAATTCACACAACCAAAACAACATTCTGGAATTTCAACTAAACTAAAACTATAGATCAAGGGGACAGAACAGATAAAAACATTCCAGAGTAGTATGAAAAAAGGGATTCATCTGTGAAGTGTTAAAATGCTTATTTTATTCTAAGAAACATCCAATTTATGGGGAAAAAGACAGTAGCCCGTTGGATCATAATCAACATCATATTGAGTGCTCTCTTCTTCACCATCCTAATGACTCGGAATTTCTCTATAAAAGATATTGGAAAGTTTTATCCATACCGAGTTGCCTTTTCACCTTCAGGTGACCGAGTGACGGTTCAAAATTCACTCACGACCATTTTCATCAATTCCATCAGAGAAGGTCACCTATTAAGCCCATATCTAAGTTTTTTTATTTTTTACCCACCATGGTCTCCAGATGGGCGATTTTTGGTTGTTTTGAGCATTCTTCAGTTAAGAGGCATGGCTTTATTGAACAAGAAAAGTTCGGAAGTTTTCCCTATATTTTGATTTCCCTTCGCAAATGATTATTGGGTTAAACACCAGTTTTATCAGCTGAATGAACAAAAATCAAATGATTTTGGGCAGACGCATTAATTCATCCACATATGGGCAATGCACATCCATAAATGAATAAGTTAAAAACATCATTTATGACTGTGAAAAATTAGGTGTTTTAGAGTGAAAAAAATTAAAAAATCATTGAAATTATAAAGGAAATAATGGTTTTAAAAAAATCATTTGTTAT
>WAKA01000006.1 GCA_015523565.1 Candidatus Heimdallarchaeota archaeon | reverse complement strand
CCCCTGTGGTATACCAAAAATCACAGAAAAATAAACAATTTCTAAATCTTATTCAAATAGGTTGGAGAGTGACGTGAATATTAAATATGGTCGTGGAGTGGAGATATGAATTTAGCGAGCAAAATTAAGAGGTCAAAACAATTATATGCATAAAAAAATAATATAATTCATGAACCAATTATATCACAAATATTCAGAAGATCAAATATTAGATGCCTCATTGAATTATCTCAAAGAAAAATTAAATTGGGTTGTCCCACCAATTGAAAAATATATTGACGAAGGTTCCATATTACTTATTTTCGAAAAAAATGTTGGTGAAATCGCCACTGATTCAATTCATGACAAAGGAATATATGCAACCGTAGCCCGAGGGAAAAATTTGAAATATGCATGGATTGAATTTGAGGAATGTGAAGGACTTAAGAAATATATCAGGATTCAAAGTTTGTCCAGATTAGCTTGAGTCTTTTCTTTTTGACATCATGGTTAAACCTATCTGTTGACATTATGTGTGCCGTACTTATCCAATGCTTCGTTCCTTTTTTCACCAGCTTTACAACAACTTTTTTTGTGACTTTTTCGTTTTGTGAAAAAAACCAGATCTCATTACCTTCTTTGAGATAAATCCCATTTGGGGATTCCAATACAAATTTAATTTCCTCAATTGTTAAATGCCCTGGCTTATCTAACAATTTATCTAGCACCTTTTTGCTAATAACTATTGATTTTATTTCTAGAAGTTCTCTTTTAATTTTAATGCCTTGGAAACCAATATTAAATTCAAATTCAATTGCGGGACTCCTTTCGGTGATAGGTTTGATTTTCCGTATTGTAACTCGTCTACTCTTTCTCCTTTTCCCACCATTTTTATTTATTTTCTTTCCCATTGGTTTTCCCCCATTAAAGAAATGACTCTTTTTTTGGCTTTCATTTGATTGCCAAATCCTGAACCAATATTCGAATTTTTGATTTGTCCACATGCGGTTTTAAAAGAGGGGAACTTATCTCTTTTCAATACTATACAAACTGCTGTTGAAACATACATCCCCCGAATGAAAGAATAATCAACACTTGTTGAATGACAAACCTGTGAAAGAGAAAATACCCGTCATGGGAATTGATGACGGGGGGTTCCAACTTTTTAGTCCAGAATGGAATGGGGTGGATGTCTTCGGAGTCGTCATGAGAGGACACCATTATGTTGAGGGGATTACAAAAACCACAATTTTGAAGGATGATCCAGATCCCACTACAAGGATAATTGAGATGGTTGAAAAAAGCGGGCATAGGCAGAACCTGAAAGCAATCATCCATCAGGGTGTTACCATTGGAGGATTTGGTGTGATTGACCCGCAAAGAGTATATACGATATTAAAGGTGCCATTTATTGCAGTGATGAAAAGGAAACCTGATTTCGAGAAAATCAAGGAAGCCTTGAAAAACCTTCCAGATGGTGAAGAAAGATGGAATGTCATCCAGAAACATCCAATGCCAAAAATCATGAAGGAAGGAATCTTTATCCAAGCAACAGGCATTGATTTTGAAACTGCCACACAAATCATCAAATGCACTATTGCTGTCGGGAACATGCCTGAAGCATTAAGGATTGCCCACATGATAGGAAAGGCAGTTTATGACGAGAAAAAAGGTCAAATTTGAGAAAGATAGTCTATGAAGTCTGTATTCCCTTCTTTAAAGAAAGAATCCAGCTTCTCGAAATATTTTTTGAATTTTCTTTGATAATTGCTTAAAGCGGCAGGTTGTTTGCCCATCCCAAGATGCTGAAGTTCATTTCTCACATTCCCGATATCCGCAAACAATTCTTTAATGTGCTTGAATTTATCAGGAACAATATTTTCTTGGTTAATGAATTCACTAAATTTTTGATCTGCTTCCCTTACCTCGCATGACAAATGTTCGACAAAGTATTGGACTATTGATTCACGCAAGAATGCAAACGCCTTGCCAATGTCATCCTGCCTTTCAAACACAAGATTGCCCAACCTGCACATTACCCTGCTTTTTGCATAAAAGCCATTAGTGGTTATCAAACCTTTCAAAAGCATTGAAATCTCGTCAAAAAGGGCTTGGACAAATCTGGAAAGAAATCTGTCCCAGGCATGTTCTGGCTGTTTTTTCTTTATTTTCAAGGATTTCTTCAAGGTTGTCAGGTCATCCAAGTCGAAAAACCCATTTTGCAAATAGAAAAGTTTGGACGATATTTCCTTGACCCTTTTGATTACTGCATCAGTGTATTCCGTGGAATACCCCGTTTTATTCAAGAACCCCTTGAATTTTTTTAAGTCATCCGCATATCTCTTGAGTGGAAGGGGTCGCAGTTCATGTACTGCATCCTTGATGACCTGTGTGTTCAGAATCGAAAGGAACAATTGTGCCAAATCGAGATAGGAGACTTCATCCATTTCTTTCAATGGTTGCTTGGCAAATGCATAGAAAATGTTGCGGATCTCAACATTCCCTTTCTTCAGGGTTTGCAGGTAGAAGGATTGGAGAAGTATTACAAAAGCGACATGCCGATAGGAATGTGTCAAGTCATAGGTTATTTTCGATGGAAAGCCTATGTTTTCAATTGCTCTTTCCAAATCATCGAAACTGGAAAGAAGGTCCTCTTCCCCTATGGCTTTCTCGTCCTTGACACTTATCACTTGAATGGATGCACAATTCTTGAAAAGCTCACAAATGCTTGGACGAGGTGCCTTTAATCCATATTGCCCTGTTTTGAACCCCTCATGCACACCCTTATATGCGGCATCATTGTCAGGGTGGACAATTATGACATGGACATTTGATGGATCATCAAAGCAGAATTCCAATAAAGCCTCACTTGAAAACCAACTAACCTTTGTTGAATTTCCAAACCTGTATTTCACTTTTTTATATGACGGTACATAGCCTGTTGTAACTATAAAAATTTGTTTGATGGTTAAAACCCTCCGTTAACGCAGTTAGAATTATCAAATATAAGTGTGTTTTGCGGAAGTGGTGGAAATTTTACTTTTTTAGTTTTAATATGCTCCCCATTTTTATTTTAATATACAAAGCTCTAAGAAATTATGATGGAAGACATGAATGTGGAAATTGAATATTTGTTGTATTTAATTAGATTGGGGTTGGCAGAGGCTGGATACAATAAGCAAGAGCAAAATTTGGCAATCAAGAGGCTTATAGACAGATTACAAGAGAATATTACAAAAGATGAAAAAATGTTGGTCTATGAAACATAAGGTTGCAGAATCAGGAATCTTCAAGATCACGCAAAGAGATGCTGTTTCGGCATGAAGGACAGACCCCCTTGATTTTCACCCATTCCAGCAGGTGTCTCGAATGTGACGGGGCATCGCAATGTGGGCAGGTCAATATACTGTCCTCCATGTCAATGGCAAGACGACAGGTTGCGCATACCTTGCCGCCGCCACATTCTGGGCATGGGTAGGCGGTCACCATTGAACCACAAGAGGTACATTTGACCAACTGTGCAGTTTTGGTGTCCTTAATGAAAACTTGTTCAAGTCGCAGGTATTCGCCGGGGAGCATTCCCCTTCCGTCTAAGTCATCCAATATCTGCGTCAATTCATTGATGGAAATTCCCGCGAGTGAGGATATACGTTGCAAACTGACAGGTATCTTTGGTCGGAACTTGTTGAGGATATGCAGTACATTGTCGTAAAGTTGTTCATGCGTAGTTGATTTAGGCATCTGTACAGGTGAAGATACCTTGACTGACATAAAGGGTTCCATGACTTTTTCTTTCTGGATTTTGATGGTTTCCAAAGGAATGTCATGGCGTTCTGCAAAGGTCAGAAAAGATTCAACCATCGAACGCTTTACATCCTCGTTTTCCTCATCCAAGATCCATTCCACAAGAGTGTTGGTCATTTGTTCGGGTGCGATGAGTGAAATGGCCCAATAGTATAATCCCCGTATTTCTGGATCAAGCTCCATTTCAAAGGCATCTCGAAGAGGGTCAAGTAGTTCCCCTATTCTATATGTGCCTATGAAAAGTGCAAGTTCCGCCTTCTCTTCAGCACCGCCATCGACCAATATCTCTAGTGCACGAGATTGGTCAATCTTCCCTTTCCGTACATTGGAAATAAGATTCTGTACTGGCTTATTCATTGGATGACACCTCCCGAGGGGCGAACATCTGCAGGAACTTGGCACGCTGCATCAATTTCTCTATGTTCTGAAGTCCCATATTGATGAGGAAACCCAAGCCACCAGTAAACAGTGTAAGCATGGTCAGTGGAAGATTCAAAGTCCCTGATGCACCAAGAACTATCAATGCCCCAATACCCAGCAATAAGGCTCCATAAATGATGACTGTAGCAAGAATTTCATATTTTCTCATTGAAAACTTCACTGCATAGGCCATGGTTGAAACACTGAGCAGAACAAGCCCATTGAAGAATATGGCTCTTCCTGCTGTGGTTGTCAAGTCTGCCATCAGCATTAGGGCAAGCACTGTTGTACCAACCGTTGTGGAATATACAATGTCATGGCAGGTATTGTAAACATTTTCAAAATTGAGCTTCCAAAGGTAGGCAAACATCAAGGCACTGACTACCAATAATGAAACTGCCCCTCCATCCACAGCAACACCACCAAGTGAAAGCTTTTGCAACCACTGGTTGTCCCTTCCAAACAAGAAGGTCATGATGAACATCAGTGCAGAAGAGATTACTGATGTCTCACGGCGACCCAAGGAAGCGGAAACAACAAATAGGCTCCAAAGCAGAACAACAACCCCTGCGGCAACATCCCCGAAATTGGGGAACCAGAAGAATGTCAAGCCGACAGTCGCAAAGAGCAATAAATCAAGATTTGATGCAACGATGATATTTGAAAGCTCCCTATTTGCAACAACCCTAAGCGTCAATGGGATCATGGTAAGGCTGACTGGAAGGAAAACAAAATAGGCAATCATTTCCCTGCCTGTCAAGATATTTGCCAAGATACTTGTGTCATATGCCCCTATGAATGAAAAACTGAAAATACGCAGGCTAACCAGCAATGCAAGAATTGAGCCGACCATAATTGTGAAATCCCGTTTTGCAACAGGGGCGAAACGCCCATTCACGCTCACGGCAATAAGCAACAGGAACGATCCAATTGCCAAAAGAAGGAAAAGACTGATTATATTGGATAGGTTTATCCACATAAGGGATGCCAATGCCATTACGAAAATGCTGGTTGAGGTGCCAAGACCATATGCAGAAATATTTTCCATCCCCTCAACATCCAGTTCGGTCAGACCAGAGATAAGGATGTTTATTGAAATAAGCCAAAATGCAAGAAGAGTGACCCAAGCATAATCCATTACAATCTGCGGTACAACCCCCGCAACCATTTCCCACGTGTCTGAGGTACCTCCAAGGAACATCCCCTCCACAAGATGGGCAAAACCGAACCATGCCAAACGAACCAAGGAACCTGTAGTCTTTCTCAAGACAGATTTAATACAGGTAAGCACAAGGTTCAAGAAGAAAAACACCAATGGGACAAACGCGAGATTTGCTCCCGTGAAAAGGAATAATAATGGAGAAACTGCAAGAAATGACACATCAATGATATCCTCACGATCCGTTTGTGTTTTTGTCCAAAGTGAAAAGGATACGACAGCCAAAGGAAGCCCCATGAAAAAGGTGGTCATGCCTTCATTAATGCCAAAACTCACAAAGATAAAGACAAGATACGCAAGGATCTGCTTCTCCAAGAAATAAAGAGATTCATCAAATGTCTTGAACAGGTAGATGGCACCTGCCAATGCAATGAAAGAGGGAATGAACAAGCCTTCCGATAGGTTCTGCCCAAATATTGCAATTGGTTCCGAGTAAGTGGCCATCCATCTCGTGAACAACGCAATGCCGATGGCAGAAAGACCACGGGAATCATGGTCTTCTACAATCTCGTTGATAACGCTCAGAATACCAAGCAATGAAAGATAGATAACTTGTGAAATGGGATTGGAAAGTGATATTGACGCAATTAATGGAATGGGCAACAGGACATATTGATAAAGTTTGATCCTGTCATCCAAGATGGAAAGACCTTCTTTGTCCTTGAAAAGCCTGTAATAGACCAATTGAACAACAAACCCAGCAAACACTGTATCTTGCACGATCCCTTGCAAATTCGTGACAAGGACAAGAAAACCCAATTGGACAAAGACAGTGGATGTAAGTTCAAAGTTCCTGTATTGCATCATCAATATCCCAATACTTGCCAAGATAATTGCCCCAGCCTCAATAGTGCCAATGGAGACGGGATTGACCAAGCCAATGAACGCGAATACGGCACCAAGTGTTGCCATTGAGTGAGGCGGAAGATCTTGTTTGTAAAATAGATTGACAAAAAGATACAGTCCCAATGCAATATAGGAAAGGGCAAACAAACTCAATGAAACCACAGGTATGTCCTCAATACCGACTTGCATGGAAACAACCGAAAGGGAGCTTATGAAAACAGCAATGGCTACTGAACGATATGTTGTTTCTGATTTCAGGCTTTCAAAGGTATGCAACAAGAACCCCACTGCAAAAGCAACCAACAACACCTCTGGATAGGATGGAACATCCAAAGCAAAGGCATAGAAGATTGCGGCACTTAGAAGTGAAAGCAGGACATGATATGCCTCATTTTCATCAGGTTGGAAAAATGAGGAACGTATCAGGGAATATCCAACCAAGACACCATATGTGACCAAAAGAAGGATTGTTTGCCAAAGTTCCCCACTTTCAGGCATCACAATGAAATTAAGGAGCAACAATGGAAGAACCCCAATGAGTTTGCGTCTGTCAAATCCAGTCATTTCAATGGTGCCAATGACCAAGAGCGTCAGAATGAAGAACCAGACATGGCTGATTGCCAACCCCTCAAATGTTTTCGGCTTGATCAGGAAGATTGCAGAAAATACAGGAAGTGCTTTCCTTACATTATCCAATAGGTCTTGGTTAAGACCAAATATCTTGAAATCCTCTACCTCGCTTGATTGAAGGCTTCTAAGGAAATTCAAGGATGCAAATGCAAGCAAAATCAAAATGGCCATGAAATAATTGAGGTCTGTTGCCCATGAGGTATCATATGCAGAGGGCATGTGGGAAATCAAAGAAGCCAAAAGAACTGGTGCCAACCCCAAGAGGACATATTGACCATATCTCATAGTCACAAACAATGAGCCCAAAAGAAGTATTGCAAAGGTGACTATCGTCCCAAATGCAGAAAGATTGGCAGACAAGAGCATCAGAAGGAAAACGACCCAAGCAATCGCATCTCTCCAGAATATTCGGGCAAGATATGAAGGTCGCTTTTTCACCCCATCCAAGTATGAAACATACAATGAGACAGAATAGACAAAAATCAACCCAAATTGGACAAAAAGACTGTAGGAACTGTCCGAAACATAAGCCATGGTAGCAAGGAATGAGGCATAGGCAGGAACCAATGTTCCCCAATGCCGTCCACGGGAGTTGTAGATTGTAATCGCATTGACCAGCATGAACGCGAGACTCACTGCTGTCGGGGGAAGATAGGACAGCCCTTCACCCATGATGAATCCATCTGTCACCAAGAAAACAATGAATGAAAGGTTGAGCAGGACTGAAAATATCAATTCCTGATATTCAATGAACTTCTGCCCGACATATTGCCTTGCCATCATCGGGTTGGTAATGACGGTCTGAAAATCAATATCTGCCGTTGTACGATGCGGAATGATTTTATTGAGAAACAAGAAGGAAAAGCCTGAAAAACTTGCATAGATCGCAAAAACAACAAAAGGTCCTACCGTGCTGATTCCAAAAGAACCTAGAAGACGAACCAATGGCTCAATTTCTATTCTGTCATACCTACCAAGCAACTGTCCAAAAACAACTATAATGAAATTGCCGATCAAGGAAACTTGGTAGTAGCTTTTCCGTTGAACCCCTTCCAGATGGGGAAGAAGCAAACCAACCAAGAAAATGGACAAGGAAACAAGGGTTACCGCAAGTGCCGCGGCTCCCTCTATGAAACCTACCGTCAAAAGAAATCCATTGGCAATGGCAACAACATTTGTCTTTGCCAACAAAACTTCCCGATCAATCCACCTACCCGCAAAGAGATGGATAAGTACTCCTAGAAACGGTACAATGGCTGTGAAAAGGAATGTAGCCATCACAATCACAGCAGGATTGCCAAGGTGAACACCTTCATTGTTCAACCATATTGTAGAAACTAAAACTGATAAATCACAAACCAAAATGCTTGCCCACTTCTCGGCAATGGATCCTTTGCGAGTCCAGAATTTCGACCAATGAACAAATACCACATACACAACAAAGAGAAAGACCAACAAAAATTGGGGAACAACATACCCCATTATGAAATCAAAGATAGTGATCCCCTGACCTACAGGAGCCAACAGTAACTGCTGATAAAGGATGACCAATGAACCCAAGACAGGCACATAAATTTTGGCAATACGATCAAATCTTTGTGAGACATCCCTCAATATCTCAGTTCCCTCAAATTTACCATGCATTACAGAGGTTGAAAGATGAAAGGCAATCGCAAGCCCTGCAAAAAGAATGACAGGGTCTACAGGAAAGCCAGAGGACGATTTTGCCAGAATGATCGAAAATGCGACAACTGGCCAAAGGAAGAAAAAGGAATAAAGTGTATAGTAATATGGCTTGATGACATCAACAAACCCACGCATGAGAAAATAGGCAACTGGGAACAATGACAGGACAATGCCGAGTGAAGGAAGAAACATGACATCAACAGCCAATGAATGAACAACCACAATCAGTGGTCCTCCAACCATCAATATGAGAACTGGTGCAAAAGATACATCCTGCTTGGAAATAAGGTAAAGGTAAATGAGGGCAATGCCAATTGGAAGAACACCCCCAATTTGCATCAACCATGGAAGACCTGAGGTCGACAAAACAATGGCATCCGCAAGAATGGCAATGATCACCAAGCTTTTTGTAAAGTCTGAACGATGAAGATAGCCAAGATATGCAGGAACTCCAATATATACCAATGATGGAAGAAGACGAAGGACGACACTGCCACCAGTAACCCATGCAACGCCAAGTCCCAATCCCATTCCAAAATTCACGAGGAATATCCCAACTTCTCGACTTCGCAACCCTTGCAGGTCAATGCCAAAAACCCTGCCTGAAATGATTGCATGACCCATGAACATTGAAAATAAACCAATGACTCCAAAGGCAAGACCTTGGAAGACAGGGGAAAGCTGTAGGGAAATGGCCAAAAGCATGAATGCACCAATCAGCAATCCTGACGCAACAATGGGCTGAACCTGATTGGTCAAGACACTAAAGACTTTCATCGCAAGACTTTGCTCCCCAACAAAGACCTTTGTCTTCCTCTTCTCAATCTGAATCTCATCAACCGTGACAAAATCCTTTGCCGAAAATCTTGGGAACAACGCAGGAAGTGTAGGCGGATCCAAATGCTCCCGACCTATCACTTCCGTCGTGGGCAACGGTTTCACTTGAACAGGAGGAGACACCTTGACAGGTGCAGAAACCTTGATAGGCGGGGGTATATCATATGCAACCTTGCCGGGGGGGACAATAGGTTCAGGAACTTCTTCGGGAACCTGTGAAGCTTTTGCCACTTGGGGTGAAGGTTCAACAACATCTGGAACAGTTCCCAAATGGGCTGTTTCCAAGATTTTAACAATCCGATCAATCCTCCTAATTTGAAAGTTTAATTTCTGGTCAAGCAGATCAACATTGCCTTCAATTCTTGACAGTTTTTCCTGGATCTTGAGATTCCCCCTCAAAACGGCAGAACCACATTTCTTGCAGACCTCATCCGCTTCCGACACCTCTGCCGTACAGTTGACGCACCAAAAGTCCCCTGCCGACGTAGTCACGAGATTGTGACCACAAACCGAACAGAAACGACCTTCATCCTTTTGTTCACTGCCGCATTTTTCACAAACCTTCATGACTCCACCTCCAATAATTCAAGATATTCCTGAGGGATATCTGAGGAATATTTCATTGCCTCTTGCACATATCCCTGTATCTCCCGCATGTCCCTGTTGATACGCAATCCATAGGATGCAAGACAAAGGTAGAGATAATGATCCTCGGCAGGAGAATTGCGAAGCTGTTCCAACAACCTATACGCTTCGTCAATGTTCTGATGGGACAATGCAAGCCCCATTTTCAAGTAATAATCAACCTTCTGCCTAAATTCATCTAAACTCAGATCCTCAAACCCTTGGATTTTCCACCGCCTATACAAGATTTCAATGTTTTTTGGTGGAGAAAGCATGTCTTTTGCTTTCCTGAATGAACGAGCGGCATTAGAGGCAAACCTGAGCCGAAGATCAATAATTCCGGAATTGTAGTTTGCAACCACAGGATTGGCAATTGCCTTTAGTGTCCTTTGGGCTTGGGCAAACTTCCCCTGCATTATTTCAACTTGGAAAATAAAGGCTCCGAATTCAGCAGAACCAAAGGACTTCATTATTTCCTCTGCACGCTTCAAATCCCGGTTCAAGGCAATGCGTGCCAAGGCTTCCGAAAATAATAGATTCCTGTCCCCCTCCACACTTGAAACAATATCCAAGACTTCCTCGTATAAACCCTCAGAACATAGGACAAGCCCAAGAAGACCCGCAACGTCGGGATCGGGAGCATTGGAAAACAATTGCCTCAGAAGCTTCAATGCACCCTCATTGTTATCGGTAACGATATACAGCTTTGCCAAAGTAAGCAAAACTTCTTTTGAATCAGTCAGTTCAGGCAATGGGGATTCCAACAATTCGATCGCATCCCCGTATTGCCCCGTTTTTATCCTGAAATTCACTTTTTTTATAAACCGACGTGATTGTGCGGAAAATTCGGGTATCACATAGCTTAAATTGTCGACAAATATATTAACTTTTTCCCTCCATGATTGAATCATAACTATTTTTTTACACTATTTTTTGAACCACAAACCACATCGTAAAATATCTCTGAATGTGAGTATATGTATATCAAAAACAATATGTGTGTTATTTTTCCCACAACACTTTCATGCCTTTCTGAAAACGATTATTTAAGAATAACCGAATCCACCAAAAAATGGACAACTACATTCAATCAATCTCTCTATCGAAACGGTCAATATACAGTCCAGATTTCCCTATCATAGCATGAAGAAATCCTCATTTCATCCTCTTTGAATGTCAAAGAAAAAAAAGCTCAGAACTGATATTGGCAATCGGAATAAAGATGGAAAAACAGCATAATAATTTGCGTTTAATCGTGATTATATGTAAAAATTACGGTGCATGAAACTGTAATGCACATGACAAACATTGGCATTTGGAATGACACTTTCCTTTTCGGTAACCAAATCGCACTATTTGTAAACATAACAAGGTAGGAAATTAACGAATATCAAAACAGGGTTGTTATCGAAACATTAGGCAGATGTAAACCGAACAATCCTTTTCAAAAATGGAACCATAAGGAAAAGGGAAAAATAACTTAATTACACCAAGTCTTTTTCGCGTTATTTAATTACAAAATAAACAGAATTCGTGAACAAGACAGAACAAAATTGAAAAACATGGGTCAATAAATCAACAAGGGAATTTCCATGTCAAACGGTTTGAAACGAGTAGTTTATTTTGCAAAGATCAAAGTGGTTTCTCCAAACGGAAAAAACGTAGTCTGGGAAAAATTCAAGGAGTTGAAAGAAAAACCCCACCGTGAAACAACCGTTAAACCATATAGCCAACATTCAACCTTGTGTCGCATCATTGTAAAGGATATTTCCCCCAATTATATTAAGGGTGTCATTGGAAGGATAAGGGGTGTCTATTTACCCCCAAAATATAATAAAATAAAGGGAACTATTTCGGATCTAACACTTAGTGAAGATGAGGGTCTAATAGAAATGTCGCATTTTGTAATCAAGAAAGTAGCGAATGATTATGTAATGGCGTATGAACATAATCCAGATGGATATTCATTGACAATAGTGAGAACATACTTCAATTCCATATTCCCAGATTTGAAAAAAGTAGAAATAAATTACTTAATGCAGGATGTCACCGAAAATAAGCTTGATCAGATTGAGAGAATTGTAGAGTTTCACATTAGACTAAGTCTATCCCATTTGGATACGTTAAAAGAACATTTGGAGGATTTGGATTTTGTTCTATATAGTAATATAATTTCAGACAAATTTTCAGCAAGAGATATTGAAATACGGTTCAAAGTTCATAGGGAAGAGTCGTTAGAAGGTGGTGCCATAAAAAGGTTATTTAGGAAACTTACCCGATTAAAAAGGCAAGGAAAATTACCTCAAATAAAAAAAGATGCATTCAAAATAAGTGGTTATGATTCATCTGGAAACAAAGAGAAAATATCTCTTGTGGAAGACTTACTCCAAAAAAAAGTAATTACCTCCAGATCCAGTAACAACTCAAAACATGCTGACAGCATTGATATCTTCAATAAATTAGAAAAAAGCCTAGATGATTACAAGCAGAAAATTGAAGATGAATTGAAAAGGGTTGAACAATAATCTTTTATGTTGATGCCCCCCCCTTTCTTTCATTTTCCTTTTTTATTTTCATGATTCTTGCCTTGATAATTTTCCTAAGGTATATTGCACCCCTTGCAACCTCTGAAAAAAAGAAAAGCAAAATGATGCCAATGGTATAACTGAACATGTTTCTTGCAGTGATTAAAGGCAATATTAATAATGGAAGAAGAATGACAAATCCTACAATTGCCCTGAGATTTGCCTCAAATAATCTTGAAAAATGAGGGCTTGAACGCAATGTTCCGAAATATCTGTCCTCAAATAGAAAGGTAAGAACTGATACTGCTGCAATCGTAAACCCAAGAAGTGAAATGATTGCAGGCATAATGTTGAAGATAAGAACTTGATTTTCCACAATACTGGAATGGAACCAAGAAACATACAGGTCGAAGACAACAAATATCGCATAAATTACTATTGTCAATGCAACATCTACTTTTATCGGGTTGTTGTAGTAATACCTCCCGATTTCACTTACCATAGATTTTCCCTCTTTCATTGTCGATACTTGCTATTTATAACTTATAAGAAACTGAACCTCAAATAGGTTTTGTCTTTCCATTGAATTTTTTAACAGAATTCAAAATGCTTCTAGACCATAAGGTCTTCTTATACATAAAAGGTCATTGCCATCAAGTACTTACGATATTAATTATTTATCACTTCCAAGATAAATACATCGACAATACATATATTCTTCATGGGTGCATTGTGGGTTGGGTAACTCTGGAGCGTTATCTATCGGATATGTTCTATCAAGCTTTTTGCATGGACCACATGCAGTTGATGCTACAGAAACTTGTATTCTATTCCAATTTTCCTTTTTGAAACGTTGGAGTTCCAGTTGGTTAAATATCTTATTTGTTGCAGTAAATGCCAACGCTCGTACTTTGTCATTTGAAAAATACTTTCTGATATCAAGCACAAAATCCATTACCTCTTGTTTAATTTCTTCAGTGTGATTCAAGATAGACATTGCCCAAGCTAGATCGTAATTGCTGCCAATCCATTTTGATTCTAATTGAGGTTCAATATCATTGAACCCCATACTCAGACCTTTCCCCCGTATTGCCAATGGGATCTGGGTGTTCATGAATTCCGACAGAATTTTTACTGCCTTGTCTGGATTTTTATCCATAACAATTTTCATTCTCTTTACGGTTTCCAAAAAAATTTCCCTGAGGCTATTGAAACGTTTTTCCATATTTTTCTTGATTTTTGCATGGATTGTGTATCGAGGTTCAACCTCACTTTCTATTTTCCTCCAATCACTATCGGTTAAGTGAGGAACCAACCTGTCAACTAACTCTTGTTTACGACCAGACTTTTTCAGGTTCTTTTCAGATATCCATTTTCGAATATAGTCCATTTTTTGCGCTTGTAAAAGGGCTGGTCCTTTCATCAGAATAAGATAACTCAATTCCATTAACTTTGTGAAATAAGTTTTGTATGAAACATTCAACGTCTCTTCCCAAAGGTGAACCGAACTCGGTGGATGGGGTGAAGAAATCCTCAAAAAACGCAGAAGAAACCAATACTCCATGGGGACTATGCCCTGCCATATTTTCAGACCGCATTTCGAGCAAAATCTGTGTTGCGGATTTATTTCATGACCAAAAATACACTGTACAATGCCATTTTGTATGGAACTATTCAATGTATTGGCTACAGACCCAAAAATAATAAACGTTCCTCTCTGGTCAACAAGCTACTTATAATATGGCGCAGGAACTACTAATGTGGATTGTAATTTCCATAATTTCAAGTCAATTAATGAGATTTTGACAAAATTATTCGAGGATTATCTTGATGAATTGAATCAGCTTGAAAAAGATTCCAAATCACAAAACCAAACAAATAAAAATGGGTTGAATAAGCTAATTAAATCGTTGAATACTAATTTTGAAAAATATTCAATCTCCAAGTATATTTCAGAGGTCACACTTCAAAACCCCCATTTATTAGAAAATAGTTTTGGAAGATATGTTGCAAATCCAGACCCTTTTGGAACCATGTATCGAAATAGGCAAAGATATTTTGAAAAAATAAATGAAGTTCGACAAGAGATAAATG
>WAKA01000005.1 GCA_015523565.1 Candidatus Heimdallarchaeota archaeon | reverse complement strand
TCATAATTATCGTGGCCCAATTGATTTTCAACACCCTGCTGTAATTCGACTCCGAAAGGTATCTCAACTCAATGCCGAGCCAAAATGACAACAGGGCAGCAGCAACGCCCTTAAAGGCGTGAAGTATAATTGGTGAATGACCAGATTGACCATTTCCAGATCACTAGGCTTTTTTGCTTCACTATACAAAATGGTTGTGCCAATATTAAAACAATCTGGTGATCTATGGGATGTCGATTATTTTACTGGGTATTGGTTTACAAAAATACGAATTGTTGTCTTAAATATTGTATTGTTGCTTATTATTTATTTTAATTGTCTATTCAATTAATGTATTCTCAATTCTTTATTTATTTTCGATCGTGCTTCCATAAATTATGATGTTGTCATTTAAATTCATTATCATTGTTATTTTTTTGAATGTTGGCATTTACATTAGGGTTGAATCATATTGTTTGAAAATATTTTTGCTTCTTCCTGAATTCATATTATTTTGCTTCAAACAGGTTTAATGTAGGACCATTTCTCAAGAGCTTTTCTCAATGGTTCGCTGGTTTTCGCCTTTTCTTCCAAGCTAATGCCTTCTTTCCAAGCTTCAATGGCATCGATGGTGGCAATTGCTCCTGCATGTGATCCATCTGGGTGTCCATGTATGCCTCCTCCTACTTGCAATGCCATTTCATGGGTGTTGTAGATATTGAGGACTTCTGGAAGAATTGCAGGATGGAGACCGCCTGATGCAACAGGTACCGTCTTGTTCATCCCTGCAAAATTCTGGTCAAGGAATCTTGTACCCTCTCCTCTGACATTGTCTGCAAGAAGCATGTTTTTCATGTCAATCACATCCTGTTTTGGTGAATCGAGTTTTCCAACAACTGTCCCTATGTGGATATTGTCAACGCCGATTATTCTCATGATCTTGGCCAGAAGATACATGTTGACACCATGGGTTGGAAGTTTGGTGAAGGTGGCATGCATTGCCCTATGTGCATGGATTGCCATGTCGTGATCATGTGAGAAATTCACCATAGTCTGGACTGCGGCATTGCCTGTAGTGACAACATCGACCATGAAATACTTGAATCCATGGTCATAAATCAGTTTGGCACGTTTTTCCATCTCTTTTGTTTCCGCAGTGACATTGATGAACGCATCTTTCTTTTCACCTGTCTCCGCTTCCGCTTTGTCCCTTGCGATGGCCATCTTCTCAACTCTGTCCTTGAAACGGTTGAATTTCTGGTTGGTCAGGTTCTCATCGTCCTTGATGCAGTCAATTCCGCCTGTCCAAACTTCATAGGCAACCTCCACATGCTTGTCTACACTCATTCCAATTTTTGGTTTTGGTACGCAGGATGTAAGGGGTCCCTCTTTCCCAAGAAAGTCCTTGAATGCCTTTGGTCCCTTGTTTGGTCCCCTCCAACTCTTCACCAATTCTGTTGGGAAGCTGATGTCAACAAGCCTGAGTTTCTTGACCGCTTTCATCCCGAATACATTCCCTGCAACCCCTGAAAGTATTTGGGGCATGTTTCCTTCTTCCCATAGCTCTAGGGGATATGCAATTTTAACGAAATTCCCGTCTCTCCAATAGGATCTCGCTCGCATGTCGTATATTTTTGGATCAAGTGTCTCAAGTGTGGTCCATGTACCGATTGAGGATTCAGATGCAATTCTACCAATGACATCCTCATCCGTAAGCCCTTCTGCTTTCTCATAATAAAACAGGGCAACGAGGTCTGAATCTTTTGGCTTGTACGAAAAGTCAATCATGTCATGGTACCACTCTATTTTCTTGTCTGTCATAGGTTAACCACGTCAGTTGTGAAACCTAATATATGTTTCTAATGTGTGTCGTTCAGATCCTGTATTTGCGGTGAATTCAGGGATAACTGGCTCCTTCCAATACTGGTGCAATCATCTTCACATTTCTGTCAAAAATAATCCCCGCTTTTTCATTGCCTCAGATGAACAAAATGAAATACAACAACTCATGCTCCGAAAAAGACTTTTGTTTTTAGAGCTTGTCCCAAATCTGTTTGAACTGCTTGAGTTTTCTTTCCCCTTCTTCTTCTAACAGCAGAACCAACTGTGGGGTCTCTCCCTTGAACTCCTTTCCAAAGGAAATGTAATTGCTTTTTTGCAATGTTTGAGCATGTGAATAAAAGGCTCCCCATGAAATCCCCAATGATCTCCTCATCTCTGACGCGGCAACCTTGAAATGTTTTGAAAGGATAAGCATAATCGCCAATCTAGTCGGATGGAGAAGTTCCTTGAATTTCTGCAATTCCCGTGGTAGTGATGAAAAATCTTCCATACCTATCCCTTAAGCATTTTTGGCATGTCAATCCTGTAAAGCTTGAACCCCACAATATAATAGGGTATCCATATACCAATGCCAAAAATCAGCATCTCATAGGGATAGGGAACTATGAGAATTCCTATGATTGAAAGGAGGATTAAAATCGGAATAAGGTAGCTTAGCTTTTCCCTGACAACTACCGCATTGGCGCTGTTGCCAATAAATAAGGCAACGGAAACTGCTAAGATGGCATGTGTTTCGACAAGACCTGCATTCTGTGCTGGAATTTCCACCAATGCCCCAATCAGAAATCCAAGGATCCACATGGGCCAAAGAAAATTTGGTGTCTCTGGTTTTTTTGAGAGTTCGACCCTTTCCTCTGGTCGTGGATTGAAGGCAAACAGTATCCCCACACTGCTTAATGCAATCCACAACATACCGATTCCTGCTCCCACATAATTTTCATCTATCTTCAAGGCATCTGCGATCACAAGAATGAAGTATGTCACTATTGTTCCGAAGAGACCGATGTATCCCCACAACAGATTCCCTTGGGCATACATCTTGGTGTAGACGTATCTGTCATAGAGTTTTGCGTTTTCAAAGGCTTGTTTCAGTTGATCCATGGTAATTGATAATTCCTCCCCCTCCTATTTAAAGCATCAAGGTTCTTTGAAAAACAAAGCGGACTGTATACATCTTCCCCTTTCTCAATTCTTAAATCCCTCCTCATTGACCCCATCCCATGTCTGAACCAAAAAAAAAGGTGCTGTTCATTTGCACCCACAATTCGGCACGTAGCCAAATGGCTGAAGGAATTGCCCGTTCACTGTTCCCTCAAGTTGAGGTCTATAGTGCGGGAACGGAACCCACACAAGTCAACCCCCTTGCAATTCGTGCAATGGAAGAAATCGGTATTGACATTTCCCATCATAGATCCAAGACATTTGAGGAATTCATCAACAAAGAGATTGACCTAGTTGTCACTGTCTGTGATCACGCTAAAGAAACATGTCCATATTTCCCCTATGCCAAAAAACGTATCCATGCTGGATTTGAAGACCCATCATCTGTACTGGGAAATGAAGAAACAAGGCTTGACGCATTCAGAAAAACTAGGGACTTGATTAGGGACTGGCTGAAACAAAATCTCATGGATTTGATATGAACCCCTAAATGTTTCATCTATAAAAATGACTTCCCTTCAATCCTAACCTTCAAATGACATCACAAAATTGTACTATTGTGGTTTCATCAAAAGATGCTGAACAAATCGCTTGCCAGCACGCTAACCTCATTGATGCCATCCAAAAACTGTCAAAAACGCAAATGGTTCGTTATTCCTCTGCTTTGAAAGGACTTTCCAGTTGTGATGTCGAAAAGGGAACAGAACAATTCTGGATTTCAAAGGGAAAAAACAGGCTTAATGTTCTCCGTGAAATTCATGCTGTCATTCATAACCTTGCCACAAAATTCAATGTGGATGTGGGAACTGCAATCGGTGCATTTCGCATGCGACAACGCGAATGCCTAGGGAAACCAAACTTGAGCATCGGGAGATTCAGGGATGTGGATCGGATAATCAGGCGACTAATCCAATCTTGAATTTCCAATGCCCCTCATCCCATAAACTGTATCCATAGCTTCCTTTGACGGGGACCGTCAAACTCCGCTAAAAACACCTTTTCCCATGTTCCAAGTTTCAATGTCCCTTCTTCAACAATGAGCGTGACCGAGTTGCCAATCAGTATGGACTTGATATGGGCCGCTGAATTTCCTTCAAGATGTCTGAAATATGGTTCTTTCCATGGCACCAGCTTATCCAACTTGTTTCCAAGGTCTTTCATGACATCTGGATCTGCACCCTCATTGACAAAAAGGGCACATGTGGTATGCGGTACATAGACTACTGCAATTCCTGAATATGCCTTTGGAATGTTTCTTTGGATGGTTTCCGTAATATCGATAAATTCTGAATGCTTGGTTGTTTTTATATGAAGTTCCTTCATTTTCATTCTTCAGATGTTAACTCATGTTTTTTTTGTATTCTGTAATCACACTGGTCTTTGAAAAAAAAAGTAGCTGATATCTGGCTTTTCCCTGTTCTGAAAAAATGGATGAAAAAATTTCAACACCAATTTCCTCACATCTGCTGGGCTTTGCAGTCTTGTGATATGATCACTACGTACCATTAGTCCTGCCAGTCGCCTTCCTAACTTACTGCTTGGGTTGTCAAAAAGAGCAAATGCAATATAGTCTCCACTTTTCAAAAATGTTGCAGTTCCATAGGTGACCGCATATTTCTTCATCTCATCATCTTTTATGTTGGGATTCAAAGTCTCATTAAGGATTGCATCTGTTGCAACCGCAACCATGGAACTGAGCTTCGTCCACATCTCCTTCCGAATGCTGGAATATCCCGCAATGATTGTCTGCGTGTTGGAATCAATTATTGATATGCTTTGCAATGACATGTCTGGTCTAAATGCCGCGTTTTCTCCAAAAAAAACAAATGACAGAAGATGAAGCATAAGTCCCAGCTCATATAAAAGGATCAATAAGTTAAATGGTTGCAATAGCAACTGCAAAATCCTCTGTATCCATACCACAAAAGGAGCAACAAAATACACTGAAACTGCAATCATGGTCAATGGATTTGGTGGCATAAACTCTTCTCTTCTCTTCTGCTGAATTATTGTCGTCCCTAAAATAAAATATCCTATGAGATTGAATGCCAACTGTCCAACCACAAACTCCAAGCCTCCAAACAATGGGTCATAAAAAATTGGTCGAATGGGATGATCTGTGGGGTTTAGTTGAAGGCTCACTGCCATCCCCCCAATGGCAATCCCTGTCCAAATTGTTATCAATGAAGTTGGAATGATTCTGAAATCCCTTAGCATTATAAATTGAAAATTGTATGAAACGATTCCAAGCAAACCCAATGCAAAACAAAGCTTCAGGACGCTCAAGGAAAAATTGAGGGGCAAATCAAAAAGATAAAGTTTGGTGAATAGCAGGTTCTCAAATGTGATGACTGGCAACGTGAAAAATGCGGAAAGCAAGAGGAATGCAATTTGAACATCCAATTTTCGTTCCAATCTAAACCTGAACACTGCCGCGAGGAATATGGGAAACAGTAACACATTAATGAAAACTCCAATAACTCCCAATAAAACACCAAATTCCATCCTAGGCGATTAGTTTTTTTCAGATAAAAACTATTTGGGAATTGCATGTGTCTTTGTTTTTTTTTTACTTTATGTTCCTGTTTTCGCCTTTCCTTTATCCGCTATCGGCAGGATTACATGATTGAGTTTTTATGTGTCCATCCATAATGGGATTGGGTGTGAGTTTCATGTTGTTATGGCGAATGGATGAAAAAAAGACTTATGAAAACCTTTCCATGCCCAAAATTTTGTGGATGATTTGTCGTTCAAAAGGTTATTAAAGCAAAGGTTGTTTGCATCATTTATGGGGCTATTGCTTTATGGATTAAGTTCCTTGTCCATTGTGCTCCTGTTGCTGGGTATGGTCAAATATCTTAAACTGCTTTATGAAACTGGATTTACAGAATACCTGCATCTTTTTGAGATGTTTTCCCTTTCACTTATTGCAATTGCTGTGCTGATCCTCCCATTTGACGAAATTTTACAGATCAGGATATTTTATATCATTAGTTCATTGGCATATTTGCCGTTTCTGTTTTTCGTTAACAAACTAAAAGAAGTACATAAACTTATTTTAGTAATCGCTGTCTTCTACGCATCAATACTTGCGTTAAGCACCTTTTTTTGGCATCCTTTAGGCACACAGGTCACACCACTTTTATACATCCCCCAGATTGGTATAAGAATTTTTCAAGTTCGTTTAGGGATTGCTTTTGAAGGTAAAGAAGTTTTTTCAACACTATTCACTGTACCATTGACCATTTTTCGCCTTGCCATCTCAAGTTTTGCATTATATTCCGTAATTGGCATTGAAGAAATCAAGGGTGCACCAAAAATGACAATGGCTAAACGATTGTGGGTCATTGCCCTTTCAACCGCGGTACTTCATGACATCCTCTTCATTTTCGGAGAAACTTGGTTGACATTATCACTGTTCATATTCATTTTACTGGTTTCAAACTACATTATTTTCTTTATCCCAGAAGGAATAATTCTGACCAAATTCCAAGTCCTCGAAAGATATGGGAAGGTTAAGGACGCCGTGGAGGAATATAAGCAAAAGAATTATTCAAAGGAAATATCCGACATATACGAATACATCTTGGAAGTGAAAAAAATCATCGAAAAGAACGGAAACTAAGAATAATTCATTGAAAAAGCTGGGAAAGGGCAGAACTCAGTTGATCAACAAGAAATATGATCTTGAGTTCCCTGCATGCTTCAAGAAGCTGCCTGCCTTGTTCAATATATTTTTGCCGCAAGTGCTCTGACATTATGCTTGGATGATCTGTCATGTTATCCACCCGATCTGCTAATTTTACAAGCATTGCCCGCTTGTCCTGCCTGGAAAACTCAATTACTTTCTGGATTTGATCCCTGCCCTCCTCCTTGGTGCATGCATCCACAAGAAATGCAATGTTCTCACCAAATTCCTCCCGTATCTGCTCAATCGTGACATCTGAATCCTCAACAACATCATGCAACAAGGCGGCACAAACAAGCTCATGATCATGAAGGGGCTGTAAGAGCCTTGCGGCACGAAAAGGATGAACAATATAGGGCATTCCCGATCCCTTTCTTTTCATGGAGGCATGTTTTTCCTCTGCCAAACGATATGCATTTCTCACCAATTGGTGACTATCTTCTGGGAGACCATCCAATAATTCTTCAGGACTCACATAGAAAATTGGGAAATAAATTTGATAAATGTTTTTGATTGCAAAAAAGAAGGCAATCCTCTCCAATCAAATCCTGTTGATTGTGAGAAAGAAATCGCAAATTCCCTGTTTGTTCCAAGGTGTTGCCCTCCTATCCATTTTCCATTATGTTCGGGATGCTAAGCTTTACGCAGACTAATGGGCTAGACCCCAGACTTTTTCTTTTCAAAATTCTCGTTTTATCTGTGGCGGAAATCCTTGAGCTTACCCCCTTAAGCTATATCGTGGTTCTTGGAGCGGCTATAACTAATTTGGCATTGGGTATCCTTGATCCCACAATCAGTCTTTACCTCCTTGACCTTGGTGTTAGCTATAGTGGGGTTGGACGCATAGTGTCTGCCCGTTTCCTGACCGTCGCACTTGCATCATTGCCCTTCGCCCTTTTTGCATCCCGGATCGGTTTGACTAAAATGCTGTTTGTAACTGGTTTTACCTCCATTTTTGCAGCTTTCCTTCTCCTTTTTGTTCCTGGGGCTAAGGGGGTGTTTTACTTTTATTTGATCGCTGGTGTGGCACAGGCCATTATCAGCGGTCCTGGTGCCGCAATCCTTGCAGAAAATACAGGGTCGCATAGGGTTGCCGCATATGCCCTCTTTACAACCACTTGGATGATCCCACCCGCAATCGGCGCAGGCATCTCATCATTTTGGTTCAGGGGCATTGCAAAAGGAAATGCCACAGTCTATCGTTCCATATTCCCGCTGGTAGGTGCTGTATTGACAATTGGTGCCACACTCTATCTTGTCCTATTGATCACAACCTTGAAAAGGGGTGTCACGTTGGATCCAGAAACAGAAAGCAAGCAACCTGTCATTGCTCAATTCCGAATTCTTTTTGCTCCCGCAGTGGCCGTCCCCTTTCTTCTCCTTACAACCATGCAGTTCCTGTTTGGTGCTGGTGCAGGTTCCACTCTCCCTTTTCTCCCACCATATTTGGAAAGCCTAAATGCAAGTCCTGGACTTATTTCCCTGCTTGTCATGATTCTCAATCTATTCATGGGACTGGCAACACAACTTACCGCCCCACTTGCAAAACGCTTCGGTGAAATCCCCGTCTATGTGGTGACCACTGTTCTTTCTGTTGTCTGTTTATTGGGAATTGTATTTTCAAATAACCTTATTCCTGCCTCAATTTTCTTCATCCTCAGGGGAACCTTCGCAAACATGAGCGCACCTATCGGTCAGTCAAAAATCATATCCTACATTGAAAATCGCGTAAGGGCAACTGGAAGCGCATGGACAAGCACCTTTCGATGGATGGGATATACTGTCTTCTCCCCAATCAGCGGCAAGATCATCCAGACATATGGGTACAATGTCTCATTTGTCTTCACTGCCTTAATTTACATGATTGCAATGCTGATCTTCATTTATGTGGTCAGCACAAAACCAACTGTCGAAATGCTTAAGGAAAGGAATCCTGCCGTTTTCTCTGAATTCCTTGTCGAATTGTATCCTTCCGCCGGAAAATAACTTGACCTGTTTTTCCCAAAATAAACGACCCATGGGATAATCCTAATGTATGCATTATTTACATGATGCCTAATGTCGCTTCTGCTGACGATTTCTGCAATTGTCGGAGGTATCTACCTTTTTTCGGTCATTGTCGTGGCTTGGATGCTTACTAATAATGTCTTCATTTGGAGATCAAGGAATTATGTCATCCCTTTCGGCAGTGAGGAAGAGGGAACCCTCCAGAAAAAGTGGCTTAGCCCAGAAGGTATCCGCTATTGGATTTGCAAGAACCCCAATCATATTGATGGTCGATGGGTTGTCCTTCTTCACTCTTGGGGAAGAAATTCCGCCCGAATGGTAACCCGGGGACAGATATACTGGGATCGCGGGTATTCCTTACTCCTTGTCGATGCTTGGTCCCATGGACAAAGCAAATATAAACTGACAACCACTGCCCTGTGGTTCGCTGAACATGCAATGAGGATTTGCGAAATCGAAGGAATTGAACAACCTGTTGTCCATGGACTTTCCTTTGGTGCACTTTCTTCCACAATATTCGCATCCCAAAAACCTGTACGCGCTTTAATCGCCGAAGCCCTGCTGCATGATATCCGTGGAATGTATGAAGGATTCATGAGGGTTCTACATATCCCAAAACTATTGTACTGGTGGATTGTCATCCTCATCCTCAAAATGGACTTCCCTTGGGAAAAAGTGGAACCTCGCAACATCCTTTCAACCATTGATGCCCCAATTTTTCTCATACATGGGGAAAAGGATTCAATGTTCCCTCCCGATCGAGACTTCAAAAAGAACATCGCACTGCTGAAACAGACAGATTGGCATTGGTTGGTTCCCAATTCCCTTCACTCAAAAATGGAATTCCATCCTGAACACAGGAAAAAGATAACCGAGTTTTTGGATCATATCGAATTGGCAAGTGATTCTTAAATTTCAAGATTTCTTGACCATTGCCATCCCCATAAATCCTGAAACAATTGCAGGAAAGGTAATCGCCCCTGATATGATGTGGGCATTCCATAATACCTCGTCAATTACCTCAAGGGCAATAATGTACAATGAGTATAGGATTGCAGGAACAAAGATTGAAAATATCCTGAACCATATCTGATCTCCTGTTTTTTTATGTACCAAATACATTAAATCTGCTAACAGCCCCGTAATGAAATATATTGCAATGAAAACGTAATTTGCATTCAGAAATCCCAGATAGACTGCATCAATTGTCAGAATGAAGGTCATAGATCCTATGGGCAACATTTTGTCACGAAAAATGGGCAACAATATCCCCATCAAGAATACGATCTGCAATATCATGGACAATATCCCCAATGAATAACCAATCTCGGGGTATGTATAGTTCAATGTTGGGTATAGCTTCACCAACGGATGGGACCATGAACTGATGACATTCAATCCAAGCAAAGCCAATGTATAGGATACCATTGGAATGATGTTCTTATCACCCCCATTTCTTTGAACCATGGTCGGTGCCAACATTATCAAGACAATTCCTGTTATTATCCCCAAATGGGTGACACTGAATGCCGCCTCCAAATCCTGCTCTATCCCGAATAGGGTATGCCAAAACATATCCCCGATCCCAGACACCATAAGGATAATGAACCCAAACACCCCTGTCAAATACCCCTTTGGAACACTCCTTGTCAAGGGGAATCCTGCCCTGAGATTTCGAAACATTGCCCATACCATCAAAAAGGAAACCATCCCCCCTCCTGTATACAGGACTGCATGAGATGGTGTAAAGAAAGACTCTAGGTCAGGAATGTGGATGTGCGACCACGCATCAAGATAAGCCCCCGTAATTAAAACAAAAGAGGACAATATATAGGCCTGTTCAAATCTGGCTGTCAATTCCGGATACTCTTCAATCCTTTGAGACATACTGCGCCATATTATGGGCTTTTTAGGCTTTACCATTCCATTTAGCAAATTTCACAATCCTGCGAACCTTCTTGTTCAATCCTGATTTTTCTTTTCCAACAGCAATTCAAGACCACTTGCAGGTTTCCACTGTTGTTTGAATCTTTCCAATTCCTAGTTCTACCCTCTTATGGGACTCCTGAAAAAACATTGCTCTTTTTTTAACAAACCATTCATCCATTTAACTGATGGTCGTAATAATTAATAATCCATGTTTTATCTATTGAATTGATGGAATTTTCCTTACTTTTGTTCACCCTCTCCCTTTTAATAGTATTTATCCTTCTTGTCTATTCCTTAATTTCCTATCTCCGTGAAAATACGGGACAATATGTCTGCAAAAGTTGCTTGCATGAAAATCCCCCAAATGCAATGGTTTGTGAGTTTTGCGGCAAAAAGACCATTTCCACCAAATATTCCGTTTCCAGGACACGGACACGATACATCAATTTCTATTCCAGACTTAAAATGTATGAAGTTCTTCCACCCTTTCTTGATGAACCTGACGAGATACTCGCCAAAGAACTTTTGGAAAATGTGGAAAATTCAATACACAAGGACACAAAATTGGAAAAGGGTCTGCGGAAATTTGTCAAGAAGCATAAAACCCATTACTTGAAAACGTTCTTTTTAGAGGAACAAGGGAACGAGCCAAACTTGTAACCGTATTTTTTTTGAAATCTGTCAATTTCCTTTCCTCCTCCCATAATTAGAGGTTCCATTTTAGAGGTTCCATTCCCTTTTGCTTTCCCACATTCTCGTGAATTACTTCCCACAGCCTTTACAGGTCTTGTGAAAACAATTTCATTCAATGGGATAGAGATTTCGGTGAATTTGCCTTTTTCGTTGAAGTTTTCTGATGATTATGTAGGCGGTGAATATGGTTGCCGCGGCAAGACCCCCCATCACAAATCCCGAATTGGGAAAGGAGGTGGGGTCTTTCGGGTCGTAACCATCTTGGAGTTCCTCAAGGTCATTGTATCCGTCATAGTCGGTGTCCTTTCTTGAGGGATCAGTTCCTATCTGTCGCTCGTAGTAGTCTGCAAGTCCATCAAGATCCTTGTCAACGTCCAATACATTCCGTGTGTTTTTGTAGCTCCCACCCCACCCTTTCCAGTAGATTTGACCTCCTCTCTTGGTTGTAGTAAGAAAAGACAATGTCCTATTGAAAAAAACCATGAAATCAAGTCTGCCATCTAAATTGATATCCGAAACTTCCATGGAAATTTGTGAATCGAACGAATATACGAGAATTGTTTTCAGATTGTTATCAAGCACAAGGAGATTATTTGCTTGAGAAAAGACCACCTCATTGTAATAATCCCCATCCAAGTCCACGATTGTGGGAGTTACTAAACACCTGCAGTCAATCGATTGATTTAGCAGGGGATTTCCATTTTGATTCCAAATAATAAAATGACCAAGACCCATCGTCAGCAGTTCAATTCCAGCACTTGAACTGTTGAACTCCCCTGGGACAACTGCATAATCGATAGCATTCATCTTGGCAACCCATTCGATACCCTCAGAAGTGAATGTTGCTAGTTTTCTGACATAGGGGACAAAAGTCTCATCTTCCATAAGAAGGGGAAAATATCCTGCCTCTTGGAAAGCCGAATCCATAAAAGAGTAATCCATTTCTCCTTTAAAATTGTAAACTGCAAGTCCTCCATTGTAGGGACATATGATGCTCGTTTCTGCTTTGGATCCAAATTCTCCAAATGCTGAAAAATCGCAATGCCTATTGAGTTCAATGGATGTTTCAAGATTTCCCCATAGGTCTAGGATTTCAACATAGGTGACATTGTCTCGCGGGTACTCTAAAAGTACAATCTCAAGTTGTGAATCCTGATCCCAATCTACTAGCCTCTGAAATGACGATCGGTTGTATCTCAATTCATGAAACCAAAGGTCTTGACCCCAAACATTGATTGCATGGAAAACGTTCCCTTCCAGCGAAAGTAATTCTTGAATTCCATTATTATCAATATCAAGAGGGATCGCAAAATTGGAACTTGTATCAAAATCTGAGATTATTGTTCCATTTCCATCCAACATAATAATTTTGTCTGGATTTCCGCGAATATAGATGGCTATTTCCAGTTTGGGATCATTGTCTGCTTGGATTGGAAGTGCCCATTGCACAGGACCATCAAATGTCATCTCCCAAAGTGGCACTATCTGAAAGGGTGCTTCAGGAACTACTGGATGTATGGCAATCATCAACATCATTGCAACGGAAATTGAATGAACAGAAATATTATTCAAAATGTCTCGATTTTTCAAGGATCGTCCCTCATATATATATATGGTTTGATGGTTAAGTACATGGTAGACCACAATCGTAAAAAACAATCAATCCTTCTCATCTTTTTGGTTATGACAATAAACTTGATTAATCTATCATCTATAGAGCTCCAACCAACTACATCATTGCTTGGAACCCCTGGCGATGTAATAAATGATCCTAATATTGTATTGTCTTGTCAAGATTCAGCTTTAGAGTATATCGATTGTCAAGGTTGGAAAAATTTTGTTCCTGAGGACAATGACTATGATGGCACAATAATGGTTTTCGATGATGGGCTTTCTATTGAAATGTGGGACTTGCTTGAGAGTGGTGATCTTGGTTTTTCATTGGACATCATGGGCGTACTCAGTAATGCCCCTTCTCCAGAAACATATGAGGCTTATTTATATGATGATCCCTCAATTTATTCAAACGAAGATATCCGTTTTCATCCAAACAATTGGCATGGATTTGCAGTTTTATCTGTAATAGGGACTGTTTTGCCCCATGCTAAAATTATCTTTGTAAATATACAAATTATCTCGAATCTGCCAGATATTAATGAAGGAGATGGCATATATGGTCTCGATTTTGGAAGTAGTGCATTATGGGATTGGATCATAAACAATTATCGAACATTTAATATTGATGTAATTTCGATGTCTTTCAATTATCAGCCAACAACGGATTTCACAGACAGCTATATCACTGGACTTTCTGATGAAATATTTTTAGTCACCTCAATTGGTAACCGTGGTGAAAATGAAGGATCATCTATCCCACAAAAGTATGAGAACGTTTATGCAGTGGGTTCAATTGACCATGAAAACAGGGGGACTTCATCTGATCCAGATTATTATTCTATGAAAGACCACTATTCTGGATCGGCAATAGGGGCGGTATGTAGCAGGGATGAATGCTCTTTCTATGGGGACACCACCCTAGGGGGTGCAACAAGCCTTGATTTTGTGATGCCGGGAAACGGTGTTCCGATTTATGACTTCAACGCTGGGTCTTGGAAATATGGGGCATTGACCAGCTTCAGTACACCATACTTGGCGGCAGCGGCTCAAATCGCAAGATATGCATATACGGAGGGGTATGCTTCCCAAAATGGTGCACCACCCACAACCGTTGACAGATTTATTATTTATGAAATCCTTAAAACAGTTGCAGACATCCCTTCAAGCAGTGATCTCTGGAATCAAAGATACGGATGGGGGTATGTGGATCTTTTAGATGTATACAACTGGGCATATGAAAAAGAAATGGGTGATACCGCAGGAGTGGATGGAGGAGGTACAACTCCACCAAGTGACTGTGGGATCCCTACCTTCTGTTTAGTTCCCTGATTCCTTGAATGACTTTCAGGTCTGCAAATGACAAAAATGGAAATGGCACTCCTGAAATTTATCCAGAAACATAAGGGTCATCATATGAAAACATCCTGAGGAACAAAAGGAGGCACTTGGCTCATGTCAACCGCATTTTCAGTTGATTATTGAGTGGAAAGTCCAGTTCCAATCTTTTTTGTTTCCGTTGTATCATCCAAAATTTGAATTAATAGATGGTAATGACCCATTTTCTTGGAAATCCCAATCTTTATAAATCTATCCAAATCAAAAATTATTGTTGTACAACACCGACACAATAAAAAATTACTACTCTTCCCTGAAATCGGATTTGCCCATTGATTTCCTGAAATTCAAGCATTTCAGGATTGTAACCGCAGATGGCTCATTCATGAAAGTGAAGGAACGCATCAAAAATCCTACTTCTCTTTGGAATTTACTTGCAAATACTGCTCCTATTGATGTTTATTATTCCGTTGGATATTTCATGAACCCAACAAAGGTGGGGATACGCGGCAAGGATCACAGTAAATTCTTCAAAATGGACCTTGTCTTTGATATTGATGACAAGGACAACCTCAAAAGGGCGTTTGCTGAAACGAGACGGATATATGATTATGGGATTGAACAAGGTTGGAAATTGAAGTATTGTGCCTTTTCTGGTGCAAAAGGGTTTCATCTGGTGTTTAATGACCCGTTTGTATACGACTATTCACAAGATCTTGAGGAACAAGCTGAAAATAAAAGAAGGGATTTGGTCAGAGCCATGTCCGAATTCAATTTTGACAGTCCTGTCACAATTGACACCCGTCGAATCATCCGTGTGCCCTATACATTGAACTCAAAAACAGGGATGGCATGCACATTGATCACTGAACCCCTTCTTAAGAAAAACAATTTTAAGCAAATGATGCAGGATGTGTATAGGGTAAACATTCGTTTAGGATTGTTTGCTCGCCTCAGGAGCCTTTTTCAAGGCAATGACTTGCAAAAAAAATTTTTTGCAGATTATATGAAAAAACTACGTTTCCCCAGAAACCGAAAGAGGCTAAGGTCTGGGGAACATTTTTACTCTGTCTCAGTCAGCAATAGGGTTCTTGGAACAAAAATGTTTGTCCCAATACTTCGATACTCCTCATACAAAAATGCATTGAGGGATCTAGAACACCTGTCCGCTACATATGGCTTGGGCTTGATGCATTTGTTCTATATCGGTGGGAACTATTTCGCCCTGAGCCTTAAACCAATCCAAAAAGAAAGGTTTGAAAAAATCCTTGGGAATTCCAAATGTACTAATTTTGCGACATTCAAAAAACGGGGGATTGCTTATATGGAAATTGGTCCGAGGCAGTTTTCGAAAAGAATTGAACCTCTTTCCTATATCGGGAACTGGGGCACGGATCAAAAGACAAAATTGTCATTGGGGCATCTCTCTCTGCTTCGCAAATATGTAATGCCAAAGCATTTGGAAAAGAATCTCTTGGTTGGAAAAAATAAAGTGGAGTTTTCTTACTTTTCCGCAAAGTTGGAGTTTTTTTAATATCCTTGAATAATGCATTCCCGCTTGACAAAATGCGTTTTGAAATGTCTTGCTGAAAAACTACATTTTCAATCTCATGGCATTGATGGCGACAATGACTGTGCTCAATGACATCAATAACCCTCCTGCGGCTGGAGAAAGAATGATGCCGATATTATACAAGATTCCTGCGGCCAATGGCAGGGCGAAAATGTTGTAGCCGGATGCCCATGCAAGATTTTCCTGCATCTTCCGGTATGTCTTCCTTGCAAGCCTGATGATTGAGACTGTGTCACGTGGATCACTCCTTACAAGAATGACATCTGCCGATTCAATGGCGACATCCGTACCTGCACCAATGGCAATTCCCAAATCCGCTTGTATCAGGGCTGGTGCATCATTGACCCCATCTCCTGTCATGGCTACAATTTCTCCCCTCTGCTGGAGTTCCTTTACCTTCTCTGACTTTTGATGGGGCAAAACCTCTGCAAAGTACTCATTTATCCCAAGTTCACTGCTGACCCAACGTGCAACTTTCTCATTGTCTCCCGTAAGCATATATGTTTTTATCCCCATCTGGTGAAGGGCATCAATGGCTTCCCTTGATTCCTCCCTGATCAAATCTGCCAGTGCAATAACCCCAAGCAGGGTTTTACCCTCAATCAGGAACACTGTTGTCTTCCCTTGCCCATGCAATCTGTCTACATCACTTGGAACATCATCTATCCCGATCTCCTTGAGATATCGGGGACTGGCAACAATATACTTTTTGCCGTTTATCATCCCCTGTATCCCCTTGCCTGGAATTGCCTCAAAATCCTCCACTGTCTCCAATTTCATTCCCTTTTCCTCTGCGGCCTTCACAATCCCCTTGGCAATTGGATGCTCCGAATTGATCTCAAGGGACGCTGCTTTCAAAAGCACCCCGTCCTTGTCTTCTGAATTGACTGCTATGATATCTGTCACTCCAAACTCTCCCTTTGTGAGGGTGCCTGTCTTGTCAAAAACTATAGCTGTAATGTTTCTCCCCCTTTCGAATGCCGCCCTGTTTCGTATCAATAGGCCATTCTTCGCCGAAATGCTTGTCGAGATGGAAACAACCAACGGGACTGCCAGTCCCAATGCATGGGGACATGCAATGACAATGACCGTCACCATTCGCTCAAGTGCAAATGCAAGCGGCTTGCCCAATGCCAACCAAGTCACTAATGTACCGATACCGCCTACAATTGCAACCATCGTCAAAATGAATGCCGCTCGGTTAGCCAAGTCTTGTGTCTTCGATCTGGTCTTCTGTGCCTCATTGACCAATTCAATCACTTGGGACAGATAGGTGTCCTTGCCCGTTCGCCTTACCTCTGCTGTAACCGCCCCCTCTCCATTGACAGATCCCGCAATCACCTCATCTCCCTCCTCTTTTGAAACTGGCTTGGACTCGCCTGTAATGAATGCCTCATTGAAACTTGAACTTCCAGATAAAATGATCCCATCAACAGGAACCTTTTCCCCTGGACGAATAAGGACTTTGTCCCCCACTTTCAGTTCCGATATTGAAATGTCCTCTACCGTTCCATCATCCCTTACCAAATGCGCTTCTGAAGGAAGACGCTTAATCAAGCTTTCCAATGCCCTAGATGCACCCAATACCGATTTCATCTCCATCCAGTGACCTACGAGCATTACATCAATCAATGTCACTAGTTCCCAGAAAAAGAATTTTCCCTCTATGAAAAGTACAACCGATGCACTATAGAAATATGCCGTCGTAATTGCAACTGCAACAAGCGTCATCATTCCAGGCAATCGTTTCCTTAACTCATCCCTTGCTCCCTTGAAAAATGGAATGCCTCCATATACATAAATTATCGACGACAATACCAGTTGCCAATATGGTGCATTAGGGAAATCTATGGAATAATTGAACAGGTTCTGGACAGCAGAAGACAGAACCAATACGGGGATGGAAAGAATTGTGGAAACAATGAACCTTTTCCTAAAATCTGCAATCATCATCTGGTGATGGTTCTGATGCCCTTCATGCCCCCCACCACCATGTTGCATATGATTCTCATGACCACCATGTTCCCCATGTTGTTTATGACTCCCTTCCTTATGATCACCATGCGATGAATGGTTCATGTGTCGGGAATTTCCCTTTTCATGCATCCCGTTATTTTCCGAACTGTTGTGTTTGTGGGTATTGTGCTCATTATCTTTCATAATGCCTTACCTCCGAGACAAGAACGTGTCATCATTTGACACATCGTATATTGCCCCATGACCTATCATATTTTGATATATTTATATGTTTCTCTCAACTAAGACTCCGTTGACCTAAATCAATAAGATGACCTCGCAAAACAGGATATTGGGTATAGCAATAGAATTTAAATTACTCCCTGCTGAAAAAATCCAAATAACTGGCAAAAATAAACCTGTCAGGATTATGAACATTATTTTGCATAAAACCGTTTCAACCGCAAAAACCAACCTGCTTCAGACAGCTTAGAGAGACGATTTTACCGATAGGACTACTAAGTTTTCAAATCATTTTTCTTTTTCTCCTGACAATGACAACCACTGCAAAGGATATGGGAAGGGACAGAATGGGGGTGTACGACACGAAATCAGGGACGGGCTCTGGGGGTGGGGATTTATCCAGGACATACTTGCTGAGGTCTGTCTCGTTGGCAAGCACCTGCACGGTCTCCCACGTCGTTGTGTCGATTATCGGGATCTGACTGGTCTGCTTTCCGACAATTAGCTTATTCCTGCTCCAGTCTAGAGATCTAATTTTTTCAGGTAAAAGAGGATATTTTCTTGGTATACGCAATTTTTTGAGGACATCCCCCTCCCTGTTGAAAATGACGATGGTGCCGTTGTTATCGCCCACAGCAAACTTTGTGCCGTTGTCTGAGGGGGCAAACGCCTGTACATTATTCAAGACATCCTTGGAAACCGTGTAGTTCTCCAGCTTATCCGAAGAAAGGATATGGATCTGATCTCCTTCACTGAAGAACAGTTCATCCCTGTTCCATCTGATGTCTAAGATTGTACTGCCGAAGCGGTAGGTTTGCCATATTTGATTTGTTCTCAACAACAGGGT
>WAKA01000004.1 GCA_015523565.1 Candidatus Heimdallarchaeota archaeon | reverse complement strand
CTCTAAAACCTAGAAATAGGATTGAAACAACAAATAGTTATGACTATTATTGTTACTAATATAAAGTCGCGAAGCTCTAAAACCTAGAAATAGGATTGAAACTTTTAGATTTCCTGTAATACTGCTTCTTCCTTCTTAGTCGCGAAGCTCTAAAACCTAGAAATAGGATTGAAACTGGGTGGTTTTCCGATACATCCCTTCTTACATTAACGTCGCGAAGCTCTAAAACCTAGAAATAGGATTGAAATTCTGTTCCGCCATAATTGATATCAGCGGTCAAAAACGCGTCGCGAAGCTCTAAAACCTAGAAATAGGATTGAAATTATGCACCTGGATATATAACCAGGTGCTCGCAGGCATAGTCGCGAAGCTCTAAAACCTAGAAATAGGATTGAAATAGATGGAATGTGATGTACAGTTCATGTTCGTTTGTCAGTCGCGAAGCTCTAAAACCTAGAAATAGGATTGAAACACAAGCCGTTGACAGATAATGGATGTATGGTTGCTGTGGTCGCGAAGCTCTAAAACCTAGAAATAGGATTGAAACTCTTCATCAAATGAATAATAAACCAAAGGTTGCTTTAAGTCGCGAAGCTCTAAAACCTAGAAATAGGATTGAAACACTTTTGTCGAGTTCTGTCGAGTTCTGTCGCGAAGCTCTAAAACCTAGAAATTGGATTGGTTTTCCCATCCTCTGACGCCAATGAACTGCTTTTCTAGAATTGCCGTAAGGTTGCAAGTGCAAATTTTTTCTCAGTCATGTTTTTTTCCTTCATTGTTCCCTTTTTTTAAAAATCTAACTTGCTTTGTTGTTGCAATGAATTTTGCGGTTACAAGCAGGAACATCCGTCATTTCCCGTTCAGGCAGTCCCTGCTCCTTGTCAGGCCTTTTCACATCATACACCAGATGGTCATTGTCTTGATGGTGATCTCATTGAACGGTATTTCCCCCTCCCCTCTTGAAATTCTCATGGCATGGCTGATGCTGTTCCTTTTGATGCCTTTCCTTTTTGGTCTCAACGATTGGATGCACAGGGATGAGGATGCCGAGATGGGGCGGGATAGGCTTTTCACTTCGGGATATGTTTCCCCGAAATACGTCCCGATATTTCTTGTGTCGATATTGGTCGTGATGAATGCGATTGCGTTCAGCTCTTCGCTAGTCACCCTTGGTTGGCTGGAGGCAATGATTGTCTGCGGGCTTCTTTATGGCTACTTCAAGCACCAGCGGTACACGTTTCTCACATATTTGTTCCGGACATTTTCAGGGATGACATTTTATCTGGTTGTGGCATCTTATTTTGGATATTGGCATCAATATTTGGTTGCGTTGTTTGTTGGGCTTCTTGACCTTTTCTCCCATATTGCGGGGGATCTCAGGGATTATCCCATGGATTTGAAGGGCAATGTCAGGACTTTTCCTGTCCGTTATGGCATTGGGAATACGCGTAAACTCATTCTTGCTGTTTTTGCTGTTTCCATGGCGTACCTATCGCTTATCATTGCTCTTCCTGCTGTGTTTTGGATATTCCTGTCTATTTTTGCGGCTGTAGGCTGGGTTATTTACCTCCTTCTTGATGCATTGGGGATACATGCATTGCAACATGCGGCATTCCATGGCGTAAAGATTGCATGTTATTCCCTGATTGCAGGGTTTTTGATTTCCCGGCCACTGATGGTTGCAGGGGTCATGTTTGCATGGGCAGTCAGTTATCTTGCATATCTTTGGAGTGATGGGAGACTTGGGGAAATCCGATGGTGGGAGGCATTGACAAACCCTTTGGGGATTTGAAGGCTTCAATGAATTGGTGGTGACTAGTGTGGCATTACAACTCTAAAACGTCTTGGTTTAATTTGATAAATGTGTTCTGATTGGGGTTGCATATGCTTTTGCATTCACTGCACGGTTCTGGGTTCAATGGAAAAAGTGCCCTGATTTTTTCCCAATCGAATTCAGCTTGATCTAGAACAGGCTCAATCAATGGAACTAGACCATATATTTTCTTCATTTGTTCTTCGATGTTGGAAATCACTGAAATGATTGCAAAAAACCAATATTTGTGATGGAGGTAATAAATGGTCCACTTTTCTATTTTGCTGTAACCAATTCGTGTATGCGATGATTCCTTGAACCTATTGTAAAGTTTGACAATAAGCTTCATGACCTGCTTTTTTGTCAGGTAATTGTTGCAACGGAATATACTGTGGACACTGTTGTCTCTCTTACAGAATATTATGAAAAAACAGTTTCCTGTAAAATAATTGGTAATCACTATAACTGTATTCCTTTTTTTGTTAATAAATCCTTTTTTTTGTCAATATGTTGACAAATCTCAAAGGTTTTTGTTAATCATGAACAGTGGTTGTTACTTCTATCAGGGATTGTCGATTATGCTGGTTTCTCAGGTTAACTGAGGTTGTTTATGGCTTCAATTCAGGTTGTTTGATGGTGATGGTGATTGTCTGGTCTAAAAATTCAGTTGCTAAAACCATTGATTTCGGCTGATTGGTGATACCGAAATCCCTTGGGCTGATTTCCATTGTTTTTGATAGTTACGCGAAACGGCAATTTGAAATGCAAAGTGAAATAAACGGGATGTATCCATGTAGGTTGTGGGAGAAGTCAAGTACTTCAGGTTGTTTTTCAGGACTGCGGCATTTGGAACCATTCCCCGTTTTTCGGGAGCCATGGCTCGTGGCATGTTTTTCAAGGCATTGGATGCCTATGATTCTCATTTGGCGAAAGATGTCCATGATCAGGAGGGGATCTTGGATTATTCGTTGACTCAATTTGGCAAGGTTCATTTTCCTTCTTCGTCTGGCAATGACCTGCTCAACAGGATGCGGACTGCTTTTGGTGCACCGATGAGAAGGCGATCGAAGGATTCGGGATTGCAAGAGGGGGAGATTGTGTACATGGATGTGGCAACCTGCAATGATTCCCTTTCAAGTGTCATTCCGAAGGTATTTTCAGGCAATTGGAGGGCAGAATACGATGGTTTGGTTCTTGAGCCATTGCAATTGGTTCCTTTTGATATCACGAGGCTTGGTGGGGTAAAATTGGGAAATCCTGTTGCCATTCGTTTCCAGACTCCTGTTTCTTTCAGTACTGGTTCCAGTTTCTTTGTATGGCCTGATCCCAAGTATATTTTTCCCAATTTGGTGTCCATCTGGAATGTTTGGTATCCTGACAATGCAATTGACGAGGAGAGCACTGTCAAATACATGCATGACCATGTTAGTTTGCACTATGCCAAGGGTTCCATCATTACAGTTCATACGGGCAAGGATCAGGTTCATAAGGGTTGGGTTGGGTTGGTCAAGCTTGGTGCGGACAGTGCGGATGCCGCCGAAATCATGTTTCATTTACTGAAATTGGGGTTCTTGACTGGTGTTGGACGAGGGCGTTCCGCGGGTTTGGGGCGTTTTGACTTTGACAGGGTATTTTTGCGTAAAACCATGGTTCATATGCTCTGAAATGTCTAGACGGACAAGCCTGCTTTTTTGCTATAGTTGTCGCATTCCTCTATTGTGGTGATTCGCACCTCTGTTCCTGAGATTTTTCTCTTTTTGTGCTTGATGTTTTTCAGGTCATTATGGCTTATTGCAATTGTGAAAAGGTTAAGGACTTTTATTGTTGTTTTCCTTTGGAAGTTCAGTATTTGGAGGTAGCGTTTGGGGACAATGGCAAGGCTTGTTTGTGGTCTTTCCTCGATAAGCTTGAATGTCTGGCTCAGTTTTGGAATGTCTGTTATCATTCTTTCCTTGAGTGCCTTTGATGTGACTCTTCTTTGAGCAATGTTGCTGTAATACCTGTGGGTTAATTTTCTGAGTTCCAGTTCATCCAATTCAGTGACATTTTCAAGTAGTTCCTTAGTTGCTTCCAGTGAGACCTTGTCATAGATTAACGGTGCAAATGGGCTGTTGTTTTCATTTACGAGGTTGATGAGGTTTACGGTTCCCATTTCCCTTTCGAAATTCCTGTTGCATCTTCCTGCGACTTGGATTATTGAATCGAGGGGTGCAAAATCCCTGTAGACTGTATCAAAACTTAGGTCCACTCCTGCCTCAACAACCTGTGTGGTGACGAGGATTGTGGTCAAATTGTGTTTCAGTCTTTGCTGGATGGTCTTGATTGTTCTTTTTCTGTCAATAGGTCTTAGCCAAGTTGACAGGAGGAATACATGGTTTTCAGGGAATTTCTTGATCAGGTTGTCATAGATTGTCCTGCAGGATTTTCTTGTGTTGACAACGATCATTGTGGTTACGGGTTCTGAAAATCTTTCTATGAATTGATCGATTGTCTGGGGTTGATGTTCTATTTTCAGTGTATACCTGTTGACCATTTGCAATGGTTTTGTGTCTGGCTTTATTTTCACGGTGTTCCTGA
The DNA here is from genome assembly GCA_015523565.1 of Candidatus Heimdallarchaeota archaeon. Lineage (GTDB taxonomy): Archaea > Asgardarchaeota > Heimdallarchaeia > Heimdallarchaeales > Kariarchaeaceae > WAKA01. Next base: position 18,146 of record WAKA01000004.1, on the reverse strand, counting down.
TTGAATTTGAGAGCGGTTTTGGATTGGTGGCGGACCCGATGATGATATTGCTGTTGAAATGCCTTATTAGATGGTCTAGGGTCATTGACACGATTTCCCAATGCCTTGGCGGAATTGACTGCACCTCATCGAGGATGATGATTGATCCTGCAATCCTATGGAATCTTAGGATTGATCTTTTTACTCCTGAAAATATGGTGTTCATGAGTGAGACGAATGTTGTTGCAATAATGGGTGCATGCCATAGTTTAGTTGCAGTTAATGCCCGTGTAATTGTGACCTCTTCCTTGTCCTCGTCAAACATGGGTTCGAACACATATTCTGGGAATTCAGAGTACTGGTGGTGGACGATCAGGTTTTTAGTGGAAATGTTGTTTTGCTTCAATACCTCTTTGATTACTTCTCCCACTTGATCGGTGATTGACACGAACGGAAGGGCGTAGATGATGCGGGGGGTTTTACCTGTCTGTCCGTGTTGCTTTTTTGCGAGTTTAAGGGCGAGATTTATCATTGCCAATGTTTTAGCGGCTCCTGTCGGTGCCTCGATTATGAATGCAGATGGGTTGTCAGGAATGGATGTGTCCCTGACATTTTCATAGAGGTTGTTTCTGAGCGAAATTATTCTTGCGGATCGTTCATCATGGTTATTGATTGATCCAAACTTTTTGATCCTAAATCTGTCAACTGAGTCAAAAGGCATGAAACAGTTATAGTCCCAATCAAATTCGTCGTCATGCTGGTCGGAATTTTGGTGGAATGTTCGGGCATCCCATTCATCCAGGTTTCCAAGCATGGAATGCATGAAAAGGAATGCATTGAAGAGCAAGGGTTTTTCCTGTGTTTGTTCCCACAATTCTTCCAGTTCGTCATAAAGGTCATAAAGCCAATTGGTATCCATCTCCCTGATATCTGTTGTTTCAAGTGTGATTTCCAAATCAATTGGGTCTACTAGTTCTTTAAGTCTTTCAAGTGCCTTCTCAATGATGTGTTCTGCTGGTTTCGACAATTTCAATGCGGCTTGCAGCAGTTCTGCCACTGATGACTCTTTATTGTGCACTTCATTTGGGATGTCGACAATGAACTTTTGTGGATAGACATGGTTGACCAGCAATGCAATGGTTATGAGTGTTTCATTTTCAAGTTCGATTTTTTCACCCAATGTTGTGCTCAGTTTTGGTGTATGGTGGTTGATGATTGAATAGGTTATACTTGCTGTGAAGGTGTCCCTGATGATTTTGAATATCCTGCTGTCTGGCAAATTATTCACGATTTCCTTCTTGTACTGATGGAAATATTCGTCCAAGAGGTAATAGGCGAAAAACCCGCTGGTCTTTGTATGGTAGCTTAATGCGATTTGCTGCTTTGGGAGTTTGTTGCCGATGATTTTATATTGGAAATGCGGGGACAACTTCCCGAAATCATGGCAGGCGACAAGGATGCTCATCAAGTCCATAACCAGCCAATGTGGCAGGTGGATTGTCTCATCACTTTGGATTCCCAATGCATCTGAGGGCAATTGGAAAAATGGAATCTTGAATTTATATTTGTGGATATTTTTTCTCAAGCTGGATAGATGCTGTTCCAATGGTTGGTCTGGTCTTGCCCAAAGTATTTTTCCATAGGGGAAGTCATGTAATTTGGACTCTTCCAAATGGTTCACCTATAGGAAGGTAATGGTTTTTTCAATATCCTTGACAGTATATGCATGTCCCTTCTTGAAATATCCGACAAAAGGTTCATCTGGTCTGACAAGGAATACTGAATCTGTTTTGTCGACGATCATGTTCCAGATTGAAATCTTTTTCTTGGGATTGACCGCTTTCATGGTCATTGGGACATTATAAATGACAGGGATTCCCGACAGGTCGTATGTTTCCCGTTGCATATCCAAAGCTGAGAAGGGAACGATTGAATGGCATTCGATTTTATCCATTTCGTAGATTGGTTTTATTTCGTATTCCCCTTCATAAACCCAGTGTGCCAACAGGTTTGCATGTCCCAGATATGGCGGGAAAGTGAATTTCCTGTCAATGAATCTTTGTTTCAGTTCATCATATAGTTCCTTGTTGTCTGTTGTTGCATATATCCTATAGGCGACGTCCTTCATCATGTTCATTTTGAAGGGTGCATTCATTCCCATTTTATATTTTGAGAAGTCTTTCTTTTTCTTGTATTCCTTTCCTTTTAATTCAATAAGTTCTGTGGCAAAAGGGTCTTCAGGCAAGAAAATTTTTGTTCCTCTTGTAATGTTGATTATTTCCTTTACTCTGATGTAATTGACTTTCATAAAAGTTCTTTTCAAGGGGTTGATGATTTCCAAGGCGACCTTTAGTGATTGCAAAGGGTGGTTTTCGTCCCAATATTCATTTTTTTGAATTCCTAAAGTGGCGGCAAACATTCCGATGATTGCAGTTTTTGGTGGGAATGGATAGCTCAAGTTTTCCCGTGTGGTTTCAGGAACCCTGAAATGGGCGAAATCCCCTTGGATGGTGGTCACCAATGCTTTCAAGCCCTGACCTCCTTAGATATGGATGATATTGAATCCTCCAAGAAAATCTTCTATTTTTTGGGAGGTTTTTGAGCCGTCAGTAAATGTCAATGTTCCGTCCTCCTTCAATTCAATTGAATCAATGGAATTCTTGAATTGGTTGAGCCTTTGAAGTAAACCGGAAATATTGACGATTGCTTGGTCAGGTGTTTTGATTCCTTCCTCATTTTCAAGGATCAATCCCTTATCTATGTCTCCAATTTGGAATTCTCTTTCTTTGGAAACAACCGCCAAAAGAAGTCTTGGAACATGGTTGACTTTGCTTCTGGTATTGAGTCTTTTGGTTCCGTTCCACATTCCCTCGTAGACATATTTGAGGTCATCTTCTGTGAAATTGGTTTCTTTTGCATTGTATTCACAGGCAATGCCATGAAACTTGATGAGTGAATAGTCTATGGTATGGAACTCTCCCAATGATCCCTGTCCTTTTCCTTCTTCAGAGGCTATTGTTGATGAGATGGAATAGCTTTTGATGGTTGGCTTGTTCATTGATCTTCCAATGGAGAACTGTACAGGGCCCGTCAATGCAACATTTGCGCCTTCTACGGTTCCTACAACTCCGAATGCCCTTACATCAACAAATTTTTCAGGGAGTCCCTTTCTGATCTTTTCGCGGGTATCACCCTCTACTTTGTCTATTGCAAGAGCATCCTTAATCAATTGTTTCATTGACATGACTGTTCCATCTTTTTCCACGACTTTTCTTCTTACCAAGACTTGGTTTCCTTCCGACTCTTTTGTCAACCAATAGTCTCTGATTGTTCTTTTGAGTCTTAGGTCAGTGACAACGTTATAGTCGTCTTCGTCCATTCTTGGTCTGTTCTGGTCATCGGGGTCTCCGTTTGGATTACTGTCTCTTACATCATAAATGAATACGATTTCTCTTCTTTTGTTCATTTTTTGTTTTCCTCCTCTTCAGTTCTTAACTGTGCAAGTGAGCTGTCGTAGCCCATTTGGAATGCAATTCCCAGCTCATTATGGTCGCTGGTGATTTCCTCAATGGCTTGCATTAGGTCAAAAATTCTGTTCCTAAGGTCTGCAAGCATCACATTGCTGGTTTTCTTCATTGATGCTATTTTCTGCAGCACCAGATTGCATTCGTTCATCATTGAATTGATCTTTTGCAGATCTAGTCGTTTGGTGAAATTAGGAAGCTTCTTAATGAGGCTATTTGTTTTTAGCTCCCTCTGTTGCAGATAGGTGGCTTTTGAATAATATCTTCCGACAAGGTAAGCCAATTGCCTATCAGGTCTGTTTTCAAAATAGTTTGTGTTGAAGATTTTCTCAAGGAATGCATTGTCTTCCCTAAGTTTTTCCTCAAAAGATTTTTCGGTCATGCTTTATTTCTCCTTCAATAGGTTGAGTGAATTCAACAGTTGGTCAACAAAGAGGAAAGTGCTGAGTCGTTGATGGTATTCCTCCCTACTGATCCATATGTTTTTATCAATCCCTGCATTAAGTTTCAAAAATGGGTCTCTTAAGCTTTTCAAGGCATCTCTTGCCAATTCTCTTTCCTTGACAGTGATTCTTGTAAGTAATGCTTTCCTGACTAAGTCTGCCATCTTTATGGTGAACAGTGAATATAATTTTCCGAATTCAAACCTGTATGGTTTTCCTTTCCAGACAAGGAGGTTTTTGCTTGCGAATTCCTGTTCAATCCTGTCAATCTGTGTCAAAAGTTCCTTCAGAGTTTTGGCATTGACAAATGTCATGTCCATGAATACCTTTTTTGAGTTTCCAACCCCCACAGATTCATTGATATAATAGAGGTCCACATACGATACTCCTTTTTCAGCAAACTGTTTCAACACCTCTCTTTCATCAATCTGTGCAAAGTCTTTTATTTTACCAAATGTCTCTTCCTTTTTCTTTAGCTCACTTTTCAATTTTCTTATTGCTTTTTTGTTTGCTCTTTCCATCCTTTGCTGGATCTCTTCTATTTCTTTACGGATGGACTGTCTTTCCTCTTCTGATTTTTCCCTTCTGATTTTTTTCAAATTGTTTATTACTTGGATAACTAATTGTTCCCCATAAGCAGTTGGCAGAAGTGAATGATCAACAAACAAGGTTTTTTTGGAATCAATTTTTTTTGTGTATGCCCTGAATTTCAATTCATTGTCCAACACAGAAAGTCCTAGTTTTACAAGGTCTTGACAATCCAAGCAAAGGGTCAATTGCCATGTTTTGGAATTATCCATTCCTATAATAAAATTATTCAAATCAAGGGAAAAGAATTCAAAAAGGTCTGTTTTAATGTCTTTTGTGGTTGTCAATGGTTTTTTCTGACCACAGGCCATGCATGTGCCAATTTGTGATTTTTTTGGTTTTGGCGGTGTATTCATGTGGAGGTATGCTTGTACAAACTCATCAATTTCTCCAGGATAACAATGGTCTCCGTCTTTTAACACTTTAAAAACAACCATTGTAGGGGCATTATTTCCAATTTTTTTTGTTTTCTCGTTTATGTAGTTCTGTGTTATTAGTGATTGAATGTCTTCTTGGATATTTTCCTTTTTGTTTTCAAACCATCTGATCAAATTTGTATAAATTGGGAACTCCTCTCTTTTCAGACCATATTTTCGAAACAATGTATTTTCAGAAGGAAACTTCGAAATATTGAGTATCTTTTCCTTCTCTTTTTCTTTTGGTTTAACATTGAGGACTGGAGATAAGTTTTCCGAATGACCTCCCTTAATACCCCTGAGATATAATAATTCTTTATTTGAATCATATTCTTCAAGATGGATTTTATATTGCCCATCTTCAAGGTTTACGTCAACCGCGAAGAACTCCTTCTGTTTGTATGGTTTTTGATTTTTAATGGCTGTCTCAAGTATTATTCGTTCAGACTGATTGGATTTAATCTCACCCAGTCTTCTTACAAGACCAATTAACATTTCTCATTACCTCCGTTCTCCCCCACGGGCGAACAAGTATAATCTTGAATTGACAAATAAAAATGTTTTGGGGGAAGCATTGCATGCTTGAATTGTTTTTTTCATACAAATTGACAAATTTAATTTCATATCTTAATTCGAAAAGATTTTGAATGCTGGAAATATTGTAAGTGTGAATGTCTTCTGTTTTAAGGGAAAGTGATGATCTGGAAGCCAAAGTCAATGATGCATATGGCAAATGGGAAAAAAAGGTGAAACGCGGTTTTCTCAGGTTAATCATCCTCAAACGGTTTCGTGATCGTGACAGCAATGGGAATTTTCCAATGCTGACAGGCATGGATTTGATCAATTTCATTTCGGAATACTCCCACCATAAGTGGATTCCATCACCAGGGTCTGTTTATCCAATCTTGAGTGAGATGCTGTCGCTGGGGATGATCAATGAGGTTGAAACGGAAAACAAAAAGGAGAAGATGTATCAAATCACTCCTGTAGGCTTAAAAGTGTTTGACAAGCTAAGGGTCAACAACCCCTTGTTTCATGGAGAAATGCCTGATTTGAATGATCCAGATACTTTGGAGAGATTCAGGGTTAGAATGAGGAAATATTTTTCACAAAAAAGTGTTGATGACTTGAATCGTTATAAAAGTCTATTTTTGACGATGTACAATGCAATTGATGAGCTTTTGGCAAGGAAGGAATGACCTGTCAAAAGAAGACATGTCTGTTTATCTTTGTAGTATTCCAGAAAGGATAGTTATTTAAGTGAATAAAAGGAGAGAAAAATGTATGCTGGAACTACCTGATTTTGAAAGACTGATTCCAACTGAAGATGATTCCCATCCATTACTTACGCTGAAGGGCAAAGAAAGAAGAAACTATGCATTATATTCTTTTGGATTTACATTCATGATGACCGTGGTGCTTTATGTATTCCCCCCATATTTTGGTCTGGAAATGCTGACAACTAAGGTTAGCTATTTCTTCCTGAACATATTTGGTTTTAACCCACGGCTTTTCATCTATGAAGACCAAACCTCTGCTCTTGGTTTCGTTGATCGGATACTTTACAATCTTTATGACTCTTCGCGAGCCACATATCCTGCAATTTCCATTGAAGGTGAGGTTGGTGTACCCAATTATTACATTATTGTCCGTGCTTGTACAGGGATGCAGGCAGGGTCGTTGTTGTTGGGTTTGATCTGGTCAACACCCGCGAAAATAAAGGACAGGATCAATGCTTCCTTTTTGGTTCTGCTTTTCCTGTTCATTGGCAATACCCTCAGGATTGCCGCCATGATTGCCATTACAACTGTCCTTTCATATGATTTTGGTGTTTCCCATGAGTATGCCTGGACTCTTGCCCACGACAGGATGGGAGAACCATTGGGGTTTGTCGGGACTATTCTTTTCACTTTCATGATTGAGAAAAGAAATGTAAGAATCTTGGATCCCATTACCCTATGGATTGATACTCTACGGGATGAGATTTATACTCCACTCAAGAACAGGATATTTGGTTCCAAATGAACAGAAAGGTTTGTGAATGGTCTTATAATGAAAAATTGTGAGTAAATTATGTATCAAAATGTTTCTGATTATGATTTACAGAAACGTATCGGCTATCTTTCTTGGAGTAATGGCTTGCAATTTTTTGCGATGGCGTTTCTTTCTGCCACGGTTGTTCAGACAATTGGCTTTCAATTTTTCTTTAGGCGGGCCCCTTCTACATTGGTGACCATTATTGTAGGTTTGATCCTTTTAGGGGATTGGCTTGTAAATGTCTATGCGTTTCCTGCGATGGCCTTGAGAATTGACAAAAAATTATTGGGGACTGTTATTCCCTTTTTATTGTTTTCCTTTCTAGGTAGATTTATCATGGTGTTTTCCCTTTTGATATATGACGTCAAGCTTCCTTTGGCATTCACAACACTTTATTGGATTTCTCCGTTGGGGTCGTTGTTCTTTTCCGTTTCGTTGTATTTGATTGCATTGTCTCCATTGGCATATTCACGAGGTCGTAGACTAAGAATCTTGGCAATTGCCGACTTCATTTTTTCATTTGTGATGTTCATATCTGGTGTAGTGAATTATACAATTATTCCACTGGATCTACAATTTTGGAATATCCTTGTTTTCATTTATGCATATAAGGTTGCCATATTTGCATTGATTTTTGCATTTGAATATGATTCATGGTCAACAGAGATGAAAGAAGTGTCTAAGATATTGGCTGATTAGGATTGTTGTTTTTCTGCGGCTCGTAAATACCATCCCACATCAATGATTGGTTGAAATTCCCCAAAGAGAATCATGCCCAATGCAAGGGGATGGTCATTTGCAGTCAAGATTACCTGCTGTCCTTCAAACTCTTGGAACCGCTCAATTTTCACAGGTTTTCCTTTTGTCACTGTGTTCTGTATTTTGAATGATGAAATTTCAAGTGTGGGGACATTGGCAATGCAATCCATGATTGTTGGAAATACCTGTTTCCTTTTATCGTCATATGCGGCGAGTTGGAATCCCACTTCTACCATGTCCTCTTCAATTGTGGGTGGTGTTCCCCTGATCCATGAAAGTCGTGTTTTCCCCTCGGATTTGAGGATCATGTAATTTCCCTTGTCTTTCAATTGTACAAAAATCCCGATTTCGTCTCTAAGGATTTCTTCTGCTTCTTCTTTTGAAATTATCATGGTTTATCCCTTCTTCCTGAGTTTTGCAATGAAAAACCCGTCACATCCATGTCTTGAAGGGAGAAGGCGAATTGCTTGTTCAAATATGGGGGAATTGACGGGTTTGATCTTTATTTGCATCTCCACTTTTAGCAATTGGGCTTGGTTCAAGAATGGTTTGATTACTTCTTCATTTTCGGTTACATTAAGTGAACATGTTGAATACACCAACGTTCCTCTTGGCTTGAGATGTTTTAGTGCATTGTGGAGAAGCCTTTGCTGCATTCTTTGAAGTACAAATGGGTCTGAGATGTCTTTTGAGGTTCTTCTTCTTGGTTGGGAAACCAACAGTCCTTCACCAGTGCATGGTGCATCAAGGAGAATTTTATCAAACTGTAGAGGTAGCTTTAGGTCTGTTGCGTCGTGATGGGTAATGATGGTGTTTGTAATTCCATGCCTTTTGATGTTTGCTTGCACAGCCCGTAGTCTTGCCCTGTTTATATCGTTTGCAATCAACCAGCCCCTGTTTCTCATTCTTTCAGCGATGAATGTGGTTTTCCCTCCAGGAGCGGCTGCCATGTCCCATATCAATTCGTCTGGTTTAGGATCTAGGATATGCACGGTAGTCATGGATCCAAGTCCTTGGGGTGTCACCAGTCCTTGAAGATATGCGATTGAGTGTCCAAGCTTTGGTTGACCATGGATAATTTCAATTCCCTCAGGAATTTCATCAATCTCCAATGCCCTGATTCCTTCTTGTTTCAATGCCTTGATCGCCTTTTTTCTTGTCGTCTTCAACAAATTCACCCGTGCAGTGACCCTAATATCAGAAGGATGCATTTTTAGAATTGCTTCTGTTTCGTTGTATCCTAATGAATTGACTAAAGACCTAACTACATGAAGGTCTGTCCTATAGCGTTTACTTAAAATTCTTTCATTTGGCAAGTTTCTTCACTTTGGTTGGAGTGTGACACCACCACACTTTTGACATCCTTTGATAAAATGGGATCTGCAATAGGGTGTTCCGCACTTTGTACAAATTCCGTCTGCCCTTTCTCCACCTATTGCACATATATGTGCCGCCTTATTCACAACTTTTTCATTGAGGAATCTATAAGTTCCCACAACAACCACTGGGATTAATATGATTCCAAAAATCCATGCGGCAAAGGTAAACGTTTTTGAAATGAAATTCTCTGATTTTTGGTTTCCATTGTCTTGTCCTGGTGTGTATCCTTCAATTCCCAAGATCTCAACGGTAAAACGAAGTGTAAAGCCATATAGGTAATGGTCTGGATTTGTATATCCCTTTTCAGGGGGTACATCAAAAGTTTTTTTGTCCCCTATTTTCATTCCAAGGACATTGTCAACAAATCCTTCGATATAGTTTCCATAATCCATGTTTTTGAACACTATGTCGTCTTTTTGGTCGAACACGGTTCCATTTGGCAATACTCCCTTATATGCCATTCTTACGTTATCTCCCCTTTCAATACCGTTTTTCTCACTATAGGCATTTGCTTGGAGTGTTGAAAATGCAATGATGAACAAGATTGAAATGACAATTATTTTTTTCACGTATGTTACTTCTATCATAAGTCTTTTTATTTCTTGCTTTATTGTGAACTGTCGCTATCAATCTTTATTTAAGTGGTAGGAGGCAACAGGAATTGTGAAACGGTTGCTTAATTTTTTACTGGAGCGTAATGACTATGGCAGGCTTGATTTTCTTTTCATCAGGGTGGGGAAAACAAGTCCCTTACTGCAAAAGTTGATAGAGCTTTCTCCAAAAGACGAAGATGTGAAAACAATTAACTGGGATTTGATTGAAGTTGACAGCTTGGAAGGTTTTCGATTTCCTAACAAAATGCCTGAGATAGATGGTATTGCACTCGTTTTGGATATCAACGATGAAAATGTCAGTGAGATGAGAAGAAACTTTTGGGAGTATTTCGTTTGGCAGGGAATTCCAAAACCTGTGGCTCTTGTCATTCCTGATAGTTCTAAGTTGGGGAGCCTCTCAAAGTCACAGGTGATGGAGGCATTGAGTTTGCAAAGAGTGACGGATCGTCCTTGGGAATTGTTTGAAATGGGTGAGAATGTAGAAACGCAAGTTTTCAACTGGCTTTTGGTTGCCAGTGCCACTGTTATTTCATTGATGGCAAAGGATGAATATCTTAAACAACAGGAAAAATTAGTGAAGGGTGTTGAAGAAGAACCAATTCCTGAAATGGAAGTGCAATCTGAAATATTACCCAAAAAGCGGAGCAAAAAAAGAAAAGGGAAGAAGAAAAAGGGCAGACAAGAATCCCAATAGAAGTCCTGCGAGGATGTCACTTACATAATGCAATCCTAAAAGCAACCGGGAAATCATTAGGGCAATTGCATAAACTATCCAAAAGACAGTCCAATGTGGAAAAATAAATGGTAAGGTTACCATTATGAGTCCTGCTCTTGCACTGTGTCCTGAAGGGAAGCTATGCACATCAAACTTTACAACTCCCATACTATGATCTCCAAACTCAGGTCTTTCTCTTTTAATCATTCTTTTCAAAACTTGAACCATTAACATGTTAATTGTTTGTGCAATAAGAAACGGAATCTGCCAATTTCCAGGTGAGACAAAATACCAGGCAATTAATAGTGGTGCCCAAAACATGAAGGTTCCTGTATGCGTAAACAATCGTATGATTGGACGTATGATGGATTTTTCAGGCATTATTGTGGCTATTTTTTTAGTTAACTCATAGTCAAGTTGAATTAAGTTCACACGTGGTCATTCCTTATGTGGATATAAAGAGTTTATTTTGTAGATGATCTTAAATTCCTTCAATTCTTTTCAATGCTTCCATAAGTTCTTTTTTGTCGTCTGTCAAGTCAATTGACGGTTTCTTTGTAGAAATACTGCTAGTTTTTGGAATTGTAGTGGTTGTAGGCGTTGTTGTATGTGGTTGGGTTGGTGTGGTAGGTTTGGTTGGTGACAATGGCGTTTGCGTTGGTGGGGAAATGGGGGCTGGTTGCGGTGTTTGCGCTGGTGGAGGAGTGGTGGGTGACGGTGTGGTGGTTGGCTGTGGCGTTGGTGAAGGAATGGTTGTTGGTCTTGGTGTTTGTGCAGGTGATGGTGTAGAGGTTGGCTGTGGCGTTGGTGAAGGAATGGTCGTTGGTCTTGGTGTTTGTGCAGGTGATGGTGTAGGGGTTGGCTGTGGTGTTGGTGGTCTACCCGTGGGTGCTGGTGGGATAACTCCTGCAGAACTTGGTACTGTGGGTTGTGGAGAAACTGGTGGTGGCATTTGCTGTCTGACAGGTGGTGTGGGAATATATGTTGATGTTTGTTGTGGTGTATGGATTGTTGAACTGAGTGATGCAACTGCCTTTTCTAATGAATCAAGGCGTTGTGCCAATTGTGTAAATTCAGAGGTAGCTTGAGGTTTCGTCACTATACTTTTGATATTTTCAACCTGCCCTTTTATGGTGTTGATTTCTTTTTGGAACAATTCCAATTGTTGTTCGATCTCAGCAAATTTAAGCCCCACTTGCTCTCTTAGCTTATCGATATTTTGTACGATGAATTTGAGTGTCCTCTTTACTGCGCTAGTTTCTTCGCTCATTTTTCTAAATACCACAGGAAGTTCATATTATTAAATATCTCTATAAGCAAATATTGCAATACTAACTTGTGAAATCTTTTTTTTTACTTCTTTCTTCTTAGAGATACATAAATATCTCCCATTTTTATCATAATTAGTGACAAAAGAGCATAAGTCTTTTTTCGAAATAGTGAAATCCATTCATCAAAAAAATTGGAATTTTGACAATTGGTTACGGGAAAATAACCTGACTATCGATGGTTTGGTGGATGTAATCCAGGAAACCTTGTGGAATATTCGCGAATTAGATGACCCTGAAATTTTCTTGGTTTCTGTACCTATCCTGTATTCCCGTGATGAACTTCGCTATGAGGAACTTGTAAGTTTTGTAAAAATTTTACTCTCAAAAGATGTTTTTGCTGAAAAGGAAAAAGTCGCATTTGTTTCCTTGTTGATGGATGCTAATGAAGACGATTGGTTCGGAAAGGCAAAACAAATTTTTTGGGAACTTTCACTTGGTTTTCCATATTTGCCTGACTTGGTTGAATCCTATGTTTCTCTTACAGGCAAGAATGTTTCCACATCAATTCAAGAAATCAGTTCAATTGTTGCAACTCTTTCCAAAAGACCAGATGCATTTATGGAACATATTTCCGAGTATGCAACTGAAACTTTGGAGCAATTGATTCAATGGCTCTATCCAAAGGATGCAGTTCCAGTTGTTGATGAATTGTTAAAAAGAAAGACTCGAAAATACAAGTCTTGGAAATCCGTGGACGATGATTTTCGATCAGATACTTTTCTTTCGGATTTTCCTCCATCGTTCACTGTACTTGGAAATAAAATGCAGGATCTTCCTCAAAATCCATTTGATGCAAATCTTGCGTTGAAAATTCCACAGCGGTATTTGATGGAATGGTTACCAAAATTTACGTTTTCTCGTCCAGAAGTGGAGGAACAGATACAATTATATTTTCCGGGCGGTAGCCACATTGGTCATTCAGCCATATTGGTTAAAACTAGGCATGGTCTAATTCTGCTTGATTTTGGCATGAGTGTTCTCAACAACCGCATTCCCTCTTGGCTTCCTATTTTACAGAAGGTTGACGCTGTGCTTCTTTCCCATGCCCATCTTGATCATTCTGGTGCATTGCCGTTGCTTCAGTCAATCAAGCCAGATATTCCAATATTCGCGACAAAAGAGACACGCGCACTATGTGAAATTCTTTGGAATGATACGGCAAATGTGCTAAAGTCGACATGGTCTACAAATGCAATACATGGCAATAAATTTATTTCAGAAATTGTTTCTGGCAAAAATATAATCTCTGCCCTTCAAAATATCAATGAGATTGAGACGGGTCAATCCTTCTCTGTCTTGCCAAATTTTGATGTCACTGCATTTCAAGCCTCGCATCTTTTTGGTTCAACAGGTTTTAATCTTGAAATTGGTGGAAAGACATTGTTCTACACTGGTGATTTCAATGCAGATGGGACTGCATTTTTCCCTGGGGCAAAATTTCCAATTGAGGAGCAACGTGCAATCTTGTTTGATGGAACTTATTATGGTCGTCCAAAAGAACCAATAGATAATGCCCAAGTCTATCATGAAGTTCTTTCGTCCTCTTCAAGGGTTCTTATCCCTGCATTTAGTGTGGGTCGAACTCAAGAGGTGCTTTATCAATTGCTTAGACAGGGGATAGATCCTAAATGGAAAATATATGTTGCAGGAATGGGTGTTAAAGTTATTCGAAATCTGCAATTCAATTTTCTCCCTGATGGTATAAAAAACAAGGTTGAGATGGTTCCCACTCTTAGTGAGGAAGAATTTACCGAAAACACGATAGTCATTTCCGGTAATGGCATGCTCCAAGCGGGTACCATCCGTAGGCTTTTGGATGCTACAAGTGATGACAGTGAAACGGGTGTTATCATCACAGGTTATCAAGCTCCAAATACCTTGGGGTATCAGCTTTTAACCTCCAACCCAAAAGTAAAGGACAAATATTCCCAGTCAGTTCACAAGATATCTCTTAGTGGTCATACTTCTGGTTTAACACTTGAAAATATTCTTAACGATTTTCAGGGTAAAAAGATTATTGTTCACTCGCCGAGGGACATAGGCTCAAAACTCAAAGGTGGTGTTCTCCTTCCAACAGATGTCGAAAAAAGCGTAATTTGAAAAATCTTATGTTTGTTTTTACGTACATTTTCAATGATGAATGGGCAAGAATAAATATCGGAAAATGAATGATGAAATTGAAAATGGTTGATGATGCTACCCTAAGCAAAGAGGCATTTTTAATATACAGGTATAATGCTGGATTTTCTCCTGATCACGGAAACTTGCATAGATGGATTGGACGCATATCGGATTCTTCTGGTAACCCTGTCGAAGTACTTGTAGAGATTCCCCATGATTTTCCTCACCGTCCCCCTTCTGTTCGAATCTTGAATGGGAGTCATCCTAGTGCGGATCCTGAAGGGTATCTCCATACTCGTCGAATGAGGCGATGGAGGTCTGACTACCATGTTTTCCAGATAATTAAAGAAGCAGAAACCTTGATAAGGGGTGGTCGTCTCCAGATAATTGCCAGTTCCCCATCCCATTCCACAGGGCTAAATCTTCAGAAGGAGGCATTAAAAACCCAAGTTCAACAATTGGAAGCAATGATTGCAGAAAAACAAAAAGAATTGATGCAAGTGCAGAATAGTCCAGTCAATGAAATCAATAGGAAACAATTGGTTGAAGATACCTTATTGGATCTGGAAACTGCCTTGGATCAATTGGAAGATCAATTTGATGATGTTGAGATTAGTGAGACGGAATTTGCCAAGAAATTTTTCAAGCTTCGCAAAAAGTATTATTTAATAAAAATGGCTTCCTGAAAATCTTTACCTATTTGCTTTTTCCTTGCGACCAGTGACTAACTCAGAAAGGGCAACTCCATTGACTTTCATCACTCTCCACTTAATACCTGGGATGTCACCCTTTGCACCTTTTTGAGCACCACCAATGCCTTCCACAGTGACTTGGTCATGAACGTTTATGTAAAGCAATCCTCCGTCATGTGGGACAAATGCTCCTATCTGCTTTCCATTTTTGATCAGTTGGACACGGACACATTTTCTAAGAGCACTGTTTGGCTGTTTGGAACCGACACCATATTTGTCCAAGACGACTCCTGTCGCTTGTGGTGCACCTTCAAGAGGGTCTGCCTTTTTGTTCAGTCCCAACATTCTTCTTTTATAATAAATGTCCTTCCATCTCATTTTCTGTCTTTTCTTTAGAAGTTTCCTTGCAGCGAATTCACCATTTGGACTCTTTGATCTAGTCATGTTGCTTCTTATTAGCTGACGGATTTCTTGTTTTTATATATTACTTAAGCTTACGACGATTTGTTTTGTTTTTTGGGTGCGAATTCCCTATAATTTGGAGAAATGGTCAAATCAACCATCCCAGTGCCTATTGCGATTTCTTGACCTACAATGACATTTTCAATGATGCCGACAAGGTGATCCTCTTCTCCTCTGACAGCCGCGTCAAGCAGGTGTTTGACTGTGACTTCAAACCCTGCTCTTGCAAGGATTGATGCATTTTCTCCAGAGATACCATGTCTTCCTATTTGTCTGATATCTCCAGAAAACGTCATCAGATCAGCCACCAGCATCATATGTCTGTCATCAACTTCAAGCCCCTGTTTTTCCATGACTTCCTTTGCTTCCTTGATGATTGCATTTCTTGCGGCTTCAATACCCAAGGTTTCTGCAATTTCATGGATGTGGTTTGTATATGAGTTTCTTGGATCGACTCCAAGAACCCTCATCAATTGCTTAAAGTTGCTTCCTTCCGTAAGTATTTCATATTCGACTTTTTCGTCATCTCCCTCATCAATCTTTTTCTTACGGATCATCACCCTGTTTACTCCTCGCAATCCCTTAATGGGTATAAGCCTGAGTTTTTCAGAAAGTTTTTGAAGGTCTTGAAGTGTCGGGTCTTCCTTGTCTGGTGTAACAATAATCAGATTTTCTTCGACCATGACCTTTTGTGCAACTCTTTTTTCAATGATCTTTTGCTTGATATCTTCCGCAGTAATTCCCTTATCAATCAGGAGTTCTTCATCAAGCAAGATATTGACCCTGAGATGTATTTGATCTATTTCAAGCCCTTTTGCCACGCTATGGATGGTTGTAAGTTCGATATTCTGTGCAACCTGTTTTGCTTTTGTCTCATCCGAGGCATATTCTCCTTTGAGAGCAACGGTCATCGAAGGGGTGCTTGGGTTTCTTCTTGCATCCACCAGTTCAATAAGTCTAGGAAGCCCCAATGTGACATTCATTTCCCTGACCCCTGCAAAGTGGAAAGTTCTCAAGGTATTGTGGGTGATGATGCCATCAAAGGTTGTAAATGTCTCCAAACCTTCTACCGCAAAATCATAAACATATTTTGTAAATGGTTTCTCATATTCTATTGAGACAATGCGATCCCAATAAATGGGGCTTTCATATGCCTTGACAAGTTGCTGTATTTCCTCATCTGTATTTTCTGCTTCCTGGGCTTTCTTAATAATTTCAAGAATTTCTTCCCTGCTGATCGCATCCTTGATTTCTAAATCAATTCCCAATTTTGATTTTAATTGGTTCAATGTTTCTTTGAGTCCGGGAACAGAATCTTTTCTGCCAACTTGGGAAATCTTTGTCAATAGGTCATTTGCTTTCGAAGGTGACCTAAATCCAACAACATCATTGAATTGATTAAGCATTTCAACTGGTATTTGAAGGGATGACGTTTCAGATTGGGTGTCAATCAATGCAAATATGCCAAACTTTCCAAGCATATGGGCAAGAAGCTTAACAAAGTCGGGGTTTTGGAATTTGAAAACAATGCCGTTTTCTACATCTGCTCCATGATCGAAAACTCCTTGGATAAACCCTTTAATGAAATCATTTGGCGTATTCAATACCCAAACAGGAGTGGAAGTCCCTTCATCAAAGGAATCAATCAACAAGTCCATTGCATAGGCAAGATCCTCTCCTGTAATTTTAATTTCATAAAGTTGGTTTTCCACATGGTCTCTCGCCAAGGATACATTAAGGTCATTTTCTTCAAAATATGCCACAAGTTCCTCATAAATATTGGGATTGGATGATGCAATCGTGAGTTCTTCCCCGTCATTGTATCCCACTGTTATCAATGTTCCCAAGAAATATCCCCATGTCTCTGTCAGAGGAAGGGAAAACTTGCTTGAGCTTTCTGAAGGTGCCACAATCTCTCCTTGAGGTGTTACCAATGCCTGTTCAATAACTGTGTGTCCCAACCTGACGCTGTCTTCCTCAAAATAGATTGTGGAAATTGGATTGATTGTTGGTATGCCCATCGCAATTGGGACAAAATCTTCTGTTGTAAGTTGATCTCCACGAACCGCAACGATTTTTCCATTCTTTCGTGTAATGAAGGAATGACTTGGTGTGGCAATGATTTGCCTACCACTTGCGGTTTTAACGTGGAGAAGATCTCCATTTGGTGCATGTCTACTGACCTGTTTCAGTCTTTTCCATTGGATGGTTTCCTCTTCAGAAACAGCAGGCACATAGACGTGATAATCTTCTGGAAAATCAAGGTATTCCGTATCCCCCTGCTTGACTACTTTTTCGCTCATCAATAGCTCATCAATGAAATCACCAATGAACACCGTCTGGACAACGTTTTCATCCATTATTAGGACAATCTCATCTCCACTCAATGACATTTGTGTTCCTGGTTCTCCAATACTTTGTGCAGAAACAACCCCCGCAGATGTGCCAGGTTCCATTTCGGCAAATGTATAGGATCTAAATATTTCTTCCATCAGGCTGTCGAGCTGTTCTTGCGTGATATAAGTTTTGCCTGGTTGGTATGTCGAATATTTTTTAAATATCTCTTCCATTACGTAATCGAACTGTTCTTGTGTAATATGTGTTTTTTCTGCTTTATATGCAGAATATATTTTAACTATCTCTTCCATCAGGCTGTCGAGCTGTTCTTGTGTGATATGGGTTTTGCCTGCTGGATTTACGTTTTTCTTCTTGGCAATTCCTTCAGCTCTCTTGAGGATTTTCTCTTCCAACTGCTCTATGATTTCCACAGGGACTAACCTGTCCTTTCGAGCCAAATATGCATCAAGTTGATTCTTGAATTCTTTATGTGTTAAATAATCTTTAAATATCTTCTTCATCAGGCTGTCAAGCTGTTCTTGCGTGATATAGGTTTTGCCTGCTGGATTTACGTTTTTCTTCTTGGCAATTCCTTCAGCTCTCTTGAGGATTTTCTCTTCCAACTGCTCTATGGTTTCCACAGGGACTAACCTGTCCTTTCGAGCCAAATATGCATCAAGTTGATTTTTGAATTCTTTGTATATCAAATAATTTTTAACTATCTCTTCCATCAGGCTGTCGAGCTGTT
>WAKA01000003.1 GCA_015523565.1 Candidatus Heimdallarchaeota archaeon | reverse complement strand
CAGATATGAACAACAATGGAATAAGTATTAATGGTGAAAGCAAAAATTTGAAATCCAGACTTCCGTTATTCTTGGAATTGTCCCCGTTTTCTTCCCATTCTGTCCTTGAAAACATTCCGCTTTTTATTGTAGTTGCAAATAAAACCATGCCCCCTATAATTGCGGCTGTTACATAAATCATCACTATATCCTGCCATTTTGGCACTATCAAGGCCACCAACCCGACAAGTAAAGGGGCAATTGCAGTTCCTCCCATGCCGATAGCCATGTTTATGGACAATGCCTTCCCTTTGTCCTTTTCAAACATTTCTGAAATAATCGCTAGCGCTGGTGGATGAAACCCGGCCCCTCCAATTCCAATCAGGACAAAAACCAACCTTAATTGCTGAATGTTGCTGACAAATGTCAATGAAATCCATCCAATCACCATTACAACAAGTCCAACATATATGACGGGATATCGTTTTCCCCTTTTTGCATCTGAAATTGTTCCTACTCCTACTGAAGTCACTGCCATTACACTTGCCAGCAAGGTCATCAATAGTCCTGCTTCCGTATACGATATCGGAAAATCCTCCCTAATGAATAAAAACAACGCAGGGAGTGAAAAAATCAACAGATGATTAAGTAAATGGTTCCCAAGAATTATGAGAAAATCATTCAATCTGTTCCCTGAAAAATCCACGTTTCGTCGGATGCTTCATCATTTAAAACCATTGCAGTTTAACCTAATTCCAATTTCTTCAGTTTTGATTAAAATGGAAATGAGGTTTTCTCTTTTTTTATTTTAATCCTGACATCTTTTTAAACATAAATCTCCAATTCAGAATATGGTTTTCTTTAGTGTTGTTTTGGGATGGCTTCATGTCATGTTTGCAATTAGTGCTGTCGGTGCTGGCCTTTTCAATATCTTAGCGGTTGTCCCGACTCTGAAGACACTTGATCCCCCTACTGCTGGAAAAATATCTGCAATGCTTTCAAAGAAATTGATGCATGTGATTTGGGCTTCACTAATCGGCTTGATTGTGACTGGTGTTCTACGTGTTTTTGCAGATGGCCGTACCGATGCCTTTGGGTTTGATACCAACTATGGTGTGATTTTTAACATCAAAATGCTCTTGGTCTTGATCATACTTTTCAATGCCATTTTAATCACAAAAACAGCTGGCAAAATTCCAACATCTGAACCCTCTGAAAGACCTGCACTGCAAAAGAGAATTTTCACACTCTCAGTCATAAACAACGCAGTTGCAATTATTGTGGTCTTTCTTGCCGTTGGACTTAGGTATGGAAGTATTCTCTAATAAATTTCTCTTTTTTCCATAATTGCCCTGATATTATTTACTGCTTCATGAAGCTGTAATAATGTGTTTTTCAAAAAATTTCAACGCTTTTGTCATAAAGTTGCCAAAAGTATAAATATCTTCCGCAAATATATATTGTGTAGGTAAAACGTGGTCTGAATGAAAATACAAACTAAAATTTTATCTGCAATTCTTGTGACCATCATTACTTCATCAATCCTTTTGACCTTTGTGAATTTAAATGCCATGAACCGATTTTCTGGGGATTCACAAGGGGTTGTCTTTGATGCAGTGCTGAATGGGGAATTGGATAATCTGAAAAGAACTGCGGCAGATAATGCCCTTTTTGTCAAGGAATATCTGCATGCTGTCATTACAGATCTTGAAAGTATGTACAATTTTGCAGACGCCCTGTTCAATAATCGAATAAATATCAGTGCTACAGAAACATATTGGGCTGACACGATTATTGATCCGAGGGTTCCCTCTGGCTCACTTATCAATGATTACTATGGTTTTGGTGCCGCAAGTTGGGAAAAGTCAACAATCTATATGCCCAACGTCAAAAATGCTACTGCTTATGCCGCCGCAAAAATCAAATACAAAAATATTATCGATCTTTCTTCTGTCTTGGAAATTCCTTTCAAGGCAACTCATAAATCAAATCCAGGATACATTTGGATTTATATGGGATTTGAGGAGGGCGGCTTGTTCCGTCAACTCCCATGGAATGACATGAGTTGGGCAAGGGAGATCAACTATGACCCTCGACAAGAAAATTGGTATAAAAATGCTGTCGCTGCAGATGGGCTGAATATTTTTCTTGACATGGATCCAGAATCTGGACTTGTTCTTACCATGTCAAGGCCTGTTAAGTACGACAATGGTTCACTTGTCGGCGTCATTTCCTTGGATCTTCCTTTGGAAACCGTGCTTAAGACTGTGTCAAACAAACCTGTCTTTGAAAATGGCTATGCATTCATGATCGATTCTCAATTCCGAACCCTGTTGCATCCTGTACTTTTAGAAAACGACTCTAAATTTGGTGAGGACATTATCTCTCTTGAATTGATTGATGCAAATGAAAAACAGGGCTTTTCTAATATACTGAATGAATTGACCCAAAATTATTCACAAGTCGTTACCTTCTCCAAAAATTCTGAACTTTGGTATCTTTCGATTCATCCTGTTGAAATTAAGGATTTCTGGATTGGAGTGGTGGTTCCCAAAAGTGACGTGATCAATGTAGTTGATCAAGTAAATGAACCAATCAGGAAAACAACCATAACTACCTTTGGTCTATTTCTTTTGGTTGCCTTGTTTTCTATTTTGCTTGCCGCCTTTGTCTCAAAACAGGCAAGCGAAAAAATTGTGGCTCCGATAAAAGAATTGACTGAAGTGACTGAATTAATAACAAAAGGAAATTTGGACAGGAACATCTCTGGTGGCTCTGGATCGCAGGAAATTTATCTCCTATCGCGAACTTTTGAAGGGCTTGTGACTGCGTTGCGTTTTGGAAATGAAGAATACTATCGGGGTGATATCAATCGTGCCTATGACAATTATCAAAAGGCATTGGAGCTATTCTCCAGTCTAAACAATAAGGAGGGTGTCGGAATCTGCTATAATAATATTGGGAATGTACATAAAATCAAGGGGAACTTGAAAGATGCAAACAAATTCTACAGAAATGCCATTGCCATCGCAAATGAGCTCCTAGAAACAGCTTCTGAAGAAGAAAAACCACGGCACATCCTTGCCTTGGCATCTCGTTATAACAATCTTGGACTGCTCTATATTGAAATTGAGGAATATGACCAAGCTGAAATGTTTCTTCAGAAAGCCTTGGAATATGATCGCATGATTGACAATGCAAGGGGATTTGCAGTCCGCTACGGAAATCTTGGGAAATTATATCTTGCAAGAGGCGATGTGGCGAAAGCAAAAGAGGCTTTTGATGAAAGCATGCAAATCGCAGAAAATCTACAGAGCACTCGTGCAATCGCAAATGCAAAACTCAATTACGGGATTTACTATAGGCACATTGGAGACACCTCCGCAGCACTTAGATTCTTTGCAGAAGCTGTTGAACTTGCAAAAGATCTTGACAGGGCTGTTGTTCTCACTGCATTGGTCAATGCAAAGGAAATCCATGAGGAAGTGGGCAACCAATCTGAGGCGAAAAAAATTGATGATGCAATCAGGGAATTCACCTCTTCACTGAAAAGAAAGGAAGTTATCTTTGTTCTGGATTATTCTGGATCAATGGCAGGTAAACGGATCAAACAAGCAATAAAAGGAATCCGTTCAATATTCAATAACCAAGTCAACGATGACGATTATGTGGGTCTAATCATTTTTGACAACTCTTCAAAAACCTTATTTGAAAGCACCCCTAAATCTCAAATAAAAAAGAAATTCCTTGAGGGAATTAATGGTCTTTCTTATCCATATGGTCGAACTGCCCTGTATGATGCCATTGGCGACGCCTTGAAAATGTCTGGAGATAAACCATTTGACCAATGGATTATTGTCCTGACTGATGGGGATGACAACTCAAGCAGGAGATATTATCCCTCCAAACTTGAAAAATTAGCCACAAACTCAGTTGCCAAGAACCTTGTCATAATTGGTGTTGGAAGAATCAGCAATCGTGACTTTCTTGAAAAACTCTGTGAAGTCACTGATCAAGGAAAATATATTGATGTGGATGATGGAGTCTCAAATGCCATTGAACGCGCATTTGCTGAGGTGTCATCAATGCTGATGGAAACTGAAGTGGAGGGATTTGTTCCAGATTATTAGGTGATAATTATGCAAACAGAAAAATTTAGCTTAAGGACACAAATATTGGTGGTGTTCGCAGGATTGGTCCTTATATCCCTGATCGCAATCTCTGCAATCTCTATGTCTGCGACAAACCAATTGGGTTCATCAACCAAGAAATTGGCTACTGAAGGTCTTAACGATCAAGCAATCCGAAACATGCAGGCAAGTGCCGATCAGAACGCACGGATTGTTCAGCAAAAATTTGCGGTAGCAGAGGCCAGCATCAATAAAATCGCTAAGGTTGTTGAAGAATTGATGGATCCCGATACCCAAGTTGGCGAACGAAAAAGCTATCTGGATACCGAAACAGAGACCGCCCTCCCCAATCGATATCTGGATCCAGAATATGGTGAAACCATTTCTAATACCACCTCCACATATTATTATCCTAACTCATATCTTGTCAATGGGAAACTGACCAACGATATGAATGATACCATCCGCAGATCCGCATGGCTTGACGAAACATTCAGCGCAATTTGGTCTCAGAACAGGGATTTTGTTTGGTTATATGTTGCATTTGCAAATGGTGTCTTCCGAAATTTCCCAGGTGCACATGTGGATGACAAAAAAGAATACGACCCACCTGCAGAAAATTGGTATGTCCAAGCCCTCAACGCCTTTGGAAAAATCACTTATGTGTCACCCTATTTTGATATTACCCAAGGTCTTGTAATTTCACTAACAAAGGCTGTTTATGTCAAGGGAAATCTTGTCGGTGTTGTCGGTCTGGATTTCAAGACACAAACTGTCAGGGACAAGATTGTAAATGTCCACTTTATGAAAACCGGATATGCCTCATTGTTCAGTGCGTCTGACTTGTCAGTTATTTCTCACCCTGACTTTGACGGTTCTGAAGAGGGTGTGCTTATCACAGACTTGGAGAAAAATGGGGGCTCTTCATGGTTGACTCCTGGAACCCTCAATGAGATGACTTCTGGATCCAATGGCACTATTCAATTCACAAAGACAATCAATGGAACACCTATCGACTATTTGGGTGTATATTCTCCCGTCAAATCCGACAATGGCGACGTTACTTATGTCTTGCTGATAGTGGTACAACTTGAAGAGGTTCTTGCCCCCATTAATGAAGTTCAGAAGGCATTAGACACTCTCCAATCTCAAACTCTCAAATCATTGATTGGTCTTGGTCTATTGTTGCTGATCGTTTCATTGGGTGTTGGGCTCATGGTTGCCACTGCAATCACCT
>WAKA01000002.1 GCA_015523565.1 Candidatus Heimdallarchaeota archaeon | reverse complement strand
GTTTAATTAGGTATATTGAAATTCCAATAAATAAAAATAGGAATTTCAATTCACTTTAGAGGTGCAAGAATATGAAATACAAATTTGTCATTCTTTTTGTTTCTATCTTATTAATAAGTATGTATGGAAATCTTTCCATCGTCAATGCAGAGAAAACTGTAACAACCGATACATGCAGTAATCCAACTATGTCAGTTACCATTGCTGGACAATCAGGTTTTAAATTCAATGTCACTGAAATCAAGGTGCCAAAAGACACCTGTGTCAAATTCACTTTTGTGAATGAAGACTCTCTAATACATGATTTTACAGTGACTGGTGTTGATTCAATGGATACTTTCCAAATTCCAGAAGTTAATAAAGGTGTTGCAAAAAGCATTGTCATCAAAACCCCCAATGTTGACACAACCACTGATTTTTACTGTTCTGTTCCAGGCCATAGAGAACAAGGCATGGAGGGTAAACTCGTTATTGGGTCTGGTGGTGATGATGCCAACAAGAGCTCTTCCCCTGGATTTGAATTGTTGCCTGCATTCCTTGCTCTATTTGTCTTGCTCGCAATTCCAATAATGAAAAGAAAATAATCGCTTGAAAAATTCAACATTATTCTTTATGTTGATTTAAAGCTTTGACAACATTGCCTTATCAAAGACCTTTTGAAACTTATCTGGGGCGTTTCTTTTTTTTTATCAAAATTAACTCTTGTATGGCATTAGTTCGTTTTAAAAAAAATATTGTGTTTAATTGATGTTTAATTATTGTTGTGTTGTGCATTTGTCCAAAATGTGACTAGAATGATTTAATAATTATAGTTTATTTAGTTATATGCTATACAAAGTAAATTAATAGCGACAGAACGAGGTGACGTTTTGACCAGATATGGAATGGTAATTGATTTAAGGAGATGTGTAGGCTGCCATGCTTGTACAGTCTCCTGTAAATTTGAAAATAATGTTCCTGAAGGGAACTTTCGCACTTGGGTGAAGGTGTGGGAAAAGGGGTCTTGGAATGGCAATGTCCCCAATGTTGCATTGTCTTTCCTCCCACGGCTTTGCAATCACTGTGATGATCCGCCTTGTGTGGACGTATGCCCTGTCGGTGCAACTTTCAAAATAGAGGATGGCACTGTGCTGATTGACGATGATACATGCATTGGATGTGCATATTGTGTTCAGGGTTGTCCCTATGACATGCGATACATCAATCCCGTGACAAAAACCGCAGATAAGTGTACATTCTGCCATCACAGGGTTCGTGAAGGATTATTGCCTGCATGTGTTGCAACTTGTACTGGCGGTGCAAGAATTTTCGGAGACTTGGATGATCCCAATTCAGAAGTTTCGCGTCTTATCGCCACTCAACCGGTCAGGGTTTTATTCCCCGAATATGGCACTGAACCAAATGTATTTTACATAGACCTTGACGAAGAGCCGTTCTATGACAAGGATCGGTCATTGTTACAGGAGGATAACTAAAAATGCTTTTCGATGTCCAACATGCAATATATTGGGGTGTCCTTGTTTTTGCTTATTATTTCCTTAAGGGAATAGCATCTGGGATTTTCTTCTGGATTTCTTTTGGTGAGTTGACTGAAAATCCAAAGATACAAAGAACCAGTCGGTTGGGAATATGGATGACTTTTGCATTTACCTATGTGTTGCCTATCATGCTTATTGCAGATTTGGCACAACCAAGTCGGTTTTGGGAATTGTTCTTTAGATTCAGGGCAGAATCCCCCATGGCTTGGGGTGCGTTGATACTAACATTATATTTGGTGGCTGGTGCATTGACCACTTCTTTCTATTTCAGAAAAGATTTTGTTGAAAGATCGAATAAGGCAAAAGGACGATTTCCCTTCCTGACTTTTATGTATAAGGTATTTGCACTTGGCAGGATGGATTTGACAGAAGAGTCACTCCAGTTTGACAAAAAGGTATTGAAAACCTTGTTCAAAATAGACATTGTCATTGCAATTGCTCTTGAATTGTACGGTGGTGTGCTGATGAGTGTCAATGCTTCAAGACCAATGTGGAACACCCCGATTCTTCCATTGATTTTCTTTACTTCCGCAATGGCAAGTGGTGCATCTGCCTTATTGATCATCTACTCAATATTCACTCTTTCAAGGAAGGAAAAATCCACGGAAGATATGGAAACATTGATGTTCTTTAGGCAATGGGTGTTTTGGCTCCTTATTGCGGAACTTTTCTTCTTTTTTGCAAGGATTGTATATTTCTTGAACTCAACAGGGCGGGCAAAACTCCAGTTCATTTTCTTATTTGATCATGGGTTTGATACGCTTGAATACCTTTTTGTAGATCTGGGCTTGGCCATTATTGTTCCACTTGCAATTTTCAGCATTCCCCAAATTTATCGGCACCGAGGTGGTCTAATTCTTGGTGGGCTATTTACTCTTTTGGGTGCAGGGATATTCAAATACAACTTGATTGTTGGTGGACAGGTCTTGACAAGAACATCTGTTTTTCTTGCAAAATTGGAGATCGCTTCCCATGAAATATGGACCTTGGTTTCCGTTGTCATTGGTTTCATAACGCTTTCATTGTTTGTCTATTGGTATTTGCCTTGGCAACCTAATGGGAACGTAAAAGAGGAGGTAAGCACAAAATGAGTGAACAAGTTGATGAGAAAAAAAGGGTTTTCTTGAAGGGAACTGCACTTGCCGCACTTGGAGGTGCAACAATCGCGGCGTTTAGCCCTAATATTCCCCATCTCTTTTCAAGAAATGGTGAGGCTATTCTTCCTGATGCCACTGAAAAAAGCGACAAAGTAAAACTAGTACGTTCCATTTGTCTGCAATGCCATGGTGGCTGTGGATTTCAAGCCAAAGTGCTGGATTTCGATACAAACCCTGAACTAATCAAATTGGATGGCAACCCATTCCATCCTAATGCAAAAGGTGAACCCATCCCCTTCAACACTCCCGTATTGGAAAATGGAAATACTGGAAAAGAGGAAAATGGATCCATCGTGTCTGATACACAAGTGGGGCATCTTTGTGCCAAGGGTCAGGCTGGAATAGAAACTCTCTATGATCCTCAAAGGCTTACCCAACCCCTGAAAAGGAAAGGTCCCCGTGGTTCTGGCGAATGGGAGCCAATAAGTTGGGAACAGGCATATGATGAAATTATATTGGGTGCAGAACTTGATGGTCCAGATGGGAAAAAATACAAATTCACTGGAATGAAGGATCTGATTACTGATGATTTGATTGATCCAAACAAGCCATGGCTTGGATCCAAGCGGAATCTTATCGTATTCTTAGTTGGCAGGTCTGAACACGGAAGAAAAGAATTGTCCGATAGAATCTTCGGTCATGTTTTCGGAACGGTCAATTCTCGAATAGACCATACCACCATATGTGAACAAAGCCATCACATTGCATATAAGAATGTTGTTGGGAAAGATAAAATGCATCCTGATTTTGACAACTCTGAATTCTTTATTACATTTGGAGGATCTTACTTGGATGCCCAATTCCCATTCAATGGTTTGGCAGACAAGGTTGCGAGATTTAAGATTAGGGGTGGCAAATATGCCGTGGTTGACCCCCGGTTTTCCAATACTGCAAAACATGCTGATTGGTGGTTCCCAATAATTCCTGGGACGGATGCTGCTTTTGCCTTGGCAATTGCAAATTACATCTTCTCAAATGATCTCTATGATGCCACGTTCCTTAGTGCTCCAAACATGACTGCTGTAGCCGCAAATGGTGAAAAATCTGGTACCAATGCAACATGGCTCGTCAACATCGACACTCATAAATTTGTGACAATGGCTGATGTTGGAAAAAATGATGGGACAAATGACGAAAACCCTGTTGTCTGGAGTGGGTCTGATTTTGAGGATGCAACCACTGCAAATTCTGGGACATTGTTCCCCGGTTCAATATCCATCCCTGGTGGCGGTACTGCAAAAACTGCTATTGAATTATACAGGGAACAGGCTGAATCCAAGACAATAGACGAATGGCTCCAGATTTGTGGAGTTGCGGATTTGAAGGATCAATTCATTGAAATGGTTCAGGAATTTGCCAAGGCAGGCAAGAGAAGTGGGGCAGATCTGTATCGTGGTGCAGTTCAGCACACTAATGGCTATTATAACGGAGTCTCCATTATCCTTCTAAATCTGCTGATGGGTAATATCGACTGGAAAGGTGGCATGGCAAAAGGAGGCGGTCATTGGCACGAGACAAAAGGATCCACCACCTATGGTGCAATTAAGACCATGGGAACAACTGTTTCCGCAAGTGGTTGGAAATTGACTCGCGAAGGAATTGAATGGGCTCCTGGAAATCCTGAATATGATGCGGCAGTTGCTGCAAATCCTGGTTCCACCCCCAAACCACCTCGTCCTTTCTACCCATTGACATCCAATGTCTGGCAAGAAGTCTGGGGTGCCATTGAAAGTGAATACCCCTATCGTCCTCTTGTTGTATGGAATCACATGGGTAATCCCAATTACTCTATTCCTGGATCCAAGAAGGTCCAAGAGGTTATTGAGATGCCTGCCAAGGATGGTGATGGATATCAACTTCCATTGTTCATTTCTGTAGATGTCGTCATGGGTGAGGCATCAGCATATGCGGATTATATCCTTCCCGATGTAACTTTCTATGAGAGATTTGGGACACCCCATGTTGCATCTTCCATTTTGACAAAGACATCTGGCGTACGCCAGCCCATTTTTGGAAAATTCGATCCAACAACTGGTGAATATACCTACCGACCTGCCCCGGGTTATGAGAATTGCAAAATGGCAGAGGACATATATATTGAACTTGCCCGACGGATGAAAGAAGTTCATGGAGTTCCCTTGGATGGTGTTGGAAAAGACGCCTTCGGTTCTGGCGAGGATCTCATGGACGCTTGGGACTGGTATAGGAGACTCTTCCAAAATCTTGTGGAGGATTATGAGGCAAATACGGGATCACTTCCTGGTGACACCATCAATGAGAAAATCAAATACATGCTTGACCGAGGTGGTCTTTTCGAGGATTACTCTGCTTATGAGAATTCAGGCTCATTCCAGCCCCATACTCTCGGAAAGATATGCAATATCTGGATTGAAAAGGTTGCCACAAAGACGCATCCGATGACAGGCGAGAAATTTTGGGGAACTGCAACCTATGAACCAATCAAGGATATGGCAGGCAATCTAGTGATAGAAGCAGACAAGGATGACTATCCCTTCAGAATGATCACCTATAAGTTGCCTATCCATACCCAATCAAGAACAGCTAACAATCCCACATTGGTTGAATTGCTTCCCAAGAATGCATTGGAGATCAATGTCATGGATGCTGAAAATCTTGGACTGAAAACTGGTGATTGGGTGAATGTTTCCTCTAAAACAAATCCTGAAGGGATGGATGTCCAGGTATATGTTACCAACCTTGTCCGTCCAGGAGTTGTAATGTTTGCCCATTCCTTTGGTCACAGCCATTATGGTGCCTCAGGATGGAAAGAAGGAGACAAGGAAGTCCCAGGGGATCCACGCAAGGGTACGGGTTTCAACCTTAATGGCATAATGCGATTGGACACGAGTTATTCAGACGGTGAAATTTGCCTGACTGATCCCATCGGAGGCAGTGCTGTCTTTTATGATACCATGGTAAAAATAACCAAGAAATAATGATTGTACATTACTATCCAAAAATTCAATGATTTCCAACAAATGATGGAAAATTGATCAGTTTTTAACATATCTCCCTTGTTTGTCAAGAATAATTGACTAGTTCTATGCATTTTTACTTGCATTTGTATATCTTTCCATCTTAGTATTTTTATTCGATCAAAGGAAATTTGAGGTATGACAGTCGGTCCAACAGAACTCTTTTTGATTTTGGGTGCAGCGCTATTACTTTTCGGTCCAAATAAATTGCCTGAAATTGCCAGGTCACTTGGGCAAGCAACAAGACAATACAAAATGGGACTGAATGAGGTCAAAAAGGATATCATGACTGGTGCAACAGAAATGACAAAGCCATTGACAGAAGAGGACGAACTCATTGCCACCGCAAAATCATTGAACATTCCCACAGAAGGCAGAAGCATAGAGGAAATCGCGGAAGACATTCTATCAAGGCAATCATAGGAAGGTATTCCCCATGATTGCAGGATATGACCCCACAATTTCACAAAAGATCTATGCACAATCAATTTACCAGAGGGGTTTTTCTGGCAATTCAATGGAATATCTGATAGAGCTTATTATCAGGCTGAGAAGGGTATACGCCAGCATTTTCTTGACAGCAATTGCGATTTTTTTCGTCCCTGAAAAATTTTTGGACAGGCAATTCACAATGCATGATTATTCTCCTGGAATTTATCGGATAATGATGGTTATTCTTCAAACATCTGTTAAGCTCATGTTAAAAACCAAAGTGCAAATCATTGTTTCTTCTCCCCTGACGACTATCTCCATTGGCGCACAGGTGGCTCTAATTCTGTCATTCATCATCAACCTTCCCTACTTGCTATGGAATCTTTACCAATTCATGGCTCCTGCCTTGTATGCCCATGAAAAACGTCTGCTAAGGGAAGCCATGTTTATTCTTATTGGGCTGTTCTTTTTGGGAGGGGTTATTGCCTATTTTATTGTCACCCCAACAACTTTAAACGTTTTGACTGTCATAAGTTCCCCCCTCATTAATTATGGGGACGGTAAAGTTCCCTTGGCTCTCTTCTTCACGTTGGAATCCATCTATTCAATAATCATATGGACTGTTTTCTCTGCTGGGTTGCTTTATATGCTTCCTGGTATCATATATATTTTGGTCATCATGGAAGTGATTGACCCTGACTATTTGGTCAAAAACAGAAAAGCGGTAATTCTTGCAGTCTTGACATTTGCCGCAGTAATCACGCCCGATCCGACAATGGTCAGCATGCTTGTCCTTTCTGGACCTTTGTTGGTGATTTATGAAGCCACAATACAAATGGGCTACAGGAACAGATTTAGTAGAAAAATTCAATCAAGCAATGTATGGAGGCAAATCTAATGGATGAAACCTTAGTTCAACTCTCTCGTTCTTTTCAATCATCATGGACCTTATTGTTGATTGCCGTTTTGATACCCTTTTATCTCTATCGCGACAACATAAAATCAAAAAAGCAGATGTTCAAATATCTCAGCGTCATTATTGGGTATTTTGCAATGGGTTATACCATGCAAATCTATTTTGATCAGTTGTTACTGACCGCAGCTCAATTTGAAATCATTCTCTTCATGGGCGGGGTAACTCTTGCGGCATTTGTATTCCCAAAATATCTTTCAATGTTTGAATTAAAGTTTGAACAGACATTCAAGCTTAACACAAACGGAGCATATATGGTGCTGATAAATACCTTGAAGGCATTGCGGGCGAAAATACTTCTGGAAAAGCCGTCTAGGGAAATTTCCGCACTTTACAAGGGGTCGTATGGAATGGATTTCCTGCTTGACATTGAAGTTTTCTCTGAAAAAGAGACAAAAGCCGTGCTAAGAACAAGCATTGCTGGAAACACATTGACAAGGTTCCGAATACTTTTCGTGATTGCCTCCTATTCTCCCATTTTCTCTTTTGCAAACCGAACTTTTCTGCTTGAAGTGCCTCTAATCGGATTTCAATACAATTCAGAATTGGGATTTTTCACAATATGGTTCATTTTTGTAATGTTTGACTTTTTGATGGCCAATGTAAACAAGAATTTCATTTATATCGTAGAAGAGGTTCAAAAGGAACAAATGTTGCAGCTTGCCCGAAAAGCAACAAGAGCTAAAGGCTCTACCGCCCTAAAAAAACCAGATGTGAACTTGGATCGGGCAAAATCAAAAGCGGAAGAAATCAAGAGACGATCTGAAGAGATAAGGCAAAGGCAACTGCGAGAGGAAATTGAACAGAAACGTCAAAAATTAAGGAACCGTGTGAAAGGGGTCATGGGTGAGGATGAGGAAGCCATTGACATAGACCCTGAGACATTAAAGCACAAAATCCTCATCGAAAAGACAAAAACAGTCCTAAAATCAACACCCATTTTCAGGAACGTAAAAATCGGGGACATCGCGAACATGGTGGGCGAGGAAGACACTGAAAAAGTAGAACGCATTGTGATAGGACTGATCAACAACAAGGAAGTCAATGGCTTTTACGATATTTGGGACAAGGTCTACCTTCCAGGGGATACCACCCAAAGATATATCGAAAAAACATTAAATGAAATGGAATTAAGACCCTCAGACTTGGAATATATTCGCCTGACGCGTGGAGGGGATGTGGAAATCCGTTTCAAACACAATGGAAAAGACCATGCCCTCGAAAAGAAACAAAATGAAGACATCTTGATGCGGGAGGGTAACGCAAATGAATGAGTACGGACTTGAAATCATTCCTGAAGCCCAATTCCTGAACCTCTTAGGAAATTTCCTACTGGATGAAAAACCAGATGCGGAAAAGGTAAAGGCTATCGGTGAGATTTCCGCAAACGTTGATTTCCCCGAATTCAGACAGCTATCTGAAATTGCAAAACGTATAATTGAAACAAATGACAATTGGGAACGTTTTATTCAGGTTTTCAACCATCATTTCATAATTCCTGCCGCATGTGCCCTCCCACTTTATACCTCTGCACTATTCTTTTCAAGAATCAAACCTGACTTCTATCGGGAATATCTCCGTGAATTGGGATTGGATTTTAAACTTAAAGGTAGAAATTTTCCCGACCATATCGGCAATGAGCTTGTCCTTTTGTCCATCATTCTATCCATTTCTGTAATGGAAAATAATGAAAGCTCCATCAAGCTAGGTCGTCAACTCCTCAGAAAATTCTTCATCCCCCATCTCAATGCAATAACATCCAAGGTCTCATCATGCACATGTGACGATGAACTCAATCTTTACAAGCCCCTCTTCAAATGCATCAAAATCCTTTATGAGGAGACAAAAAATGTCATGGCTCGAATGAACAATGCACAATAATTTATGATTCACCTTTCTTGCCTAATTTTTTTTGAATCAAATGACCGTACAGTTTTTTCGCATCATAAAGCAGCAGTCCTGAAAATATCAAGCTGGAACCGATGGTGTAAGCAAACCAATAAACTATTGGCAAATCATTGATATAGAATATCACTGCGACAAAAATCGACAGCAATGCATGGTAAATATAAAGTAGTATCCTTGGAATCAAATTTCCAGCAATTTTCACATGATCCTTCAATTCTCCAAGCCTTACTGGATCCCCCTCTATGAAATAACGACCATCTGCCGTCTTTTGCACCAAATTTGCCTCTAAAAGCCGATTCAAATGGTAAACGGCCAATGAGGGTGAGGAAAGGCCCAACTGCCTCTGTATTTCCCGCGGTCCAGAAGGCTCTGCTGTATCTGCAAGATAATAATAAACTTTAAGGGTATTCCCTTTCAAGTCATCTATTTCGACTTTTTTTCTCCCCACCTGTTCAATTGTAGGGTAGGTTGAAATATCCCTCTTCTTCATTCCTGAAAAATCTCCTCCTTGCTGAAACGAAAGAAATAATCACCTAGGCTGTTGCTTCCCAATATCGGTGAACTGTAATAACCACTGACAACTATGTTCAACCCATTTGCTGATAACATCATCCCTATTATACTAATAAAGTTCCATCCCGCCAATGATGTCGGAATCTCATCAGATGTGGGATAGCTTCCCTTTAACTTCTCATCAGGACCCAACAGCTCATTAGTTCTTAAATAAGTGAGATTGTCCGTAAACAATTGAACCGTCAATGCTTTCCCGTCCCCTAAGGAAATCATCCCTCCATCTTCTGTAGGAATGATTGATTTATAGCCGTCTTCTGTCTTTAGGAGAAGAAGTGGAATTCCAATCTCCCTACTTATCGGGTCAAAGATTGGTGTTCCAAAACCAAGGGATGAAATATGTTCTGAGAATGGAATGGCTGTTGCATTTACCAGTCTAGGATAGATGACTGTTGATTTGTTTGTTTGACTTATTGATTTATTGAATTGAATATAATTCTCCAATGTGGGATGAAATGGATCAAACTTCGCCAGTTGAACTCTCCGTGATGAAATCCATTGGTTGTACGCATCCCTGTCAAAATTAGGAGATTCTATCCAGTACCTTTCATCATTGAAAAAACCCTGGACAACAGGGGCATAAAAAGAAAGAAGGAACTCATCAGTTCCCATTTGTGCAATCCTCATGAAATCTATGTCCATATTGGTAATCAAATCCCAATATACCATCTTTCCAATACTTGGATCCAAGGCAAGATACTCCGCCGTGTTTGTTGTGCTATTTCCGTCAGAGGGATATTCTGTACCTTTTGAAACCCTAAAATGCAATCTTCCCTGCTTGTCAATCAACAATAAGCGCAAATCAAACAGGTCATCACCGATCATATACGCCTCATCTGCTTTTAATGATGATTCAGTTATGTTCAATCCATCAAATCCCACTGTCTCATTGATATTAATGGTATCGACTGTGGTATTTACTAATTCACGAGATTCCAAGATTCCCTGAGACATGGAAAAATGAAATACCTTCCCCATACCATCTGCGTTTTTTAATTTTGCATCCATTTCATCTGAAAGAGTTGGTGAAATTGCCAAATAGCCTTTTTTCCTTTCCCTAAGAATGAGAAGCATTGATGTGGAATTATACGCCGTGATCATCCGATATTTTAAATCTAAATCACTCGGATATGTCAACAAGACAAATTTTGTCTCTCCTGAAAGCATATCCAACTGGAATACATAATCTCTTACAACCTTTTCTCTTATCGGCTTATAAACCGTGAATTCCTCTGAAACCAATATATTTGCAGTATTGCCCTTAACCTTCAGAATTTTGAAACTATAATGTGTTCTTGTCCCATTGGTGTAAATGAAGGACATGCTGGTCTCAAAAAAAGGAACTAGCTCCATCCTCCTCCCATTGAAATCAAAAAACCCAAAAAAATACCGATATGTGACATTTTCATATTCAAAACTGTCTGGGCTCTCCCATTCATACGAAAATGCCACAAAATACGCGCGTTCCCCCAAAAATCGGATACTCTTTGGCAGAATGGACAGGTCGGTATATCCGCTCGCCACCCTCTTCTGTTCATACAATGGAATGCCTGCAAATATCGTGGTGAGCAATAATAAATGCAATAATGCAATGGTCCAAAGAGATTTTTTTGAAGGGATAAAAAGACCCAATACCTTCATATTTCTTTCAAATATAATCACAAAGGGGTGATATTATAACCTATACCCTTGAACGGACTGTTCAAATGTGTTGAACAGTGTATTTCCCTTTCCATCATTTCTATCGGTTCCATTGGTTCCAATGGTTTCTTCATCAAATTCTCTTCCAGAAAATAACTCTTTGGTGCTTCATTTCGCAAATCATGCACGGTATGTTTTACATTTAGCAAAAACTATGCGCAATTTTTTTCGGTTTATTGCTCTTCCCTAACGGCAGAAGGGGAACCAACTGCATCTATAACCTTACCTCTACCTCTTTGCTGTATCAATTCCAAAATTCTTTTAATTGAACCCGAAACTTTAATGTAATTTTCTTACACAGACCCTTCTCGGATTGGTTTCCTTAAAAGTGGTGGAGATTTGTATATCGTATATCGGCAAACAGAAATAAAAGTCTGGATTTTATGATAAGCATGACAATTAACATCTAATGTGGTTTACAGGTTTATGACCCATTGTTCTGTACGTTCCAACCATAACCTGTAAATT
>WAKA01000001.1 GCA_015523565.1 Candidatus Heimdallarchaeota archaeon | reverse complement strand
ATTTTATCGTTAAGCAGGATATAGTTTGAGCTATAATGGATTACCTTTTTAACAGAGAATTGACTTTTAGTTTAGTGCCTGAGGAATTTGCCTGGTTTAGCATACAAACAGATGCAGGAATAACATTGGGTTCACTGGGACAGTTGGCTGGTGAAGCAGATACCTCTTTAGTGGGCGGCTTATTGCTTTCATTGAAAAATTTGGTTAGTTCAGAAACTGCAAATAAGGATACACGATTTTTAGAGGGGGCGACAGAACATTCTGCATTTGGTGTGGCAAGAATTGAATCCCCTTCTGTCAATATTTATTCAATGTTCATAGTTTCAAAAGACAGTGGACATGTCAACAAAAACATTGTTGAAACAGCAGTTGAATTGACATGGAATTTCGGAAGAGAATTGTTGCATATAGATAATCTTTCAGCTATTGCAGAAAGTGGCATGCAACTAGATCATGGCACTTTGCTGAAGGCATTCGTGAAAGCGGCGATAATCACTAGATTTAATCTGGATATTACAAAATCGGACAATTCCTTGATTAATGAATTCAAGAGTTTTTCGGAAAAATTTTTGACTGAACGCAAAAATGTCATGGATTTCATTGAATCCCAATTTGAAACAAAGGGATGGAAAATAAAAAGTGATTATTGGAAGAATGGACATCTTACTTACCAAGTTCAAAATCAAATAATCAATTCACTTGTTGTTGAATTATTGTTGAGGGTAGTTGGTCAGAATCCAATGAAATTGGTATACACAGATCACAAGCAAGACATTTTCAA
Organism: Candidatus Heimdallarchaeota archaeon; assembly: GCA_015523565.1. GTDB lineage: Archaea > Asgardarchaeota > Heimdallarchaeia > Heimdallarchaeales > Kariarchaeaceae > WAKA01. Next base: position 18,072 of record WAKA01000001.1, on the reverse strand, counting down.
GAAGCTTAACAATATTCTTAGTGATTTGATCATTAATTACCTTCCAAATCCAAGCGAACAAGTTATTATGCAATTGCCAAAGGAAGTGAAAAAAGGATATGGTCAGTCCATTGCAAAAGCTCAATTGAAAGATTTGCATAATGTGGAATTTTTGTTGTATGACCTTTATGTGCGAAGGGCCTTGCTGAGCATTGCAAAGGAAAAACCATTGATATTGCTTGTTCCATTGTCCAAAACCCGAATTTTCAGAAAATTTAAGGAATCGTTGCCAGAAGTCAAAATAATAGATGTAGGTGGCTATTATCTCAAATCTCTTAGGAAATTTGTGGATAACAGGGAATACCGCTATATTGAAGTTTTTTTTTCCACATTCATGAAAGGAATTCAAGGGATGGAAGCAACCCAAACCACTTACGATTTCTTTACAACATTCTCTACTGCTTTTACAGATATTGGGACATTAAAACAAACCATGATGCTTTTGGAAGATTTTTCAATTGACGGAAGATGGAAAAAGGAATTGGAGAAAAGAGTCAATGCCATTAAGGCTCAGAATATTAGATTTCAATCTTTGATTGAATCCACGGTAGTTTTGGACGCGTCAATTAAAGCTTCCTTGGAAACTTTCATGTTCATTTTGCAGGATCAGTTTGTCAAGTCTATTGATGGCGAATATGGTTATTTTATTGAAACAATGGCAGACCTTTATCTGACAATAGGACCAATTGTCAAGATTTCCTCAGTCATTACAGATTTGATTAAGACCCTCCAGTCAAATCCTTTGGGAATTGGATTTTTTGTTCCTCTTCCAAAGGATTTCATCCAAGTTGCATTTCAAAAGGGTTTAATTACAGTTTTTCATGATGAAAAACCAATCAGTCTTTTAAAATCAGGAAACATAGTAATTAACGGGGATGAAATCACCTTAAGCAAGTTCTTTACAAGCTTTAGTTATTCCATTTCTTATGAATCAAAAGTTTATACAAATGTTTGGGAATCATTGGAACCAACCTTGATGTTAAGCTTGCTTCAAAATTCTGATTTTCTCTATGAGGTAACTTTGAATAGCGCAATAAGAAAAATAAAAAACCAAGTCATAGATATAATTTTGGATTGGATTGAAAATTTCAGGAAAGAAATAGAGATCGCAGACAAATTGTTTCTCAAAAATCAAATAGCAGACCAAAGAAAATTCATGCAACTCCAATTTGACTTTTTTTCTGAAATAAATATTGTTCTGGATAATCTGCCTTTTGTTATCAAAGAGGTATACATTCAATTCCCAAAACAAATGAAAACTATTTCCAATGATTTCATGGTTGTCTGGCGATCAATTGAAAATCAATCTCAATCATACAATTCCTCTGTCAGGAAATCTTGGAAATCCTTAAGGAAAAATGTCCTAAAAAACCTGAAGTCATTCGAAAAAGAAGTTCTGAAACAATTCTCAGCGACAAGGAAATTCATTGATGATATTCTTAAATCAAGCCAAAAACAAATCCGAAACATTCCAAAGACTTCTGCTGAATCAATCCTGAATTTTTCAGGTGCTTTAGGATCACTTCCTGAAAAAGCTGTGTTAAAACAGAACATCAGCAATTATTTCAATAAAACCCAAGGATTTTTGGATCTTGAAATAGAAGAAGTAAAATTGGGTATTTCCCTGAATCTCTTTGAAGAACTTGCGCATATTTTTCTTGAAGAGGTCTATAATCAAATTATTACAAACAGAAAAAGCAAAGGTGTAGATAAGGCTTTGAAACAAGCCAACTCAAAAAGAGAATTTGAAGGTATCCTTGCAGAAAATTCATCAAGGATTCTCAAAGTATTCTACAATAAAATAGGCAAATTGATCAGGATTGTTGAAGATTTATATTTGAACAATGATGCCCCTGTTTTTGTTTCCGACAAGAACATTTTCCTTCAGCTTGGAGAGGTGAAAGTTGAAGATGTGGACGAAGCAGAAATCTTGATCAATGCCTTAAACTTACCAGATGTCTATTTCGAAAGGCAGACATCAAAATGGGTTATAAAGTATCAGTTGCCTTATTTTGCAGAAAAAGATACAAGAATTCCTGATCTGATTACCTTATCAGATGCGATCAGGTTCATCTCTTATGAGAAAACAAAAATTCATTTTTCAAGAGTTGTAGAAGGGATCACTTCCATGATTGAGCTTATAAACCAAGAATCTGCCAAAAAATTCATGGAAATACTGCAAATGATTGAAAAGATAATTTTGGAAAATTAAATTCAGGCATAGCTAAAGTGTTTTATTTGAAACAGTCGTATGTCTTTTGTGGAAATTCCAATTGTTTCAATTAAAGGGTCTGTAATTTTTCCCAGAAGTTACATGAAAATTTATTTCATCAGTCCCAAGTATAAAAGGGTTGGAAAAATACTTTCAGAATTTCCACAAAACAAAAGACTTTTTGCAACCATACAAAAATCAGAAGAAAAAACACTCATGAATAATGGTAAAGTACTAGGAACCATCTGTAAACTATTGGATTTCCAAAAAAAAGAGGATTACTTTGTAGGAATTGTCTTAGGAATTACTCCTGCAGAAATTTCCCTTAATAAGCGTATCAACTCAATCGATTATGCAAATTATGAAGTTATTGAAGAAATCGATGACATTCCCTTTGAAAAACAAGAGAAATACAGAAAAAAGATACTCAGGACACTTGAAATGAACAAAGACAAAATTTTCTTCAAATCATGCACTGAAAGAGATTTGTCTATCTTGCCAATCAACGAGTTAACAAGTCAGGTATGTTCCTACCTTGAAATTGATATTGGATTTAAACTTGAATTGTTGGGGATTAGGTCTTTGTTGCAAAGAACCAAGATGTTGATAAAATATTTGGAAGAAATAAAACCCAAACTAGTGCTATCCAATTGTGACAAACATTGCAATTCAAACTAATTTTTTTATGGAATTGGACATAACTGCCATAATGTCTCTCCTTGCACCCTAAAAATGGTTGCCTGACACACTTTTTTCTGTTTGGTTATATGCAAACTTTTGTTCACTTTCAAATTGGTCAGGCATTTTTAATATTTGAAACAGATGGATTTGTAAATAATGGAGACATATTATTCCACCCTTGAGTTCAGAGATTCAAAAATGGTGTTCAACAGTACTTTCAAGGAGAACTATAAGGCCCTTTCCTTTGATCAGTTCATAATCAGAAAACCCAAAATTGATTACTTGCCACAAATGAGTTTCTTTGAAAATCGGTCTAATGAGCTATCCTATCCCCAGAATTCTGAAAAATTTCTTTGTTAATGCAAATTCCAATAAAAATATTGGGATTACGTATAAAATACATATGCCTGTATTTTGGAAAATTAATCAAAGTTCAAAAGGAATTACGTGAAGTTTTTAAATCGTTGCTCGATTAAAGATTACTCTCAAAGGGTGGTAATATGTTAGGTTCGAATGGATTACTTAGCGAAGCTGGGGAAGAAATTCCCTTGGTTTCAATCAGTGAAATTTTTCATAAATATCCAATAAGTACAAATGCCGTAGAATTGGCCAGGGACTATGAAAATATCTTTTCATATCCCTTAAGGTATGAAGAGCAGATCGGAGAAAGAATTGACAAGTACAACGGGGCTGAAAGAATAAATACATTCAGAACGAAAGGAGTTGGGATCAAAAATCCGAACCGGTTTGGAAAAATCCTTGAATTCTGCGAGAGATTATCTGGAATTACTCCCAGCCACGGATTAAAAACCAATCCTGATTACAACAATTCAGATTCCATTGTGATTCCAATCTTGATTGAATATGACAATGGCAATAGTTTAGCTGTCTTTTACTTTGATGAAAAAAGGTCAATCTCTTACACTAAAATTCAAAAAGTGGAAAGTGCAATTCTGGATGCAAATTTGTCTGGAGGACTGATCATCTACAATATCCATGGAATGCAAGCAGAAAGGGAATTGCAAAGAATAAATGAGCTTCATGGCGATGATAGCTTTTTAACTATGGTTCGTTTTTCAGAAGTTGAAAATGCATTATATTATTAAACAATAAACTTATTGAAATATGGTTCTTATGGAACTAATTCATGAAATTAAAAAAAATTGAATCTTCACAACTTAATTCCATGATGAAGAAAATGATACAAGTTGCCATAAATTCAAAGGTTCACTCATATTGTCCATATTCAAAATTCAGGGTGGGTGCAGCGGCACTTACTGACAACAATAAAATTTATTCAGGATGCAATATAGAAAACATTTCTTTTTCGCCAACTGTCTGTGCAGAAAGAACAGCCATATTCAAGGCTGTATCTGAAGGACACAGAAATCTTAAGTCAATCGTTGTGGCTGTTGATGATGAAAATTTCTGTACTCCTTGCGGCGTTTGCAGGCAGGTAATTTCTGAATTTGTTGACGATGACATTGTCATCTATCTTGTAAATGGAAATAATGAAGTTGCAACAATAAACTTTCGCGAATTGTTTCCAAGTAAATTCTCACCAAGCGCAGAAATCGGTCGCTAATTCTCACCATTATTTTCTGGTCCATTATACACGATTACCATTCTATTGTCCAAAACTTCCATTTTGATATCCAAATCATCTTTCATGACAAGTTCGGCGATCATCACTTCAAGTTTTTTAGGATCTATATTCAATGTTTCCGCCAATGTTCTCAATGGCACAACTCTAAGTTTCTTGATCTTTCTTGCCAAATCAATTCTTTCCAACTTTCTAACCATAGGGGGAGGAAGAACACTTCCTGTCATGGTTGCAATTGCGTTGTTGTTTCCTTCTTTCCAATAAACCATGATTTTGTTGATTGTTGTTATGAATGATCCAGTATATCTCAATAATGCAGATCTCCTGATCAATTCCTCAGCTCTTTCAATTGAAAAGTTAATGATAAGCTCAATCCCCACCATGGCTGCATTGAATGCTGTCAAGATATTCCATACTTCTGGGGATGGATCGCCACGTACATCCAAAATATGAAGCAATCCGCTAATGGCTATCCTTGAAAGTCTTTTGGAACCGAATACCAATTGAAGAAGAATGACCTTTCCTATTTCCGTAATGACAGGATTATCCTCATGCGGTGTCGAAATTGGTTGGAGGATGTTTTTGATGATTTTTTCGCAAAGTTCAATATTTTGGTCTTTCAACCATTGAAATGTAACAACAATCTTTTGCAGGTAATCTTCTTCCAAATTCTTGATTGCGACCAATAATTTTTGAGTGAATATTTGCTCATAGCTTTGTTTATAATTAAGATATAATAGATTTAAAACACTAATCAAGTCTCTTTTCCTGTCGAGATTTTCTGTCTCTATAATCTTGTTCACAAGAATTGTTGCAATAACAACTTCCTGGTCAGAATCCTTTTCACAAAGGTTTTGTAACCACGATTGTGCTTTCTCATTTCTATGGTGAATTATATCATACAATGCCATTTGAACAGCCTCTTCAAATGATAAGTCATCAGATGGTTGATATTCCTCCTTTTCTTCCTTGACAATTTCTTTTTCTTGTTTTGTTTCCTCTTTTGGAACCTTTTCATCTACTTCTGATTTCATTTCTTTCTGTTTGGTTTCCTTATCGATTGGTTCTTCTTTCTCCTCTTGAATTTCTTTTTTCTTTTGACCATTTGTTGTTTTTGGTTCTATCTCATGAATTTCTTCCAATTCTTCCCTTATTTCATCAATGGAAATTGTTGTTTTTGGTTCACTGGAGACAATTGGCTCAGATTTTTCCTTTACAAAGTTTTGACTTATGTTGGCAATCGTGAAGATTGATTCTTTCAGTCCGTCAAAGGAATCCTTCATTTCGGATACCTCTTCAAATGTTGACGGAATTTGTTCTTTAATAACCTTGACATCGGCATCAAACAACCGCTTAACTTCCTCTTCCGTTGCATCCTTGTTCAATAGGACATAATCACTCAAATCAGCAAGTTGTCGATCTATCTTCTCAATATCATCAAATCCCAAAATCTTTGAGATTTCCTTGTCCCTTTCAGTCTGATTGTTCATGAAATTTGGATCCCAAATCACAACAGACTTGTTCAACGGTGCAATTTTTCTGATTTGACCAACTATCTGCTTTGCCCTGAGGAAAATTTCAAAACTTACCAAATCACTTGCGGAAAAAATTATGAGATTGGAATTTTCTATAATATTCTTGATGTTGTCATTTACCTTAATGTTCTCCAATTTGTCCAATCCATAAATTTCCAAATTCTTGGAGCTTTTTCGTTTCTTTAAATCTTCATTAAGTTTTGAGATATCAAACATCAATTGTCCAGTCTCTTGATAATAACGTAATGGAGACCATTTTTTTTGTTTAATGGCAAGAAGGTTGGGATTTGTTTCTGCCAAAGGAAATATATGGATATTATCCTTACCAATCTGTCCTTCCAAAATATCATAAGCATTTATCAAATTCTTTGATACGGATTCTATTTGGTTAATATTGTACAAAATTTTTGCTTGATCCTCAGTGACTTCAAAATTCCCATTGAAATTCAAGTCTTGTTTGATCTTTGCAGGAACCGGAAAAGCTGTGTCTATATCATTTGCGGTTTGCATTAATATGGAAACCAATTCCCAAGGAAAGATACGAATTGGATTGCCTTCCACACTTTCCAATTCAAAATCCAATAAATTTGAGCAGATAATATTGAGATTTATTCCTTCAATATCCTTAAGTATTTCCACAATTGGATTTTGGGCTTTCCCCATGGCAATTATGGAAATGTTCGGTGTCTTATCGTCGCTCATTCTCTTTCGATGCTCGATAATCATTTTTTACAATCTTAAAGGATTCGGTCGTCCTCTCAACATATTTTTATCTGAATAAGTAATGCAATGGCATTTGTTTAAAATCTGAAATCTTAGTAGTTTTCTGAAAAAATTCTTTGAAAAAGTTGAACAAAAATCAAAGATTTCCAAATAAAATAATGATTAAACTTCAATTACAGACTAAATATGTACTGTTTTTTGCAATTTTGGAAATGCAATCTTGAAATATGAGTAATTGACCATAACCAATGAAAAAATCAATAATTGAGGAATGAAACTCCCCAATAGCGATGAGAAAAAAGGACTGATCAATGCGACAAGACTAGGACTACAACAGGAAACAATACTTGCCGAAGCAGAAAAGAAGGCGCCCATTGAAGAGCCTGCATTTGAAATTTTTGTTAATTGGTCATCACCAGATGATTTTTCACTATTTGGGATTTTACAAGCCGCTGGAAAAGTCAGATAAATTGAATAACTAATTCCCATTATCAATGAAAGTACAAAAAATGTTGTTCCAGGATATAAAAGAATAATAATTGCCCATTGGTTCGTTATATGCCACCGTATTTCATAATCATCAATGAATAGCCCCTTTTCCAAAAAAAAGAACTTGGCAATTCCTCCTGACAGAAATGTAAGCAATATGAAAGTTCCTAGAAAAATAGCAAGAAAAAGGAATACAAATTTCAAGAATTGATGTCTTGTTAGGTATATTCCCCTAATTCTCATCAAAAAACTAGACATAGGCAGAATTAAACCGACTAATGGAATTATGAAAATCTTAAATACAAGCCCTATTTCCACAAATTTATATCTGGATTTAATTATTTAAATAACAACTTCAGAAAATAAAAGCATTTTTTGATTGACTTAGCGGATCTCTTATTAGTAATGTATGCCTGAAGTGAACAATGAATAAGAGGGACGAGAATTGGAGGAAATTATTGCTTTCCAGTTCTCTCTCTCAAAAAATACAGGATTGGCTTGATGATTCCTCAAAAATCTGTTTTCAGCTCACTTCAAAGGATTTTAAACTCGAAGGACTGCAACCACGAAAAATGATACCTACCTATTCAAGGGACGACATTCCACAAATATTTGTCCAATATGGATTGGAACATTTCAGAAATCTTTCTGGTGGATGCATTCTCATTAAAAAAGAAAAATTTAATCTTCCAACGTTATTTCCCATATTACCTAAACCGAAATGCCAAGAAGACTTGAAAATCAAATGGCCTGCAAATTTAAGGTTGCTGAAACATTTTGATTTGCACAATGAGGAAACTGGAATTGTTTTGGTAAAGGAATTGCGATTGTTGCAGACTTTCTTTGAAACCCAAGACGAATTTACACTTTTGGGAAGGGTAAAGACGTCAGTCAATGGTAACTTAATCATTAATGAAAAAGAGAGGCACAGGGTTGAAAAGGTTCCAATTGAAAAATGTCAATTGGAAGTGGACAATTCCATTGAATCAAGTTACAATGTAATTTCAATCGAGGCTAAATTTTATCGGGACAAACCTCGAGAATCTTTCAGTATCCATCAGTTTGCACTCCCAACATTGCTCTTTTCCATGAGGACAGAAAAACTTCTCAGCTCGATTTTGTTGGAATATAGCCCACTTGAAAATAATGCACTCAATTTCCGGATTTTTCATTATATGGTCAAACATGACAGGGGCACAATATATCCACATGAATACCAATTGAAAAATTCTGCTGAATTCAGGGTTGAAATTTATTGAAGGTCGGAATAAAACAAGTCACCAGGAAGGTCAACAAGCATTCCCCAGTCAAGGTCATCTCCAAAATTCAATGGAGGAAGTCCATAAATATGCCTGTAATGGATAAGCATTGCACCATGATGGATAGCATGATAGTAGCTTCTGATCATTATCCAAGGAATTGACAATTGGGGTTTGCTTTCATCTTTTGATTTCCAATACAATTCTTTTGGGTCCTCTAGCATGGTTTTGAAAGCATTCAATTGCATGTTAAGGACTTCAAAAAAATGATCCCTTGATTTTATTGAGGAACTGAAGTCAAATCTTGTTCCTCTTCGTTTCATCCACCAACCTGGAGTGCCTCCAACATGCTGAAGCAATTCCAAGGGACTAAGTGCATTGCCAAGTCTCTCCTCTAGTTTGTCCTCAGGAAAGTCATCCATAATTACATGATAATATTTGATCAGATTTTCAAAAGACTGAACAGCCTGTGTCTTTAATTTTTCTTTCATAAGCCTGCAAAGCCATGACAATATAAATAATTTTCCCATTCGGATGTAAGTCACTTTGCCTTTTTTCATTCTTTGCAAACAGGACATTTTGCCTTGATTTTTAGCCATTCTCGAATATGTTTTTGGTGGAAATACCTACCACAATGAGGACATTGCTCAACTAAATCGTCGGGTTGCATGATTTGTTTACAGATCTCACATAGTTGATAATTCAAATCTCCTTGTACATTTTTCCATTGGATTTTCCCTTGCTTTTTCTTGAATTTCTTACGTTTGTATGCATCAAACAACTCATCAAAATTATTTTCCAAAATTATTCCTCAAATAACTAATTACATCCTAAAGTCATAAATATTTTGAACCCAATTTTATCGCAAGAACTCAGTTTTTTGTTTTAAGTAATTGAATGCAAGTCCTCCAACACTAATGACCAATAATATGACGAATAATATCCAAACAGTAAGGCTCACAAAACTCTCAAGATGATTATCCTTTATGAATGCCAATTGGTTGAGATTGTCCCTGATTGTGAACAACACTTGAGAACCAATTAGTGCATTAAGAATTAGCACCCATTTTTTCTGTTGATTCTGTACCTTTAGCTTGACTTTTTCCTGCAATGACTGCAATGAGTTATGTAATCTCTCAGCCTTATTTGAAATTACAGAATGTGCATCTTCCAATGAAAAAACCCTGAAACATTCCCTAATCACCTTTGTGCCATGATGCAACCGATTCATCAACTTCTCCCTTTCAAGTCGTGTGCTTATTTCCATAATGGACAGGTACATATCATCTATTTTTTTCAGGTCTCCCTCAACCATTTTCAAAGATGCATTTTCATCCATGTCCCTCAAACGTACGGCTAATTGATCCAATTCATCATTTATTTTGAGCAGGGAAAACAGAATCCCTCTAGAAAGAAGGATTGGCATAAGGAAGTTATCTTTCATGTAACCCATGAATTCCTTCCATCTGGAACTATATGTGGGCAGGAAAACAAAGCAAGAATTTGATCTAATATAATGAAGCTCTGACAGCCTGTTTGATAGATTATGACTTACTCGTTCATTATAAAGCTCTTCAGAATAATCTTCCCATTGACCACTATAATACTCTATCCACGGTCCAAGAACTTTTTTGTATCTGTCAATCATTTCAGGAGTCCATTCAATTCTTTCATGGGGATGAAGTCTTGAAGCATGAATATAGGCATAAGGATGTAAATTGAGATCATCAAAATAGATCAAATAGGATTTATTCTCATTAAATGCCATTAATGTCCCCTTTACCAATTGACTAAGTCTAAAGGGATCCTTTGGTTTTGGTTCTTGTTCCGTATCTACTGAACCAATGGCAATTTCTAAAACGCCCAATGTATCATATTTCTTGTATTTAAAGTCACCAAGTTTCTTCAATGAAATTTTTGGTTTTTTGTATTTTGTTTTCTCTATGATTTTACTTTTTAACAAATCAAAAATACCATTGAAATCAGAATTGTTTTTGTAAAAACAAGAAACATACAATTTGAAATCAAGAATTTCAAGACGACTTTGTTCAGTCATTAAAGGAGATTTCCGCGTTCGTATTTGAAATGTTCCCGCTTGTTTCAAATTATTGTACAAAGTAATATGTTTCATTGTTTTCTTCGTATTTTCCAAGATGTCCCATCGAAAACAGACGTTCCAGTTTACTTATTGCGTTATTGATATCCATGTTCAAGGCATTTGAGACATCGAATGGAGATAATTCCCTCTTCCTCAGAATAAGTCTTGCAACAGGTTGGATGTCTTTTTCCAAGAATATCAATGAAGTCGCATCCAATGGTTTCTTCGGATCAATGCGAAGAGCCTCATTGAATTCACCCAATACATCTTCAATATCCTTTTCAAAATCCTCAAAATGTATTGTCTCCCCTTTCCAATTTTCAATCAATGTCTTGTATCTCCTCATGAAAAGTATTCCAAGATGCTTGACTTTTTCCAATGCCAACTTTGAACGGGTTGAGACCAATACGACATAAAATGGACCTGCCTTTTCAGAAGAAAATTGGATTGGTCCTGCCGTCAATTCTGAAAAGTATGTACCTGTGACCTCCTTGACAAAATTCTGCATGGCAACAAGCATGGCTGAAACCAAATCCTCATTTGGGGCCTTAGTGGAAAAAATTTTGGAAAATGCGTTTCTGCCATCTTGCGCAATTATATAAACCGCGTGAGGACGCATATTCACTTTTACTCCTCCTTTTTGAAGGCAAGCTTAAGGAAGCAATCTGCAATTTGAGGCATCTGTTTAGCCAAAAAACCATCAGGATTGGCAACAACATGGATGGGTCTTTGGGCCTTTAATCCCTCCAAAAAGTACATGGCAAATTCCGCCTCCTTATCAATGACCTCAAAGTCTATTGGAATGAAACCGCATACATTAATTTTCTCGGTATCCACCAAGTCAATGATATGCTTTTTCACCAATTGTTTGGTGTATTCCTCTCCATCATCCTCAAGAAACGCATGTGGAACCTGATTCAATATGAGCGAGGTTCGAGGTTTCAAACCAGAATACAATGTCTCAAGCATTTGTCGAGTCCCAGATATGTCCGCGTTGACAAGCCTTAACATGAGAATTAAATGTTGGGCCGCTGCGACGGCATTCAATGAATCAGCTGAAAAACCAGGGGATGTATCCAATATTACAAATTCCGCATTCCATGGATCCTTTGGAAGTTTCTCATCAATCAATGAAATGAGCTTATAGAGATTTTCAAGTGAGGCTTCCTTGGACTGGTTTGCCATGGAGGAAATTATTTCACTCTTGTCATCGGCAAGAGCAATGAACAGTTTCCCCTCCACATTCCTTCCAATCAGGTTTGTCGCATCAAATACAACTTCCTCTGCAGTTGCTTCACCCTTGAAATAATCATTCAGTTTTTTCCTTCCCTCTCCTGAAACGTATGTCTGTAAACTAGGGGCACCTAGATCCATATCCAAAATTGCAACCCGAAACCCTTGCTGAACAAGGTAGGCCGCAAGATTCATCGAGAGAAGAGTCTTTCCGGTACCACCTCGAAGGCTATGCACTGCTATTGTTAATGTCATGATACTGGAACCTCTTAATTCATAATAGTTTCTTTTCATTGTAATTAAGACTTGTGATTACAAGTCTCGTGTTGTCGATTTTTTCTTATGTCTTAAATGTTAGGGTATAAATTGCGGATTAATTTAGTTTTTCTCCAATATATCATCTGCCCATGAAAGGGCGGCCATCATTTTCGCAAATCCAACTTGTGTTGTGGACAGAAATATCGCATGCCTTATTTCCTCTGGAGTTGCTCCATTTCCAAGTGCCTTTCTGACACTTGAGTGTAAGCTTCCTTCAGAGCCTGTACCAATGGCAATTCCAATCTTGACCAAGCTGATTGTCTTTTCATCCAATGGACCTGCCTTTTTGACGGCATCTCCCAATGCCTCATAAGCACCAATCACTTCTGGATATTTTTCCTTGATCTGCATGTATCTTTTTGGGGGTCCTTTGTCTTTTCCCATGAAACTTGTTTTGGGATAGTAAAAATAAAACTATTGATTTTCATTATCCCGCAATACTTATTTCTAAGGTTCAGTTTAAGCAGTCATTCAATTGTCTTGATCATTTGGGAAACCTGATCCAAATAAGTTATGAGTGATTGACGTTTGATCCTTTCTATAAGATTGGGATTTGTCACGTTAATCTTTTCCCAAATTTGAGAAAGTTCCTCCTCTATAATTTCTTTTTCACGGTCAATAAGATTATAAAATTGAAATAGCCCCTTTTCCTCACACAAGTACTTTGCCTCATCCAGCATATGCAGAGCCTCTTCTGAATTCAACATTATTGACTTTAGTTTTGCATTCAAAACAAGAAAGTGGATATATTCCAAATAGGAATGATTTTCAAGGGAATGTTCCAGCATATTGGACAGTATATCCTCCAACTTCTTCAGAACACTTTCAACTTGTGAGATCTGAAGTTCCATGATATATAATTCTGCAAGGTGCTTTGTTGTTTCCAACAAAAGAAGATAGTCCAAGTTGGGATACTTGATGATTTCCTCGAATTTGTCCATTGCCTCAAACTTTTCTTTCGGACGTTCACTCATCTTGAGAAGCAATCCCTCCAGATACAATTGCCGAAGTGAAATGACTGGAGAATTGGAAAGATCATGAAGATTTGCATGAATTTCGATAAGATTGCTCAATTCGCTTGTGTTTTCTTCTGAGACAAACAGGTTGGCAAGCTGAAAAATGATTTCAGAGATCTGCTCAACCAAGGGGGTCTCCAAATAAAGATTCAATGCCCGTTTCAAGCAGGACTTGGCATTGGTATAATCGTTCAACTTTTCATATATCATGGCCATTAATTGAAGAGACTGAGCAATCTCAGGATTCTTTCCATTGGTTTCCCTGATGATTAGGCTTTTTTGGGCATATTCAATCGCCTTTGTCAATTCACCTATTGAAAGATACAACTTCCCCAACTTCATGTAGGTCCAAGCCACTGCCAATAAATCATCCAGTCCCTCCCGGATTTTCAACCCATTCTCGAAATATCCAAGGGCAACATCCAAATATCCCATCTTTTCGTATATGACTCCTAATGTATGGTAAGTCTGTGCAAGGTCTGCCATCTGCCTGTTTTGCTCATGATATTCTACCGAATACTTCAACAGGTCAATGGCTTCGCTGTATTTCCCCATCATTTTCATGATTGTCGCGATGTTTTCCTGTACTTTTATGACCAAATCCTTGTTTCCTATCTCCTCAAACCTCTTCTTTGCTTGAAAAAAATAATGCAAACTCCTTTCAGAATTGATTTCCTGATAAATAATTCCAAGATTGTTCAAAGCCCTGCCTTGATACAAAGGATCAGTATCAATCTGTGCCGCCTTAAGGAAATTGTTTTCAGCATCCTTGATTTTTCCGTTGCGGAAAGATTCGATACCCTTAAGATAATAGACCCTTAACAAAGCATCGGGAGTGTTATCATAGTCCTTAAGAATTTTGCTCAAAATTTGATGGAACTTGTTTGCGTTTTTCTCAATCAAATACAAATAAGCCAGCTCAACAAACATTTCAAGCTTCAAATAATCATTCTTGGAGTATGACTTTTGCATCTTTTCCAAATCTTTCCTCAATTTTTGTATGCTATAGCCCGTTAACCTCAAGAACTTGAGCCTGTAAAACTGAGCATAAGGTGACGAAGATGTCTCATCAACCCATTGAATGTAATCCCCCCTTTTCATCAAGATGATGATATCCTCGTCATTCACTATAAATTATTCTACCTTTTTACTTATGAAAATTTTCTTTACTGAATGCAAATATACTTACATTCGGATAAAGAATTAAATAAAACAATATTTTATTACTTTCGTGAGTTTTCAAGCCGAAAAATCCAAAATCCAATTCGCATTGCTTGGGTTCTCCCTCATGGCTTTCTTAATTGATGCATCAATTGGCGGTGGAGCCATTCTCAGGTTCCTTGCAATAGGGATTGACATAAGATGGTTTTTTTTATCCCTTTTCATTTCCTCCCTCCTCTTCATTTTCCTTTGGACTCACTTCCTAAATGAAACTGACAAAAACTTGCGTTCATTCCAAAGATTTTTCATCATTTTTCTCCTGTCAACCATATCCCTTTTCATAACTACGGCTTATCTCGGAAATCAGATAGCTTTCCTAGTGTTTGTGACCCCGACATTCAACATCCTTTCCTTCTTTCTCTTCGCAATAACCACAAAAGAACTGTCTAGAAGTGCGGCATTGCATAACAGGGGGCTTATTGTTGGAATTGGTGCAGCCATGGCACTTGCAATCAGCGCCATGATCATTTATGTGTCCATTGAAGGAACACTCTCCACCAGCAAAATCTCCATTCAAGTAATCTCAATCACCGCAATTACACTCGTCACATTGCCAATTGTCCTGCAACTGTTGATACAGGGATGGCCATCACTTATCAAATATGGAATAATCCCAAGTGAAAAACGGGCTCTAAGCCAATTTGCAACCATCAGAAAAGAAAAAAACATCAGAAACACAATCATTGCCTCAGCATTGTTCCTTGCTGGAAGCGGAATAGCGCATGGTGTGCTTATCCAAAATTCAGTCGGTATCCTCAATACCAGCAGGGCTTTTGCCTATCTGTTTGCACTGCCAATCATCGGGATATTTGGGTTTCTCTCCGACAAAGTGAGCCGTTATGTCATCCTAATAGGCGCAATCACCCTAAATTCCATTTCCCAAATCCTTTCATATATCGGGGGACAACCACAAATGATCGTCTCTTTTGAGATTTCAGGCTACTATTGCATCATCCTCTTCACTATCCTGAAATTGAGCGACGAAACAATCCCCCGACATTGGGCACTTATAGGAACAAGTTGGGGAATAATCTATGCAGTGGACTTCTTGGGAGCGATCATTTCCATCCTCTTCCCACTCTCACCTGAAACACTCTCAATTATTTCACTTATTTTCATGAGCATTGCAATCATTTTTGCATACAATACCTCAAACATCCTCAAAAAGGATTTTGAAGTGAAGGGGTTCATCTTCCTCAAAGACGACGAGATCATAAACGAGTTGGGAATCCATGAAGAACAAATCAAAAGGAAAATCAAGGAACTGATCCCCATAATCGAGGAAGACAAGCCCACCCAGATCAATATTGCAGACGGGATAAAAGCGGCTATCGAAAAGAAAGGAAGATATACCGCAGTCACATTAATGAACCTGCACAACCTCGAAATCATGGAAAGCCTGATGGAATTTGCAGAAAAGATACAGAAAGAAGAACCTAAAGACGTTATAGAAAGCATGGTCTCACAATACATGAACATCCATAAGGAAGATGGCGTAGATCTCAAATTCATGGAACTCTGACAATCTAGAAACTTATACTTCTTTCAATATTTCCAACTGGCAATTTCAAAAACACATACCCATAAGAATCGAATATCACAATTGAAACTACATTCCCTTCTGAAAATGTAATTCGTGGATCCAATTTTTTGTGGAATAGGTAATGCCTTGTTCTGAAAAACCTTTTGAAATTGTCTATTTCCACTAAGAAAAACTAGAATGATAAAAATGTATGGATACATTAATCTACAAACCCGATCCAATTCATTAAAATGTACCCAATAAAGATCAACAGGGTCTGGACACTACCAACAATGCAAAATCGAATGACTGGATGCTCATACTCATATGTGCTGACTTTTTGAAGGATCAGCCTCGCACCAATATAAAAGGAAAAGGAGAAAATACTTGTAAAGAAGACTTCCAAAAGGGAATTCCTGAATCGC
This sequence comes from Candidatus Heimdallarchaeota archaeon, assembly GCA_015523565.1. GTDB lineage: Archaea > Asgardarchaeota > Heimdallarchaeia > Heimdallarchaeales > Kariarchaeaceae > WAKA01. The sequence continues at coordinate 1,698 of WAKA01000001.1, read as the reverse complement.
TCAGCCGCCCAGACAAGTGAAACAGTTAAAGGGGGAATGAAAAATGACGCCTTATTTCGAATGACAGGAATGATGAACCAAAGGACAAAAGCCAAGACAGAGATTTTCAAGGTATAGTTTGCTCCATTGACAACTGAAAAGAAAATTGAGGATTTCCTGTACATCTGTGTTCCGAAAAGCTTTCCCTGGTCTTGGTTGAAAACATTGCGGGGTTGAAGGATGAAATAAACCGCATCCAAGAAAACCAGCAAGGCAGGCAAGAGTTCAAAAAGTGATCTTCTTTCCACAGTTTTGGCTGGAAAACCTAAAAAATAAAGGTTTCCTGAATAAGCATTATTTGGGTGATTGAAAGAGACAAATTCAAAAACAAAAGAAACAAATACCTAATAGGTAATTTACACTACATTTTTTTTGTTCAAGACTTTGATTTAATTCACCATGGTTTTTAGTTATGCACTTTCTTTTAAGGTTTTACCTTTCAATGAAATTTTTATTAAAACATAATTTATAAGAAAAAGTGATAATATTATAAGATTCTGAATTAAGATGTTTTGAACTAATATCTTCAATTTGGTTAATAGGAATATGATACGTGGCAGAGATGATGAAAATGCTTCATAACCGATAATCAATATATTCGCAATTAATGTGACAACTATAGAAACAAGGAAATACAATTTTCTAAAGCTTTTTTCAAATCCACTGTCTTTAAAACCTCTGAACTTTAATAATTGTGAAACATTTCTTGATTGTTCCACAAATTCCATCCATATCAAGATATAGAAATATGAAAACAACAATATGGAACCAAGAAAATTTAGTAAAAATAGTTGGTCTGGTAAAAATTTAGATACACGAATCAAACTATTTTTTTGGTTAATATCAAATGAAACCCGTTCTACAGTTCTATTGATTGAACTTGATATTTTTTGTGTAATCAATGTTTTGTTTTCACCATTTTTGAGTTGAATGCCAATATATGAAAGAGAAATCGAAGAAAGAATACTTTCATTGAATTCCAAAAAAGACACATAGGCAGAAATGACACTATTTCCATCATAAGTAAAGGGATGAAGAAAATCAAAGGTGTCAATAATTTTCAAAAAGAAAGGAACCGACCCAACAACAACCCGTATTCTATCACCCAATTTCATATTATGGTTTTTCATTGCTTCCAAAGAAAGAATACCATTTATATTTTTAGGAAGATTGTCTGGCGAAATTGATTTTGAACCAAGAGTCAGCTTGTTAAAATCTGAATCGACTATTGCCAAATTAAATTGCCCATTGTCCTTTGAATATGATGCTTGTGAAATCAAAGCAATTCCAGACACTTCCATAGATAAATTGCTTGTTTGTTTCCAAGTTATAAAATCCCAATAGGTCATATTTTCAACACTCAATGTAAGAGTGCCCCATTGATTCTCACCAATTTGCTCTGAATTAATCATAGGATATAAACCATTCAAAGATATTAGGATCAAGATGATAAGCAATAATAATCTCTTAATCTCCCTTTTTGTGAAAGATTTTCTGAAAATTTCTAGTCCAACAACATTGAAGACTTTTTTATTGTCTTGATTTTCAGTATCATTAATCAAATAATCCAATATCATGAAAAGCATCTTGTCAACAAAAAATATGAAAACAACGAAGAAACCTATCAATATCAATTTTCTTCCAATCATGGAGTCAATT